>JBDHZN010000207.1:0-6368 GCA_039811845.1 Micropruina sp. | reverse complement strand
GGAGAGCCGGGTCCGGAACGCTTCCTCCCTTGCGTTCCGACCCGGCTCGATCCTTCTCACCATGTCGGGCAGTCCCCCGACCGATCTCGCGTCCCCCCGAATCGCGACTCCGGTCCTGCCCTTGTGGTGGCTCAACCCCCCAACACGAGGAACTCTGCCCGAGCGACCTCAACGTTTCGTAAACGCGACCTCCGGGTCCGGCCAAGGTTCGCTCTGGGTCAATCCGCTGGCCGGCTGAGGCCCTCCGTCTCAACCCATTCCTCGACGGTGGTCGGGTCGAGTTCGGCGTCCGGGCCGGGCAGCAGGCTGCCGTCGGTGAAGCCGGGCAGACCGGGGACGGGGACCACGGCGACCCGGGCCCGGACGCCGCGGGCGCCCCACACCCGGCGCGCCAGGTCGGCGACGCTCATCGGTGCGGGACCGGCCAACTCGATCCTGGTGGAGCCGGGTGCCTCCAGCGCGGCCCGGGCCAGTCGGGCGGCGACCGCGTCATCGGCGACCGGCTGCATGCGCATCGCCGGAGCGAGGCCCATCCGACCCCAGCGGCCCAGGCGAAGCGCGACGTAGACCTGGTCGGCGAACCCGTACCACTGGGTCGACCGGACCACGGTCACCGGAACCGGTCCAGTAGCCAGTGCCCGTTCCTGGGCGAGCTTGCCCTGGTAGTAGCCCATTCGGGCCAGCCCGGGCCGGTCGATGCCGATGATCGACACCACCACCAACTGCCCGACGCCGGCTCGGGTGGCCGCCCGGCTCAACGCCTTGGCCGACGCCTCGAAGGTCGCACGCCGGTGATCGGCGGCGTCCGAACAGTCGATGACGGCCTCCATGCCCTCCAGAGAACGGGTCAGGGTGTCCGAGCCGGAGCGGGTCAGATCGAAGCCGGTGCGCCGTGACAGCGGCACCACCGTGGCACCGGCCTCGCGCAACGCCCGCACCACTCGGGCACCCATCCGACCGGAACCACCGACCACCGCAATGCGTTGCCTCATAGCCTCATCGTGACACTCGGCCAGGAACCCTTAAGGTTTGGGCCATGGCTGAACAATTCCCGCACGGCGTCCGCTCCGAAGTCGGACGGCTGCGCACCGTCATGCTGCACCGCCCCGGCAACGAGTTGCGCCGGCTGACCCCCCGCAACAACGACGCTCTGCTCTTCGACGGGCTGCCCTGGGTAGATCGGGCGCAGGAGGAGCATGACGCGTTCGCCGACGCGCTGCGCAGCCGGGGCGTGGAGGTGCTCTACCTCAGCCAACTGCTGATCGAGACCCTCGCTGACGCGGACGCGCGCGAGGCGGCCATCGCCCACACCATGACCGACCTGCGGCTGGGTGACACGCTGCGGCACTACCTGACCGATCTGCTGCGCGACAAGGGCCCGGAGGATCTGGCCGAGATCCTGATGGCCGGCCTGCGCAACGACGAAGTGTCCGGCACCGGCAGCCTGGTGGCCGCGCTGCACGCCTCCGACGAGTTCCTGATCGATCCGCTGCCCAACCTGCTGTTCACTCGTGACTCCAGCGTCTGGGTCGGCGATCGGGTCACCATCACCTCGCTGGCGATGCCGGCCCGGGTGCGCGAAACCCAGCTGACCGAGTTGATCTACCAGTTCCACCCGCGGTTCGCCGGCACCGAGCGGATCCACGGCTGGGACAAGGAGTTCCTCGAGGGCGGCGACGTGCTGGCGCTGGCCGAGGGCGTGCTGGCGGTCGGCGTCGGCGAGCGGACCCGTCCGGCGGGCGCCGAGCGGCTGGCCCGGACGGCGTTCGCCCAGGGCCTGGCGCACACTGTGCTGGCCGTGCCGATCGACCAGGACCGGGCGACCATGCATCTGGACACCATCTGCACCATGGTCGACACCGACGCGATGGTGATGTACCCGAACGTGGCGCACCGGCTGGCCGCTGCCACCCTGAAGCCGTCTGCCGACGGTGGCGTCCTGGTCGAGCCGCTGCGTCCATTCCTGGACGCGGCCGCCAGCGCGATGGGCATCGAGCGGCTGCGGCTGATCGACACCGGCCTGGATCCGGTGACCGCCGAGCGCGAGCAGTGGGACGACGGCAACAACACCCTGGCGATCGAAGCCAAGGTGGCGATCGCCTACGAGCGGAACACCGAGACCAACGAGCGGCTGGCCGCGGCCGGCATCGAGGTGGTCGCGATCTCCGGCTCCGAGCTGGGTTCCGGACGCGGGGGTCCCCGCTGCATGTCCTGCCCGATCAGCCGCGACGCGCTCTAGACCCGACCGCGGCTCTGCGCCGGCTCGAACCTACTTCTTGTGGTTATGGCAGCGGTGGGTGGGGATGGACTGCGCTCGAACCGGATTCTGGTTGAAATGGGGCGCTCAGGAAGCCCTCAAAACAACCAGAAGACGGGTCGAGGGCAGACCGCACTGTTTCGTGCGGCACTTATCAACCACAAACTGGGTCGAGCGGGTTACACCCGGCGCAGCCAGCCGTGCTTGTCCTCGGCCCGGCCGTACTGGATGTCGAGCAGGTGGGCCCGGATGGCCTGGCTGATCGCGCCCGGCGCGCCGTCGCCGACGGTGAACCGGCGGTCGCTGCCGTTGACGCCTGGGGCGGCGAAGCCGACGATCGGGGTGACCACGGCCGCCGTCCCACAGGCCAGCACCTCGGTGATCGCGCCGCTGCCGACCCCCTCGAAGACCTCGTCGATGGCGATCCGGCGCTCCACCGGACGCAGTCCGTGCTCGGGCGCCAGGGTCAGGATGGAGTCGCGGGTGACGCCGTCCAGGATGGTGCCGGTCAGCGACGGAGTGACCAGTTCGCCGGCGGCGGTGACGAACATGATGTTCATCGTGCCGCACTCCTCCACCCAGCGGTGCTCGGCGCCGTCCAGCCAGATCACCTGGCCGCAGCCGTGTTCGGCGGCCTCGTCGGCGGCGGCCAGGCTGGCGGCGTAGTTGCCGCCGCACTTGGCCGCGCCGGTGCCCCCGGCGGCGGCCCGGGTGTAGTTGGGGGTCGCCCACAGCGACACCGGCTCGGGGTAGTACGGCCCGACCGGTGAGGCGATCACGCAGAACGTGTACTCCTTGGCCGCCCGGACGCCGATCAGGGTTTCGCTGGCGATCTCGAACGGACGGATGTACAGGCTCTGCTCGCCGTCCGGCGAAGGCACCCAGTCCCGGTCCAGGTCGACCAGTTCGGTGACGGCGGCGACGAAGTCGGCCTCGTCCACCGGGGCCATCGCCAGCCGGCGGGCCGAGGAGACGAAGCGGGCGGCGTTCTTCTCCGGACGGAACAGGGCGACCCCGCCGTCCGGCTGCCGGTAAGCCTTCAGGCCCTCGAAGATCTCCTGGCCGTAATGGAAGGTGGCCGCGCCGGGATGCAGCTCGAACGGACGGCGGGCGACGATCTCGCGGTCGTGCCAGCCGGAGCCGTCGGTCCAGGTGGCCAGCGCCATGTGGTCGGTGAAGTTCGCCCCGAACACCGGCTTCGCCACGATCGCGGCGCGCTCGTCGGCGGGCGTCGGGTGGTCGGTGCGGGTCAGGGCGAAGGTCGTCATGGCCGCAGAGTAATGCTCGCGGCCGGTTGCGCCGGCGGACGACCGGGACACGGTCAGCCGACCACCCCCAACCTTCCACCAGCGGGCGGACAAATAGGCAATTGAACGCCCTTTCGCAATCGCACTCCAAGCGCTAGCTTCCGACCACCCACGTAGGTAGGAGGCACGCATGCCCAGTTACCTGGCGATCCCGGGAATCACCGGGGATTCGGTGGCGGCCCGCCACGAAGGCGAAATCGAGATCGACAGCTGGAGCTTCAGCTGCAGTCTCGCCACCGGGGCGTTCGGCACCGGCGCCCGAGCCAACCGGCCTGATCTGACCGACCTCATCCTGACCTGTCGCAGTGGCAGCGCCTCACCGCGACTGCTCGAGTACTGCGCCACCGGCCGCGCCCTGCCCCAGACCATGCTGACCCACGATCGGGGGGCGGGCTCGGCAGCCACCGAGGTGAGGCTCACCGACGTCCGGGTCACCGGTTACAGCGTGACCGGCGCCGGCGACGCCATGACCGACGAGTTCCGGCTGGGCTTCGGCACCGTGGCCTTCACCGTGCGAGTGCCGCGTCCGGACGGCAGCCTCGGCGATCCGGTCACCACGACGCAACCCGCGCCCGGCTCACCGGTGCCCAGCCCGGGCAGCGGCGGGGTGTGGCGTCCACGCTGAACCCGCAGATCGGCCGTTCGTATCACCGTCCGCCCAGGTCAACTCATACGACCAAAGGAGTCGTCGATGGATCCCGTGGTTGTGCTCGATGCCGAGATGTCCGTGGCGGCCGCGCGGTCGGCGATCAGCCTGGCCGGTGCCCGCGAGATGGTGATCGTGCGCCGTCCGGACCCTCGCACGCCCGGTGCGGTGCTCTGGTACTCGCTCGGCCCCGACGACCGCGACCGGGTGCTCGGGCCGACCGTCGACGACCGGATGCCGCTCGGCATCTCGCTCGATCTCCACGAACACGGCGCCGACAAGGTGCGTCAACTCGACGACGCCGACGTCGTCGACGGTCATTGGACGGGCCTGGTGATCGACGGCGGCCGTCCGGTCGGCTGGATGTGGGGTGTGGCCCCCGAACAGGATCGTGGCCCGACTCGCGGGATCGACTTCGGTGCCCGGCTGCCGATGGCGCCGTCCCCGGACGCCGCACCCGAACCCACCCGCGGCATCGACTTCGCCGAGCCCCCGCCGATGGCCGCGGACGCCGACGCCGAAGCCCCACCCGCGGCAGCGCCGGCAACCGAATCGGTGCAGGCGTTCCCGCGGGTCGACGTCCCGGAGACCGTGCCGCCGTCGGCCACCTTCGACGTCGTTGTCGGGCTGTCCCAACAGGCCCAGCCCGGCGTCCAGGGCGCCAAGATGATCATCGCGGTACCCGCCGATCACTCGACGAGCCACCTGACCCTGCAGATCAAGGCGGAGAACTTCACCGTCGCCCAAGTACGCCAGGATCTGCCGTTCGACCCGTCCGACATCGCCGCGCACACCGCGCACTTCAAGCTGACGGCGCCCGCGGTCACCGAACCCTGGCAGGGCCGGATCGAGGTCGAATACAGCCAGAACGGTCTGCTGATCGGCACCGCCTGGCGCGAGATCCTGGTCGCCCCGGACGCCCCCGCGCAGGCACCCACCTCGACCTCGGGTGGTGAGGTGGCGGTCAACCTCGACCAGACGGTGCCGATCGACCTGACCGTGTCGATCAGTCGCGGCGAGGCGGCCGGCACCTTCCTGTGGACGTTCACCACGCCGCACCCCGTCCAGCTGCCCGACGAGCAGGTGATCACCCACCTCGAGCAGGACACCGCTGAGACGTTCGCGCTGCGCAAGATCCGCGAGATGGCTCAGGTAGACGGCAACCCCACCGCGGGGCTGCGGATCGCCGGTGTCGCCACCGAGGTGGCCGGCGTGATGCCGCTGTGGTTCTGGAAGGTGCTGGCCCCGGTCTGGCGGATCGCCAAGGACGCCGGACGGCTGCCGACCCTGCTGCTGGTGTCGCAGGAGTCGTTGGTGCCGTGGGAGCTGGCCACCACCGATGAGGAGTTCATCGTCGACCGCACCCTGGTCGACCAGACCGCGCCGCAACTGCTGGGCGCCCAGGCGATCGTCGGACGCTGGCGTCCGGCCGGGCCGGAGACGCCCTCCGGGATCCGTCGGCCCAGCACCACACCGGCCGAGTCGATGGCGATCGGCAGCCTGGCCGTCGTGGTCGGCGAGTTCGGTCCGAGTTCGGGCATGAAGTCGCTGAAGGAGGCCATTGAGGAGGGCAAGCAGCTGACCACCACCTACCAGCCGTCGGTCTGGGTCAAGGCGACCGCCGACGAGGTGGCCAGCCTGCTCAAGGGCGAACTGACCGACCGCGGCGACCCGGTGGTGGCTCAGGTGCTGCACGTGGCGTCGCACGGCGAGGTCGATCCCGATTCGCCGATCAACAGCGGCCTGATCCTGTCGGACTCCTCGGTCCGCATCGACGAGTCGATCGTGATCGGCTCGAGCTTCACCAAATCCGCCGCCCCGCTGGTGTTCCTGAACTGCTGCCAGCTGGCCACCGAGACCGGCGGCGCGCTGATCGAGGGCGGGCTCGCCGCGGCCTTCCTGCGGGCCGGCGCCCGGGCGTTCGTGGCACCGCTGTGGAACGTCAACGACACCATCGCCAAGGACACCGCACTCGCCTTCTACGCCGAAACCATCGGCAACGGCCGTGGAGTCGGTGACGTGATGCGTGAGCTGCGTGGCCGGTTCTCCACCCTCGACGGGCAGAACCAGACCACCCCGCTCGCCTACGCCTACTACGGGCACCCCGGATTGATCCTCACCAGGCAGGAGACCCACTGATGGCCACACTCGACGGCAG
>JBDHZN010000206.1:0-6374 GCA_039811845.1 Micropruina sp. | reverse complement strand
AGCACGTCGCCCTTGGGACGCCGCAGCGCGGTGTGCAGGACGGCGCGGTCCTCGGTCACGTTGATGTGCTCGCCGCTGAACATCGCGTCGCGATGCGCGGCCACGCCGGTCTCATCGGCCAGCTGGACCAGGGCGTTCAGGATGTCGTCGTCGATCAGGTTCTTCGACAGGTCGACGTAGAGGTCGGCCGCCGTGAAGGAGAACCGGGAGGCGCGCTCCGGATCGGCGGCGAAGGCGCCGCGCAGATCGGGGACGAGCCCGTCGTGGAGTTGCTGGAGCCGCGTCCAGGCCTGGGTCGTGGTGGGATCAACGGGTGTCTGCATGGCCGCAGCCTAACCAGGTGACCCGGGCTGGTCACTCCCAGCGGGCGGAATCTCCCGCCCGCTGAACGTGGAGGGCGAACGTGGGGAAGGTCAGCGGTCCTTGACGGCCACGTGGACGTGGTCCATGTGGTTGGCGGTCGCGCTGCCCCGATCGGCCATGTGCCGCCAGGTCGGCCGGTACGGCGTCCAGATCTGCTGCCGGTAGATGATGTGATCGACCCCGAACTCCTTGGCATGCGCCACCAGGAAGTCGCGAACCGCGTAGCCCTGGGAGGTGTTGGAGTAGGTCATGAAGTCGATCGCCCGGCCGAACTGGTGCACCGACAGGCTGTGCGCCCGCCAGCCACCGACGTTCTTCACGTTCCAGCGGGCCATCACCGCGCGGTAGACCACCATCGCCTCGGGCTGCAGACCGAGCACCGAGCCCTTGGGTACCTTGCGTTTGGCGGCCGGTGCGTTGGCGTCGGCCACCTGCTTCGGCGACGGCTTGGAGTTCGACAGCGCCGAGTTCAGCACCCAGGCCTGGCGGTTCTTCACCCGCACCATGCGGTACTTGCCGTTGACCTCGGGGGTGACGACGACCTTGTCGGCCGCGTCCAGGCTGGCCACCTTCGAGGCGCCGGACGCCGGGGCGGAGACCGCCGTCGCTTTGTCCTTGGCGTACATCGTCCGGGTGGGCTGCAGCGTGGGGCTCTTCACCGCCTTGCTGGCGGCCGCGACGGCGAGGGTGTCCTCGGCGGCGATCTGCGGACGCGACACGTCGCGCGAGACGGCGGCCGCATCGCGGCCCGACACGTCCGGCGTGGTCATCGGTACCGCTATCGGGGCGGCCACAGCCGTCCCGGACATCGCCAGCGCACCGGCGGTCGCCGTGACGGCGAGACCGAGGAACGCGGCGCCGATCCGGTCGGCGGTGTTCAGGTGCCAGCCACGGCGGCTTGGCTTCGAAGCTTCTGGTGCCTCTTCCAGGTGCGACTCGGTGGCAGCGGGGCCCCCGGCCCGTCGCGGCTGGTACATACGGCACAACCTCCTGAGAAATCTAGGACGATTTCTAAAGTTACTCTAAGGATTGGTCTCACCCCAAATCGAGGCGCCCCCACCCGTGCAGACCCGGACGGCGCACCCCGACGACAGCCGCCGCCGGGCAGCCGGGCCCACCGCTCAATCCAAGCGATAACCCTGGCAGCGATGACGCAGCCCCGACAGGTCGGCCTCGGTGATGTCGTCGGCACCGAAGGCGCCCACCGGGCACACCGCCAACGCTCCGGCCTCCAGCCACATCTCGCATTGGAAGCGTTCCAGCTTGCCGGTGGCGATCAGCGGTTCACCGGGGAACATCGCGGTCAGCGTCTGAGCGTACAGGGAACCCAGCGCGTCGCACGGAATCACCTGGACGGCGGCCGGCTCGAGCTCCAGCGCGGCAGCCACCTCCGCGGGCGTCAGGCCACCGAGGACGACCGGGATCCCCTCCGCGGCGGCCAGCAACCCGGCGGACGCGAACGGCGAGAGCAGCAGGTCGGCCGTGCCGCGCCCGGCGGCCACTCGGACCTGATCGGCGGTGCGCAGATTGCTCACCCCGAGCCGCACCCGGCGTCCGAACACCTCGCGCAGCCCGATCAGCTCGGCGCGCCGCTCGAAGGGGACGGTCCAGGCCGACAGCCCCTCCTGGACGAGCACCTCGCCGGCGGCCACCAGGTCGTCGGAATCGCCCACCGGCAATTCCACGATCATCCGGCTGCCCGCCAACACCTCCACCCACTCCATGAGGCATCAGGGTAGTGCTGTCCGACGGAGGTTCTTCGGGGGAAGGCGGTGTCAGGGTGGATGCCCGGCAAGGCCGACGAGGGAATCATACCGGGTCGTATGGCGACTGAGGAGAACGCCGCCGGGCGCCGCCCTGGCGCCGAAAGACCCCGGAGAACCTCCGTCGGGCAGCACTAGTTGGCCCGGCCGGCAGCACTAATGTGACGTCATGGAACTGAGCAGCGACGCCATCCCAGCCGGCTCGACCATCGAGCCCGCCTACGCCGAGCCTTCGTGCGGCGGCCAGAACGTCAGCCCCGACCTGCGCTGGTCGGGGGCACCCGAGGGCACGGCGAGCTACGCGCTCACCTGTTACGACCCGGACGCCCCGACCGGCAGCGGCTGGTGGCATTGGATCGCCTTCGACATCCCGGCAGACGTCACCGCGCTGGACGCCGGTGCGGCCCTCCCGGCAGCGGCCCGGGAGTGGCGCAACGATTACGGCTACGACGGCTACGGCGGCCCCTGTCCCCCGCCCGGCCCGGCACACCGCTACGTCTTCACCGTGTACGCCCTCGACGTGGCCGAGCTCGGCGTCCCCGAGGGCGCCACCAGCGCGGTCTGCCGGTTCAACCTGCTCGCCCATGTGCTGGACAGCGCCTCGTTCACCGCGACCTTCGCCGTGGCGGACTGAGATGCCGACCGAGCCGCCCATCCTTCCCGCCGACTCCAAGGACTGGACCTGGGTGATCGCCCAGGGCTGCCCCGAATGTGGCTGGACGCCGCCGCCGTCCGCCGAGATCACGCCCCGCGTCCGGGCAACCGTTCCGCGCTGGCGAGCGGTGCTGCGCCGCGACGATGTGGCCGTCCGGACCCGACCCGAACGCTGGTCCGCGCTGGAGTACGGCTGCCACGTCCGTGACGTCTGCCGGGTCTTCGCCGGCCGCCTCGACCAACTGCTGACCGAGGACAACCCCACCTTCGCCGACTGGGATCAAGACGCCGCCGCCCGCGACGGCCACTACTACGCCGAGGATCCGGCCGGGGTCGCCGACGACTACGAACGCGGCGCCGAGCAGATCGCCTCGGGTTTCGCCGGCGTCCAGGCCGATCAGTGGCAACGCAAAGGCACCCGTAGCAACGGCTCGCTGTTCACCGTCGCCACCCTGGGTGCGTACTTCCTGCACGACCTGGAGCATCACCTGGCCGACGTCGACGGCTGAGCCCCGGCCACCGCTGGTCGAGTTCGACCCCGCCGGTCGAGCTTGTCGAGACCCCGCCACCGTCAGACCACCCGGTTTCGACAAGCTCAACCAGCGAGCGACACGGCACTCTCCGAGTCGCTCACGGTACTGTGGTTGAGATTTCAAGAAAGGCTCCGGACGTGCCCAACCCCACCCTGCAGGTCATCGTCGCCAGCACCCGCCCACGCCGCGTAGGACGCTCGGTCGCCGACTACATCGTCGAGCGATTCGCCGCTCACGGCGGCTTCGAGATCGAGGTGGTCGACCTCGCCGAGGTCAACCTGCCGCTGCTCGACGAGCCGCACCATCCGCGGCTGGGCCGCTACGAACACGAGCACACCAAGGCATGGAGCGCCACCATCAGCCGCGGCGACGCCTACCTGATCGTGATGCCTGAATACAACCACTCGTTCAACGCGGCGCTGAAGAATGCCCTCGACTACCTGAACGCCGAATGGCGGGGCAAGCCGGTCGCCGTCGCCAGCTACGGCGGCGTCAGCGGCGGCACCCGGGCGGCGTCCGCGATCACCGAGGTGCTGGTCACGCTCGGCATGGTCGTGTCCAACGTGGCGGTGGCGATTCCGATGGTCCAGTCGCACCTCAGCGACGGCCGCTTCATCGGCTACCCGCAGGTCGACCAGGCCATCGAGGCCACCCACACTGCACTGCTCACCCTGACCCGCGGGCTGACCGGCGTCTGACGTGGCCATCCTGCTCGATCCGCCCCGGTGGCCGGCCCACGGCACCGAGTTCGGCCACCTGGTGTCCGACTCCTCGCTGGACGAGCTGCACGCCTTCGCCCAGGCCGCCGGCGTCCCGGCCCGGGCCTTCGACCACGACCACTACGACGTCCCGGTCGCGCGCTATCCGGACCTGATCGACGCCGGCGCGCTGCAGGTGCCGTCCGGTGAGCTGCTGCGCCGCCTGGTGGACGCCGGGCTGCGCGTCCGGCCGCGGGAACGGACACCGAAGCGCCCCGCGGCGCTCGCCTCCGCCCAGGCGTCCTGGCAGGCGCTGCTGCCGAACGCCCCGGCATTGGCCGACGATCTGCTTGCGCGCTGGTCCGAGCCGCACCGGCGCTACCACGACGTCCGGCACCTGGCGCAATGCCTGGCCGCACTGGATCAGCTGGCCGCCGACACCGCCGTGCCACGACCGGTGACGCTGGCCGCCTGGTTCCACGACGCGGTGCACCAGGGCGAGCCGCAGCGCGACGAGGAGGCCTCGGCAGAGCTGGCGCAGGACTCACTGACCCCACTGGTCGGCGCCACAGAGGCCGCTGAAGTGGGCCGACTGGTCCGCACCACGATCGCCCACGACCCCGATCCGGACGACATCGACGCGGCGCTGCTGGTGGACGCCGACCTGTCCATCCTCGGTCAGCTTCGCGGCCGCTACCACGTCTACCTGCGCGACGTGCGCGAGGAGTACGCCCGCTACGACGACGAACAGTTCCGGCAGGGCCGGCTGGCCGTGGTGCGCGGGCTGCTGGCGCGGCGTCCGCTGTACTCCACCGAGACCGGACGCCGGCTCTGGGCCGCGCGCGCCGAGATCAACCTCACCGAGGAGCAGGCCCGGCTGACTCGTTGAGGAAACCCACCGCGCTCTACCGTTTGAGCGTGACCTCCCGCTACCAACTCCTCGACATCGGCTGGGTGCTGGCGACCAATCTGTTCGTGCTGGCCGGCGTCATCGTCTGGCACTGGCCGGCGGGCAACGTCTTCCTGGTGTTCTGGATCGAGAACGCGATCCTCGGAGTGACCACCGCGGTGCGGATCGCCACCGCCGAAGGCCCCGTGGAGGGACAACCCCGATCCGATTCGATACTCAGGTTCCCCACCTGGGGCCGGGTCGGATTCTTCATCGTCCACTACGGGATCTTCTCGTTCGTCCATCTCGTCTTCGTGACCATCCTGGCGATCGGGGCAGGGGTCGAGTGGAGCTTCTGGGCACTCGGCATGCCGGCGCTGCTGATCGCGCTGCGCTACGTCGTCGACCTGGTCAGGGACTGGTTCCTGGGCGGACGGCGCCGCCAGGTGAATGCCGAGCGAGCATTCTGGGCGCCCTATCCGCGGCTGATCGTGTTGCACGTCGCCACCCTGCTGGGCTTCTTCGTGGCGTTCCCGTTCGGCGCCGGCGGTCTCGCCCGGGCGCCCTGGTCGGCGGCCGTCGACGGAGTGCGAGCCTGGCTGGCGTCCTTCGGCTACTCGCTCAGCACCGGTGCGTTGCTGGTCGCGGTGCTGATGATTCTCAAGACAGTGGCCGATCTGGTCACGATCCGCGGTTGGACCGGCCGGCTGCGCCCCGCCGACTGAGCCGGCCGGCTCCGGGCACGCGAACACCACCCGCCGACTGCCGAACGCCGGACTATCGTGACGCCGTGCTTCCACCCGTCACCCATCGACGACGCCTCCGGCTCTGCCTCGCCGCGCTCGCAGCCGCCGCACTCACCGGCTGCGCGGTCGCGCAGCCGGCCGCCACCACCGCCCCGACTCCCCCGTCGCCGGCCGCCTCGTCGCCGGCTGCCTCGACCAGCCCGGCCGTCCCGTCCGGCACGCCCTCTCATAGCGCGGCCGCCTCCGCCACGCCGTCCGCGTCGCCGACCCGGACGGCCACCACAGCGCCGACCGACACCCGGAAGGCGGCGCAACGCTCGCGGGCGTTCACCGTCGACGGCATTCCGGTGATCTCCACGAAGCACCCGATCAACGCCGGCTACCGGCGCAGCAGCGTGACCTCGCCCTACGGATTGACCCGCGAAACTCAGCGGGCGCTCACCCGGATGATCGCCGCGGCGCGCGCCAAGGGCGTCCGGATCGTCGTCCGCAGCGGCTACCGCAGCTACGCCCAGCAGAAGCAGATCCTGGCCAGCAAGATCCGCGAGTACGGCAGCGAATCACTGGCCCGTCGCTACAACGCAGCCCCCGGACGCAGCGAGCACCAGACCGGGCGGGCCGTCGACCTGTGGGACGGCGTGACCTGGGGCGTCGGCGTCCGGAACACCAAGACCGGCAAATGGCTGTGGGCCAACGCTTGGCGCTACGGCTTCATCCTGCGCTACCCG
>JBDHZN010000205.1:0-6457 GCA_039811845.1 Micropruina sp. | reverse complement strand
GGTTGAGCTTGTCGACGCTTGCGGGTTGAGCTTGTCGAAACCCCCCATTGCCAGAGACGTCTCGACAAGCTCGACCAACGATGCTCAGCACTTCCTTAGCCGGCCAGCAGGCCGTCGATCTGGCCGATGGCGGCGGTCGCGCCCTCGATCATGCCCATGTCGAGCACCTGTTGCAGGCCCTCGGCGCTGCTGTAGGTCGCCACGAAGGTGGCCCGGGTGCCGCTCTCGTGCGGCGCGAACGAGTAGACGTTCTGCGACTCGGGCAGGTCGGTGTTGGGGTTGAACTGCTCGTCGGCGAAGCCGTCCGCGAAGGCGAAGAAGTCGGGCTCGGAGACCTCGGTGATTCGCCAGTAGCCGCAGAACTTCTCGCCTTCCGGCCCGGTCATGTAGTAGTTCATCCGGCCGCCTGGGCTCAGCTCGTGGTCGACGAAGGTCGCCGGGAACTCCGGCGGGCCCCAGACCCGCTCGAGTTGACGCGGGTCGGCGTAGATCTGCCAGACCCGCTCCACCTCGGCGGCGAAGTCGGCGACGATCGTCAGGGTCAGGGCATCGAGGTCGGTCTTGACGTCGACAACAGGCATGGTCACTCCTTGAATTGATTGAGTAGGTCGTCGATCCGGGAGATCCGGCCACGCCAGACCTCTTCGAGCTCGGTCAGCAGGCGGCCGGCCGAGCGCAGCATCTGCACGTCGCCGCTGGCCAGTGCCTCGCGGCCCTGCCGACGCTTGGTCAGCAGTCCGGCCCGCTCGAGCACGGCGACGTGTTTCTGCACCGCGGCGAAGCTCATCTGGTAGCTGGCCGCCAGTGCGCTGATCGAGTGTTCGCCGGCCAGCACGCGACGCAGGATGTCGCGCCGGGTGCGATCGGCGAGGGCGTGGAACAGGGCGTCCGCCCGGTCCTCGTCGCTCTCGATCATGGAACAAACATACAACCAAACGGTTGTATGTTGTCAACCTCGGCGGCGTTTACCGGTCGTTTATGGCTGCTCGACACCCTGGTACCAATCCCGAAAGCGAGGCAGCGGGGCGCGACTGGGAGGGACGCGGATCGGGGGGCTTGCGTGACGCTCGGGAGGCGTCGGTGGTGAGGAGTCGCACGGGGGGTTCGACTCCTCGCCACAGGCGTGCGTTCCGGTGCGCGTAGCATGGCGCCGATGAGAAGCGGACGGCGGCGATGAGCGAAGGCGAAGCCGGCGACCCGCTGGAGCCGATTCACACGTTCGCCTCACTGGCGGTCTTCAACTATCGGCTGCTGTTCCTGGGCTCGCTGACCTCCAATGTCGGCACCTGGATGGCGCGGGTCGCTCAGGACTGGCTGGTGCTCACCCAACTCACCGATCAGTCGGCCACCGACCTGGGCTACATCACCGCGCTGCAATTCGCTCCCGGGGTGCTGATCTCGCCGATCGCCGGCGCCGTGGCCGACCGGTTCGGCAAGCGCCGGATCATGATGATCACCCAATCGGGCACGGCGGTGGTCTTCGCGCTGCTGACCGCGTTGGTGGCCAGCGGTGCCGTCCAGCTCTGGCACGTCTATCTGAGCGCCACCATCGCCGGGGTGCTGTGGGGTTTCGACGCCCCGGCCCGGCAGGCGTTCGTCTCGGAAGTGGTGCCCGATCATCTGCTCGGCAACGCGGTGGGGCTGAACAGCGCCTCGTTCAACGGCGCCCGGCTGCTCGGGCCGGCCATCGCCGGGCTGATGATCGCCTGGGTTGGCATCTGGCCGGTGTTCGCGGTCAACACGATCAGTTTCGTCGCGGTGCTGCTCGGGCTGTTCCTGATGCGCCCCGACCAACTGCACCCTGCCCCGGTACGACGCGGACGCGGTGCGATCCGCGAGGGCATCGCCTACGTGGCGCACCGCCCCGACCTGCAACTGGTGCTGTTCTGCATCTTCATGCTGGGCACCTTCGGGTTGAACTTCCAGATCACCAACGCCCTGATGGCGACCAAGGTGTTCGGGGTGGGACCCGAGGGGTACGGCCTGCTCGGCTCGGTGATGGCGTCCGGCACCCTGGCGGCGGCGCTGATGGCGGCCCGGCGGCGGCGTCCGCGACTGCGGCTGGTGGTGGGCGGACTGGCCGCCTTCGCCGTGGTCACCACGGTGCTCGCGCTGGCCCCGAGCTACTGGGTCTACACCGTGCTGCTGGTGCCGACCGGACTCACCTCGCTGACCGTGATGACCGCCGCGAACACCACCGTGCAGCTGACCACCGCACCCGAGATGCGCGGCCGGGTGATGAGCCTCTACATGGCGATCTTCACCGGCGGGACGCCGCTGGGCGCGCCGCTGATCGGCTGGGTCGGCGACGCCTGGGGGCCGCGCTGGACGCTGCTGGTCGGCGCCATCGCCACCGGAATCGCCGCCCTGGTGGCGGCGGCCTACCTGTGGAACCGAATGGGACGTCCGACCCGGCTGCCGGCCTGACCGCCACGCACCGACGGGCGACCCAGCGGCTCTTTCATCGGCCGGCGATTTACGAACGGTTTATCTGCTCGAACCACGATGGCGCCATGGGTTGATCAGGAGGTGCCCGTGGCGAACATTCAGTGGCTAGGGTGCTGGCAAGCGCCGCAGTCACTCCCGATGGCCGGGGCGCGAAGTACTCACACCCCCTGGAGGCCTGATGGCTGCGGTCGACTTCCGCGTGCTGGGCCCGGTCGGCGTGACGGTGGACTCCGAACCACAGCGATTGCGTCCGATGGAAGCGACCGTGCTGGCGGTGTTGTTGGCCGATCACAACCGCCCGGTCACCCTGGACGCGCTGATCGACCGCGTCTGGCGGGGCACTCCGCCGCGCACCGCGACGACCGCGATCCGGGTGCACATCGACCGGCTCCGGGCCGCGATGCGGCGCCAGGAGATCTCCCGGCTGGTCTCAGCCGCCGGTGCCTACCGGTTGGTGGTCGAACCCGACGAGTTGGACGCCCAGCGCTTCGACGACGCGTTACGCCGCGGTCGCGAGCTGGCGAGGCGGGATCCGCGCTCGGCCGGGGGGTTGCTGCGCGAAGCGCTCGCCGAATGGCGGGGGACGCCGTTCGGCGCGATCGAGGGAATCGAGTCGATCGACGTGACTCGTAGCTACCTGGAGAGCCGGCGCGCTGAGCTGCTGGTCGAACTGGCCGAGGTCGAACTGGCCTCCGGCCGGCACGCGGCCGTCATCGCCGACCTGCGCCGCTGGTGTGCCGAACTCCCCGAATCGGAGGCGCTGGCGTCCAGCCTGGTGCTCGCGCTGTACCGCAACGGCGATCAGGTCGCGGCGCTGGATGCCTGCCGCGCGTTCATCGACCGATTCTCCGCCGACTACGGCCTGGACGCCGGACGCGCCTTCCTGCGGCTGGAGAGCGACCTGCTCAACCAGGATCCACGGCTCGACCCGCCGGTTGACGTCACCGTGGCCGCCCCGCCCGCACCGATCGGCCGTCAGCACCTGGTCGACGCCGTCACTCGGTTGCTCGCAGCGCCGCGACCGCCCGCCCTGATCGCCTTGGGCGGACGCCCGGGCATCGGGGTGACCACGGTGCTGAACCATCTCGCCCGGGCAATCCCGGACGCCGTGCTGCTGCCGTCCGGGGCGGCTGCCGTCACCGGCCTGGCCCAGACGCTCGGAGTCCCGCTTCCCGGCCACTCCAGCACCGGCGACCGCGCCACCGCGCTCGCTGGCGAGTTGTGCCGTCGGGGCCGGGTGTTGATCGTCGACGACGTGGATGCCCTGGCGCCGGACACACTCGAATTGCTGCTGGCGTTGGCACGCTTTCCGGGCATTTGCCCGATCGTCACCGGGGGCGGATCGCGTCCGCTCGGTGAGCACCCGATCCTCGCCGACGGCTGGATCGCCGCCACCGACTGTGTGGCCCTCCAGGTGCAACCGCTGGACGACGCGTCCGCCCGTGCGCTGGCGACGTCCCTGGTGTCGGCGACCAATCCCGAGCGGGAGACGCTGGTCGAGAAGGTGGTCGCCTCGGCAGGTGGCGATCCATTCCTGCTTGCGGCGCTGGCCCGTGAAACCGAGGCGACCGGGGGCTGGGTTGACGCGCCGGCCAGCCTTGAGGAGTTCGTCCGGCGAAGCTTGATCGGCCTGCCTGAAGGGTGCTCAGAACTGCTGGCACTGGCGGCTTCGGATACGCCGGCCGAACTCGACCTGCCGCTGCTGCGCGAGGCGTTCGGGCTCTCCAACGCGGACTCGTCCGCCCTGGCCGAAGCCGCGCTCGCGGCTGGTCTGTTGATTGAGGCGCCGCGAGGCATCGGCTTCCGGCACGCCGGCTTCCGCGAGGCGCTGTCGCGGCTGGGTGCGCCGGAGACGGCGCGCCACCGGTTGATCGAGGCATTGGCCGCCAGGCCCGATCCCGACATTCCGCGGCTCGCGCACCATGCACGGCAGCTGCCCGACGCGACGGACGCCGCTGAATACACGGCAGCCGAGGCCGCCGGACTGGTGGCGGCGGGCTCACCGCTGGCTGCTGCCGATCGCTACGCCGAGGCTGTGGCATTGGCGCAGGATGCCCGGCTGGCTCCGAGGTTGTGGCTACCGTGGGCACTCGAGGGCGCCGCGGCGCTCACCCTGGGCGGACGGATCGAGCAGGCGATGTCCCAGGCCGGCGAATTCGCGGCGCTTGCCCGCCGGGCCGGTGAACCGACGCTGTTCGCCCAAGCCGCGCTGGCCACAGCCGGCCCCTGGGTGCCCCTGGGCGTGGACGCCCGGCGGACACAGTTGCTGATCGGCGAGGCGCTGGACTGGCTACCGGCTGACCAGACTGCGCTCCGCGTCCGGCTGGTCGAGGGATACCTGCGTGCCGGCAAGGCCGGCGACGCGACGATGCTTGCGGTCCTCGGTGAGGTGGAGCCGGAGATGGCGGAACGGGCCTCAGATGCCGATCCGGCCATTGCGCTCGATGCACTGCGCGCCCTCCACTCGTTGAGTTGGCCGACGCGGCAGCCGCCGCGCCGGCGCTTGGAGTTGGCGCAACGGATGGCTGTCACGGGTGCCCGCGCGGGCAGCGCGGAGGCCGAACTGGAAGCGCTGCACCTCATGGTCAACGCGCACGTGGAGTTGGCTGATCGGCTGGGGGCGACCGCTACTGCGCATGACTACATGCAGCGTGCCGAGGCGTCCGGATCGGTGTTGCATCGCTGGTTGGCGCTGAGGTTGGCCGAGTTGCTCGCCAGCTTGGCCGGACGGACTGCGGTCGCGGAACGCCATGCTGAGCAGGCCCACGCCCTCCAGGCCGGCGTCGATCCGGAAACCGTGACTGTCGCCGAGCACGAACGCAGGCTGAGTGAGGCGATTCGCGAAGACCGGCTGGCGGATCTTGCCCAAGCTATGGATGCGCTCGACGACGACATGTCGGGCTTCGACCCGCTCTACCAGATCGCCAGTGCCACGATCGCCACCGCGGTCGGCCGGCCCGCCACGCCGGACTACCTCGAGCAGCTCTGGGACGGCGTCCGCGGCACCTTCCGCGCCGGTGCCGCAGCGGGTTTGCTCATCATGGCGCTCGGCGCGTCCGAGCCGGACGAGCGGTTTGCCGACGAAATGATCACGGAGTTGGCCGCCCACAACGGCTGCTGGCTGCCCATCGGGGCGTCTGCGGGGATCGGCCCCGCAGACGCCTATCTGGCCCGATTGCTGCGGATGTGCGGGAGGTTGGAGGAAGGCTCCCGGCACGCCCGTCTTGCGACATCGGTGGCTCACAGGTTCGCACCCGCCTGGGTTCGATTCACAAACAAGGAGGCCCCCCATGCCCAAGACCGGTCTAGGTGACTACGTCACCAACGACGACACCACCCAGTTCGTCCTGCAGTGGAACGACTGGTCGACTGCCGAGCCCCGGCAGCAGCTCTATCAAGCCGCCTGGGAGGAAGTTCGGCGCGGACGCTCTGCGCTCGCCTTCATCACCGCCGTCGCAAACCAGCAGAACGTTGAGGTGCCCGACCACATTCAGCTCTACCTACGCAAACACCGTGACTTCTCTGACACGTTCCAGAAGGCGTTCAAGAAGGTGCGCAAGCACAACTGGCGGCTTGCTGTGGTCGTCGATCAGACCAACCTCTCCGAGTTTCCGCCGGCGGTCACCCTGTTGAAGGACCGGGCCGCCCAACTGGTGATGTTGTACGTAGTCGGCGACGAAACCATCTGAGATCTGTCGCTGGTTGAGCTTGTCGAAACCACGTGCAGGTCTCAACAAGCTCAACCAACGGCGAGCTCAACCAACGACGGGTTCTAGCCGCCGGACTTGCGGCGGAACTGCCGCTTGCCGCCCTGGGCGTGGGTGTTTTTCGCTGTGCCCCGGGCGGCGTCGGTGTGGTCGGCGCCTGAGTGCTGGCTCTGTTGCTTGCGTTCCAGCGCCGCCTTGAATGCGGCCTTGGTGTCGGCGTTCGGATCGGATTCCGGCATCGGTGCCTCCTTGGTCGCGACGAAGACACCACTGTAGGCGGTTGGTCCGATTCGCTGCCTCCC
>JBDHZN010000204.1:0-6471 GCA_039811845.1 Micropruina sp. | reverse complement strand
GGCCGAAATAGTCGAGCAGGGCGTCCACGCTGTCGATGGCGTCGATCTCGTCGAGCAGCGGCCGCACCGGGTCGAGGCCGCGGCGCTTCACCTCGTCGGTGTTCATGAAGGACGCATACAGGTCCTGCACCTTCGCCGCCTCGGTGCCGGGAGCGGCCCCGGACAGGCCGGTGATGATGTCGCGCACCGCTTCTTCGGCAGCGTCTCTGAGGATCGAAGCGGCACCGTAGGAGGGCTTGTCGTCAGGGATCGGGGTGTTGGCCAGCCAGGGCCCGTTGACGTGGCGGAACAGGTCGTCCTGCGGTCGGATCTGGGGATCGACGTCGAATGCGGTCACCTCGGTGATCCTAGGGCCACCGGCAGACAGTTCCGAAGCCGCCCGGTTCCGGCTGCCTGGCGCCTTCGGGAGCGACTGCCGCTCTGCGAAGCGCGAGTGGCTCGCGCACCAGTCACTCACCTCAATCCGGGTAACCCACCCGTTTGGGCACGGGTGCCAGCACATCCGGGCGGGAATCCTGCAAGCAGGCCCAACGACTCGAAAGGCACCGACCATGACCGAACAGCAGCGTGACCCCGAGACCGGCGCCGACAAGGCTGGGACGACCGAGCAGGACTACGGCAATCTCACTGCCGAGGACGATCCCCAAGGCACCACCGACCCGGCTGACCTGGCTGATACCGCCGGCCCCGAGGACGACGGCGGCCGCCAAGACCCCTGAGCTGAGCGGGCACCGCGACTCTCCGTATGCCTGTGGATAACTCGGTATCCGTCAGAGCGGCGTCGTAGCATGGCGCCAACCGGTCCAGGCAAGGGAGACACCATGGCCATCACCAAGCACCGCTCGACCGGGCAGATCGAGCAGAATCTGGTCGCTCTCGCCGCCGCCCAACGGATGGCGGGCGAGGAACCTACCGCCGAGGACATGGAGGCTGCGCGCCGAGTCCTCGCCGGCGAGGCCACCGCAAACGAAGTGATCGCCGAACGGTTTGAGCAGATCGACACGAAATACGGGATCGTTCGCCGGCCACAGTGATTGACGGTGATGGCTGATCAGTACACCTACCCGGGCAGTCATGTCTTGGTGAACCTGCCCGGCTACACCCGTGCCGACGCCTGGAAGGAAGCGGAAGTCGCGCATGTGTCGGCGTGGCTCGCCGCTTTCGTCGAGCACCCGATCGCGGGCGACTTCGATCTCGCCCATCTGCAGGCGATCCATGCCGCGCTCGTGGACGGCTTCTACAGCTGGGGCGGGCAGCTGCGCGAGACCGACACCGGCCCGGGCGGCACCGGCATCGCACATTGCCGGCCCGAGTTCATCCGTGCCGAGGCCGACCGAGTCTTCGGTGCGCTCGCCGAGGCCGACTATCTGGGCGGACGCGACCGGGACGCGTTCTCGCGGGCTCTGGCCTGGACCTGGGGCGAGTTGACCGTCATCCACCCGTTTCGTGACGTCAACACCCGTGCACAGTTCGCATTCTTCAATCAGTTGGCGCTGCATGCCGGCTGGCTGATCGATTGGACGACGATCGACCCGTACCTGTTCGGATATGCCCGCACTGTGGCGATCGTCAGTGACGAGCGAGGGATCGACGCTCTGCTTTTCCCGGCCTTGAAACCCCTTGTCGGTAAAGATCCGCCATCCGAGCGGCTGCGGCAGGGAGTTGATCGGTTCGTGGCCGGCCGATCAGCCCGGACGCGTCCGGAACTCGACCGGGCGCTGGTCGCCGCAATCGAGCTAAGAGCGGTTTGACACTCGGTGCGCCGCCCCGACGAGCGAGCTGACTATCGCTGGTTCGAGACCCAGGCTGCCCACTGACGCTGGGGTTTGGACGGTTGAGTGCGACCCGACCAGGCAAGATGAGGATCATGGGACTGGCGCGGATCGGGCATGAGCGGCTTCGGATTCTGTCGTTCTGGTGGATGTTGGAGTTGTTCAGTCCACAGCAGGTTCCAGCATTGACTCGGAGGGCGACACGCCCGTCGGATCGTCAGGTGATTGCTTGGCGCGCCGACGATCCTCTTCCCTGGAAGATACTGGCTCCGCCGGAGCCGTTCAATGGCGTGCGCAGGGTGTGGCGCCACACGGTCTATCTCGGTATCTACCAGCTCGAGGCGACATATGGCGCGTTGGGCCACGTGTTCGGTGAGGACCCTGACGCCTACGACAAGCGCCCCGACGGTGAGAGCGCGTGCGCCGGGGTGCTGGTCGACCAGCACGGTCGGCTGATCGATGAATCTGCGGTGTTGTCGTCGGCGCTGTGGGCCACTGGCCGAGCCAGAGATCCCGGACCGGGCAATCCGCGCTGGATGGAAGGGTTCGACCAGGCGCTGGAGGAGTTCGGCGAAGCGATCGATGTTCTCGAAGGGGCTCGGCGGGATGCCGACGGCGGAGAACGACCTCCGGCCCATGACGCGGACTCGCTGCGAGAGTTGCTCAAGATCGCCCACGTCGCTGCCGGCGTAGACGGATTCGACGATCTCGCGAGCGACCGCATCGTGATCGAGAGTGTGGCCGTGTCAGCGCGTCGGGATGAGGACGGCGCCGACATCGATTTCCTGAACAGCTTCTACCTCGATGACCTCGCAGCCGTGCGCGACCACGTCGCTCGCGGGGACCTCGGCTTGGGGCTTACCGCGTATCTGACCGGTGATGAGGGCCTCTCCGTCGCAGCTCGGATCGATGTGGTCGCGCACCCTGAAGCCGTGGACCAAGGAACCGCGATCGAGCGGCTGCCCAAGGGCCGCTGGCCGGCGAACCCGAAGCACTCGCTGGCACTGAGCCAGCAGTTCGCCGTGAACCGGGCCCTGAACGATCTCGGCCCGGGCGCCGGCTTGATGGGTGTCAACGGCCCGCCCGGCACGGGCAAGACGACCATGTTGCGCGACATCCTCGCGGGAAACGTCGTCGAACGCGCTCGCCGCCTCGCGGCACTCTCCCGTCCGTCGGATGCCTTCACCGACGTCACGCACCGCTGGTACGACGGCGAAGGGCATCGCCGGATCGTTCGGCAGCTCCGGCCCGAGCTAACAGGCTTCGAGATGGTAGTCGCGTCGGCAAACAACGCCGCTGTCGAGAACGTGACCACCGAAATCCCCGGCGAGAAGGCGATCGAAGAGCCCTGGCGCGGCAACGTCGACTACTTCAGCGACATCGCGACCAAGATCCTCCAAGACGTCGCCGCCAACGACACGACGACGAGCGGCAAGGAACCGCCCACTGCATGGGGACTGGTGGCCGCCCGGCTCGGCAAGAAGAAGAACAGGTCGGCGTTCTACTCGGCCTTCTGGTTCGGTGAGAAGGATCCCAAGACCAACAAGCCCATCGAGGACGGCGTCCCCCGGTTCCGAACCAGGCTGACAAGATGGCGCGATGGCGATGCCCCTTACACCCCGTGGAAACAAGCAAAGGAAGCCTTCGCTGCTGCCGAACAGCGCGTCGACACGCTCATGCGCCAGCGGATCCGGGCCCAGGACCGGCTCCGGCGACTGCCCCAGCTCGCCGACCGCGAACGTGTGATCGAAGCCGCGATCGAGCGGGAACATCGGAACCTCGACCAGCTCCAGTACGACACTGCCCAGCACGGGCACGTCCAGCGACAGGTCGATGCAACGCGCGCGCGGGCAGCTGAACGCCACGACCGTCACGTCACGACCAAGCCAGGTGTACTGGAGACGTTGTTCTCGTTCGGAAGAGCCATGCGGGAATGGCGCGCACGCCTCGAGGAGCTCAGTGAAGCGCTGGACGTCGCCGAGCAGCACCATCGGGAAGTGCATGACCGCGCTCAACTGCTCCGAGATGCACTGCATCAATCCCAGTCGTGGTTGGCATCCGCCCGGCACGACCTCACGACCAACCAAGCTCAGCAGGCCAGGCTCCGGGTGGAGTGCGAACAGGACGAGGTGCGGTTCGGGAAGGCCTACCCCGGGCGGGCTTGGCAGGGCGATCAGCGTGAGTTGCACGCTCCTTGGCTTGACGAGGAACTCGACACCGCCCGCTCGGACCTGTTCATCGCCGCACTCCAACTGCACCAGGACTTCCTCGCCAATGCCGCGGGTGACATGCTCAATGGGTTACGTGCCGCCGGCGAGGTCGTCGCCGGGAATCACCCCCGCGACCTCGGGCCGGAGGAGTTCCGCGCCGCATGGCAGCTGTTCTTCCTCGCCGTCCCGCTGATCTCCACCACCTTTGCCTCCGTCAGTCGCATGTTCGGCGGTCTCGGCGCCGAGGCGATCGGGTGGCTTCTCATCGACGAAGCCGGACAGGCCTCCCCGCAATATGCCGCCGGAGCCATCTGGCGTGCACGACGCACCGTCGCCGTCGGTGATCCACTCCAACTCGAGCCGGTGGTTACGCTTCCCGAAAAGGCGCAGCGCAACATCGCCAGCGGCTACGGTCTCAGCACGACGTGGATCCCACCACGCGCTTCCGTGCAGACCCTCGCCGACCGCGTCACACCGTCCGGAACCATGCTGGATCAGGGTGAGGACCGGGTGTGGGTCAGCGCGCCGCTGCGGGTGCATCGCCGCTGCGACAACCCGATGTTCACCCTGTGCAACCAGATTGCCTACAACAACCTCATGGTCAACGGCGTCCACCGGGATCTCGACAACCCTGAGAAGCGAGACCTGTTCGACAGCCCTGCCGGCCCGATCGTCGCCCCGAGCCACTGGGCGGACGAGCCGGCCAGCGGCCCTGGAAGCCATCTCCAACCGAACCAGATTGACCGGCTGGAGAAGGCACTTTCCTACTTGGACGGCCACGGAATTCCGTCGTCCGAGGTGATCGTGATCTCACCATTTCGGGTCGTAGCCGATCGACTCCGCACTCTCGACCCGAGGAAGTATCCGGGCCTGCGAGCCGGGACTATCCACACGGCACAAGGACGCGAAGCCGACGTCGTGATTCTTGTCCTCGGCGGCGATCCCAGTAAGCCGGGGGCACCGGCCAATTGGGCACGCACCCCGAATCTCGTGAACGTCGCCGCCAGCCGTGCGAAACGCCGCCTTTATGTCATTGGCGACCGCAGGTTCTGGGCGCGACACAACTACTTCCGAGACCTCTCCAACGCGCTCCTTCAGTAGGCGGCGGCGAACTCCGGTTTGCCCGCCGGTGACCCCGTCCGCACAGCTCTATCGCGGTCCTGTGAACTCCCTCCCCACTACGGTGATGGCGAGGAAGTCGCGTTCGACGAGGAGTGCAGCGATGGCGTCATGCTCGGGCAGTAGCTGCCGACACGCAGGGGGCACAAGTTGCGCCTGCGCGTGCGGCGGTGGAAATCACGGTGCGAAGGGACGTATCGGCTGGGCACTCGCTTTAGCAGCCACGACTCCAACGCCACATCAGACTACGGAGGCTTGCAAAGCTCGCCGAGCTCAGGTCAAAGCAAGGCGCGAGGTCGCCGAAATCCAAGAGAAGCTGCCGAGGACGGCGCGCAAGCCTCGCCGCGTCGATGCCACACGGTTTTTCGAAGCAACCCGAACGGTCGAGATCGTCGACTGGCTCGTCGACCACCCCACCGAGACTGCGCAACTCGACTGGATGGCTGACCAGGTTGGCAGGGTCTGTGGAGACACCCTTCAGGCAGCCCCAGGAAGGCATCGACGGCTTGCCGATCACTTCTGGTGCGATGTGGTCGCCGCACTTATTCACGTCCTCGACGAAGCTACCGCCAGCTTCGATGAACTCCCCAACGCCGTCGCGCAAATCACTGTTCCGGAACTCAGCAGCCGCACCTGGCACGCGGTCAGGACATCGCGCGGAACGTCCTACGGGAACGCCCCGACCACGCGCGCAAGATCTCACGCGTTCCATCGCGACACCCGGCAGTCCCGCGATGCAGCAGCCAAGCTGACAGAGGAAACACTCGGAAAGGCGGTTGAAGACCTGGTCGGCTTGATCCTCCGAGGGGCGATCGAAGGATCCCACCTCACGTTCGATCAGCTCATCTTGAAGCTCCGCATCCTCGCAATCCTGCTCTGCCCGGATCCCTACTCCCACGCTGCGGTCTGGAACTACGGCGTGGTCCCACTCCTGAAGCTCGGCATCGTCATCCGCGCCCGCGACTACATCCCACGCTTCGTGGCGTTGTTCCGAACCCTATGGCGATGGAAGCCATAGCCGACCAATAGACGGTCGCGCACGGACCTTCCGGCTGACTGGCCTTCGCGAGCGACTGTCGCCCTGCAAAGCGCGAGTGGCTCGCGGATCAGTCACTCACCTCAATCCGGGTAACCCACCCGTTTGGGCGATGGTGTCAGCGGGGCCGGGCGGGAATTCTGCAAGGAGAACTCTCAACCCGAAAGGTGCTGACGATGACCGAACAGCAGCGTGACCGCGAAGCCGACGTCGAGGAGGCCGGAAGCTCCGAACAGGAGTACGGCAACCTGACCGTCGAGGACGATCCGGAGGGCACCACCGATCCGGCGGACCTCGCCGACACGGCCGGGCCCGAGGACGACGGCGGACGCGA
>JBDHZN010000203.1:0-6504 GCA_039811845.1 Micropruina sp. | reverse complement strand
AGCAACTACAATCACGTTCCGCGTCCGCCTGTGGTGGCCGTCGCCGATGGCCGGATCACCACCCTGCTGCGGCGCGAAACCCTGGACGACCTGCTGGCGCTGGACGCCGGCGCCTGAGCAACGCTTAACCGGCAGCCTCGATGCTGCCGCGAAGAGAAGAGGACATGCGATGACACCAGCCAAGCCCCTCAAGGTGGCCCTGTTGGGCTGTGGGGTGGTGGGTTCGGAGGTGGCGCGGCTGCTGCTGGGCAGCGCCGACGAGTTCCAGGCCAGGAGCGGACGCCGGCTCGAGCTGGTCGGCATCGCCGTCCGCAGCCTGGCCAAGGAGCGCCCGGGCATCGACCGCGAGTTGCTCACCGACGACGCCGCCGGCCTGGTCGGACGTCGCGACGTCGACCTGGTGATCGAGGTGATGGGCGGGGTCGAACCGGCCCGCAGCCTGATCCTGACCGCCATCGGCAACGGGGCGTCGGTGATCACCGCGAACAAGCAGTTGCTCGCCCAGGACGGCGCCACCCTGTACACCGCCGCCGCCGAGGCCGGGGTCGACCTCTACTTCGAGGCCGCCGTCGCGGGTGCCATTCCGATCATCCGGCCGCTGCGCGAGTCGCTGGTCGGCGACGAGATCACTGCGGTGAAGGGCATCGTCAACGGCACCACCAACTTCATCCTGGACAAGATGCACACCGAGGGCTCCTCGTTCGAGGAGGTGCTGGCCGAGGCGCAGCGGCTGGGCTACGCCGAGGAGGATCCGACCGCCGACGTCGAGGGTCTGGACGCCGCCGCGAAGGCCGCCATCCTGGCCAGCCTCGCCTTCCACAGCCGGGTGAAGCTCGACGATGTCGACTGCGAGGGCATCACCAGGGTGACCGCCTCCGACGTTGCCACCGCCAAGGAACTCGGCTATGTGATCAAACTGCTGGCCCGCTGTGCGCTGGCCCCGGACGGCTCGATCTCGGTCGGCGTGCATCCCACGATGGTGCCGGCCAACCATCCACTGGCGAACGTGTCCGGTGCCTTCAACGCGGTGTTCGTCGAATCCCGGCATGCCGGGCAGCTGATGTTCATGGGCCCCGGTGCCGGTGGTTCGCCGACGGCGTCCGCGGTGCTGGGTGACGTGGTGACCGCGGCCCGCAACCGGGTGCGTGGGGCGTCCGGGCCGGGGGAGTCGTCCTACTCGGCGCGTCCGATCACGCCGCGCGGCCAGGTGCCGTCCCGGTTCTACCTCTCGTTGAGCGTCGAGGACGAGCCGGGCGTGCTGGCCCGGATCGCCGCCGCTTTCGCCCGTTACCAGGTGTCGATCCAGGCGGTGCGCCAGGAGAGTGAGCTGGACCGGCCGCAGGGGCAGGGCGCCAAGTTGGCGCTGCTGACCCACGCAGCACGGGTGAGCGACATGCGGGCCGCGCTGGAGGATCTACAGGCGCTGCCGGACGTCCGCGGCGACGTCACGCTGATGCGGGTGGAGGGCTGAGTCATGCAGATGGCCTGCCTCGACCTGGAAGGGGTACTGATCCCGGAGGTCTGGATCGCTGTGGCCGAGGCGACCGGCATCGACGGGTTGCGCCGGACCACCCGCGACGAACCCGACTACGACACGCTGATGCGCTACCGGCTCGACCTGCTGGATTCGCACGGCCTCACCCTGACCGAGATCCGGCGGGTGATCGGCACCCTCGATCCGATGCCGGGGGCCGTCGAGATGGTGGGCTGGCTACGGGAGCACTTCCAGCTGGTCATCCTGTCGGACACCTTCTACGAGTTCGGCATGCCGTTCATGGCCAAGCTGGGCTACCCGACGCTGCTGTGCCACAAGCTCGAGATCGCCGGCGACAAGATCGTCGACTACACGCTGCGGATGCCCGACCAGAAGCGCGAAGCCGTCCGTCGCTTCCATGAGTTGAACTACAAGGTGATCGCCACCGGGGACTCCTACAACGACACCAACATGCTCGCCGAGGCCGACGCCGGCATCCTGTTCCGGCCGCCGGCCAACGTGATCGCCGAGTTCCCGCAGTTCCCGGTCGCCACCGACTACGACCAGCTGCGCGCCGAGTTCAGCGCAGCGGCGGCCAAGCTAGCGAACTGAACGGCTGCCCGGTAGGGACGCGACCGTAGGCTGGGCCGATGCCGACGTTCAGCAGGCCGCTGCATCCGGCACTGGCGCCGCTGGTGGCCGGCCTGGTCGGATACGACTACCGGCTGCCCGCCGACGCCGTCCACCGCGGACTGCCGTCGACGTCCGCCACCGTGGTGATCGCCCTCGATGAGCCGCTCGACTGCGGCTGGCTGGACGACGACACGTCCAGCCGCTTCTGGACGCTGATCGGCGGGCTGCACGTCCGGCCCGCACTGATCCGCACCCACGGCCACCAGGTCGGGCTGCAGGTGGCGCTCACGCCGCTCGGGCTGCGTGCGCTGACCGGTGCTCCTGCCGGCGAGTACACCCGCCAACTGCTCGACGAGGACGACCTGGCTCTGCTCCCGGCCGGGTTTCATGAGCGTCTCCAGGAAGCCGACTGGCGCACCCGGTTCGAGCTGGTCGAGGAAGTCCTGCTGCGCCGGCTGGCCGGGGCGGCCGCCGAACTGCGTCCGGAGCTGGCCCTGGCATGGGATCGTCTCACCGGCGGCACGATCGCCATTGCCGCGCTCGCCGATGAAGTGGGCTGGTCACGGCGGCACCTGCTCAACCAGGTTCGCGCCGAATTCGGCCTGGACCCGCGGACGATCCGCCGCCTCGGCCGATTCGAGCGGGCCCGGGCGCTTGCTCAACGCGACGTCAGCCTCGCCGATGTCGCCGCCCGGTGTGGCTACGCCGATCAGGCGCATCTGAACCGCGACTGGCGTGCCCTGGCCGGCGCCACACCGCGCGAGACCCTGGCCGAGTTCCCAACCGTTCAAGAACCGCTGGACTGAGCCGGGCACAGTGGTGGCATGACCAAACCACAGCTGTTCGCCAGTCTTCGTTTCACCGATTGTGAGGCCGGGATCGCCTTCGTGGAGGCGCTCGGATTCACCGAACGCCTGGTGGTGCGTGACCCCGAGCAACCGGGTCTGATCCACCACGCCCAATACCAGTGGCGCGACAACGGTGGGATCATGTTCGGTTCCGACCGGCCGGACGGCATCGGACCCACCCCCGGCAGCGCCTGCATCGACCTGGTGGTGGCCTCCGACGACGAGGTCGACGCCGTGCTGAGCCGGGCTCTGGCGGTAGGTGCGCGGCAGTTGACCGAGATCACCGAACCCGACCACGGCGGCAGGAGCGTCGCGGTCGCCGATCCGGAGGGCAACATCTGGAACATCGACTCCTATCCCGGCGAGTAATCGGCCGACCTCGGCGGCGGGTGGTTAACTTGCGCCCGTGAAAAGCCTGCCCGCGCGGATCGGCTACGTCCTGCTGCTCGCCTTGGCGCCACTGCTGGCGGCGCTCTACGCGGGCGCCACCACCATTCCCGGTGGCACGCTCTACCCCTGGGCACCGGCAATGATCGACCTGGACGTCTATCGCCGCACCGGCGAATTGGTGCTGAACGGGCAGGACTTCTACAACGTCGAGGCCTGGCTGCCCTGGATCTATCCGCCGTTCCCGGCGCTGTTGGCCGTCCCGTTCGCGGCGCTGCCGGTGGCGGCGGCCCAGGTGGCGTGGCTGACGCTGTGCGTGGCCTGCCTGATGGCGATGCTGTACCGGCTCGGACTGTCCGGATGGCAGCTCAGCCTGTCCGCCACCGCGATCATCTGGCTGGTCGAACCGGTGCGCGAAACCCTGGGCTTCGGCCAGGTGGCGATCTTCCTGGTGGCAGCCGCGGTGCTCGACTCGATGCCCGGCCCGACCGTCTTCAAGCGCCGGTTGCTGCCCGAGGGATGGCTGACCGGCGTGGCCACCGCGGTCAAGCTGACCCCGGCGATGATCGCGGTCTACAACTTCTTTGCCGGCAAACGCCGCGCCGGCATCGTCAGCTTCCTGACCTTCCTGGCCTGTTCGCTGATCGGTTTCGTGGTGCTGTGGGGTCCCTCGCTCACCTATTGGGGACGGCTGCTGTCCGGCGATTCCGGGTTGAACACCGGCATCGTGTTCAAGACCAACCAGTCGGTGCTGGGCGTCTGGACGCGGCTGCTGGGTGAGGCCAGCCGCGGCGGTCTGGTACTGGCCGCGCTGGTCGCCGTGCTCGGCATGGTCGCTGCCGTGCTGATGCACCGGGCCGGCGAGGTTCCGTTCGCCCTGTGCCTGGCCGGCCTGACCAGCCTGCTCGCCTCACCGATCTCGTGGTCGCACCACTATGTGTGGATCGTGCCGTTCGGCATCGTTCTGCTGCGCAATCGGCGGCTGCCGGGCTATCTGCGCGTCGCCGGCCTGTTCTATTCGGTGTGGACGGCGTTCGCCCCGTTCAAACTGCTGCCGGGGGACAACAACGTCGAGTTGACCTATCCGCCGCTGCTCATGCTGGTCGACAACTTCGGCGTCTACCTCGGTGTCGCGATCCTGGCCGCCAGCGTGATCTCGGCAGCGTTCACGCCGTGGGGCAAGGAGCGACGCCGCGCGCAGGCGCAACTGCGGCAACCCGTCGCGGCCTGAATGTCGACGGTCGGGGAACAATCCGGCCGCCGGTGTCGTTGTCAGTATTCGAGCGTGGCAGTGCTACAGTGAATACGCGCTGTAGTTTTCAGCCGTCGCCCCTGACAGATCGGGCGGACGATCGCACTCGTCGAGGATTTCCTTCATCACCGGCCACCGCGCAGATGAACACGTCCGTGATCTGACCCGGAGTTGTCACACTCCTCACCATGCTTGTCCGTACGTCGGTGAACCCACCCGTACGGAGGATGTCCCGAAAGGACCCACGTGACCGACACGATCGAAGCCGTCGCCCCCGCGAAGAGCAAGGGCCTGAGCACGATGCTGCTTCCGGAGTTGAAGCAGCTCGGTGCTTCCCTCGGCCTGAAGGGCACCGGCGCGATGCGCAAGAGCCAGCTGATCGATGCCATCCGCAGCGCACAGGGCGGCGCGCCGGCCGCTGCGCCTGCGAAGGCGTCGGCCACCGCCGAGGCGCCGTCCGCCGAGAAGCCTGAGCGGCGCCGCAAAGAGCGCACTCAGGCCAACGGCGGCAACGCCGAGGGTGGCCAGGCCGACTCGAACTCCGCTCCGTCACCGCAGGCGTCCGCGCCCGTGAACCAGGCGCCCGCTCCGGCGAGTGAGGCGTCCGCTCCCGCGGCCGACACCCGGCAGGCCCCGTCCAACGGCGAGGCCTCCAACGGTGAGGCTTCCTACGATGTGGCGGCCCGGCTCGAGGCGCTCCAGGGCGAGCGTGGCCGTCGTCGCCGCAACCGCAACGGCGGCGAGGCGGGTGACTCCGCCGATCAGGGCGGCAGCAACGGCAGCAACGAGCCCACGGTCGATTCCCGGCCGCAGCAGAACGATCGCCAGCAGCAGTCGTCCCGCGACGACGACGATTTCGGCAACGGACGCCGCTCCCGCCGCCGCCGTAACCGCGACCGGCAGAACCGGCGCGGCAACAATCGTGGTGGGTCGAACTCGATGGCCGGCCTCGAGGTGGACACCAACGTGGGCGAGGACGACGTCCTGCTCAACATCAACGGCATCCTCGACGTCCTCGACAACTACGCGTTCGTCCGGACCTCCGGCTACCTGCCCGGCCCCAACGACGCCTACGTGTCGCTGTCGATGGTCCGCAAGTACGGGCTGCGCAAGGGCGACATCGTCACCGGCGCGATCCGGCAGCCGCGCGACGGCGAGCGCAAGGAGAAGTTCAACCCGCTGGTGCGGATCGACACGGTCAACCTGGACGCGCCCGAGAAGTCCCGCGACCGGCCCGAATTCGGCAAGCTGACCCCGCTCTACCCGCAGGAGCGGCTCAAGCTGGAAACCTCCGCCGTCGGCATGGCCGGCCGGATCATCGACCTGGTCTCCCCGGTCGGCAAGGGTCAGCGTGGCCTGATCGTTTCGCCGCCGAAGGCCGGCAAGACGCTGATCATGCAGGCGATCGCGAACGCCATCACCACCAACAACCCCGAGGTGCACCTGATGGTGGTGCTGGTCGACGAGCGTCCCGAGGAGGTCACCGACTTCCAGCGCTCGGTCAACGGCGAGGTCATCGCCTCGACCTTCGACCGTCCGGCCGATGATCACACCACGATCGCCGAGCTGGCCATCGAGCGGGCCAAGCGCCTGGTCGAGTTGGGCAAGGACGTGGTGATCCTGCTCGACGGCATCACCCGGTTGGGCCGCGCCTACAACCTGGCTGCGCCGGCGTCCGGACGCATTCTGTCCGGTGGTGTCGACTCGGCGGCGCTGTACCCGCCGAAGAAGTTCTTCGGTGCCGCCCGGAACATCGAGGACGGCGGCTCGCTGACCATCCTGGCCACCGCGCTGATCGAGACCGGCTCCAAGATGGACGAGGTGATCTTCGAGGAGTTCAAGGGCACCGGCAACATGGAGCTGCGGCTCCGCCGTGACCTGGCCGACAAGCGGGTCTTCCCGGCGATCGA
>JBDHZN010000202.1:0-6562 GCA_039811845.1 Micropruina sp. | reverse complement strand
GCGCTGGTCGCGCCGGCCGCGGACGAGGGTGCCGCGTTCACCCCCGAGGCCCTGGACGCCATGTACCGGGTCACCGGCGGCTACCCGTACTTCGTTCAGGCCTACGGCAAGGTGGTCTGGGACCTGGCGCCGAGCTCGCCGATCACCGCCGAGGACGTCGCGGTCGCCGCGCCCGAGGCCGAGCACGAACTCGCGGTGGGCTTCTTCGGATCCCGGCTGGAGCGGGCCACGGCTGCCGAGCGGGAATACCTGCGGGCGATGGCGGACGCCGATGCCGACGACACCGGCACCGTGCCGTCCGCACTGGTCGCCCAGACGCTGGGCCGCAAGCCGCAGTCGCTCTCCCCCGCCCGGGACGCGCTGATCAAGAAGGGGCTGATCTACGCCAGCGAGCGGGGCCGGATCGCGTTCACCGTGCCGCACTTCGGACGCTTCCTGCGCGCCCAGGCCGAGGCCGCCTGAGCCTCCGTCCGTCGAGCGAGCTGATCCGTTGGCCGAGCTTGTCGAGACCTCAGCAGACCTGATTTCGACAGGCTCAATCAACGGCCGGTCGGTTTGTCGCGACCCTCACCGAGCGGATTTCGACAAGCTCAATCGACACCGGCGCCACTGTCGATCAACGGCCGGTGGCCGTGCGCGCAATGGAACGGCATGCTGAACCAGTGGAAGCCGAACACGTCGTCATCCTGCTGACCGCCGTCCTGTTGTGCGTCGCCGCGACGTCGGCACTGAGCGGGCTGATCCGGGTCGCCGCTCCCCTGCTGCTGGTGGTCATCGGTGGGGTGGTCGGATTCCTGCCTGGCGTGCCGAGCCTGGAGGTCGATCCCGAGTGGATCCTGATCGGCGTGCTGCCCCCGCTGCTGTTCTCGGCAGCCGCGTCCATGCCGGCGATGAGTTTCCGTCGGGAGTTCCGCTCGATTGCGGGCCTGTCGGTGGTGTTGGTCGTACTCAGCAGCCTATTGCTGGGCTGGTTCTTCAGCGCCAGCCTGGACATCTCGCTGGCTTGGGGCATCGCACTGGGTGCCATCGTCAGCCCCACGGACGCCGTCGCCACCGCCATCGCCCGCCGGGTCGGCGTCCCTCAGCGGGTGCTCACCATGCTGGAGGGTGAGAGCCTGCTCAACGACGCCAGCGCGCTGGTGCTGCTGCGTTCGGCGATCGCCGCCGCGGCCGGTGGTGTGGCACTCGGCGGAGTGGTGCTGGACTTTCTGTGGGCGGTGACCGCCGCGGCGCTGATCGGATTCGGGGTCGGCTGGCTGCACCTGTGGCTGCGCTCCAAACTCAACGAAACCGCTCCCTCGACCGTCATCTCCTACGCGGCGCCGTTCATGGCCGCGGTCCCCGCTGAGCAGCTGGGAGCGTCCGGCTTGGTCGCCGCGGTGGTGGCCGGGCTGATCTCCGGCTACGGCGCTCCGCGGCTGCTCTCACCGTGGGCACGGCTCTCCGATTCGCAGAACTGGAAGACCGTCGAGTTGGTGCTGGAGAGCGGCATCTTCCTGCTGATGGGCCTGCAACTGCACGGCCTGATCACCCATTCCGATCACGATCACAGCACCGCCCTCACCGTGGCCTGGGTGGCTGCGGTGGGTTGGCTGGGATCGGTGCTGATCCGTGCCGTCTATGTGGTGAGCCTGGTGATCGGCATGTCGCGACGCACCCAACGCCGGCTCAGCCGTCAGGAACGCATGAACCTGTGGGCCGACTACCTGGAACAACGGTTGGCGAACCCGGACGCCGTCCCCGAACCTCCGCTCATCGCCGGGCAGCCGATCCCTGCCGATCCACGACGTGCCGCCGCCATGCGCAAGGCCGCCGAGAAAGCGGCCGCACGCAAGGGGCGTCGGTCGCCCTGGAGCACCGAGCGGATCACCCAGGTACTCACCCGGGTGCGGCGCGAACGGGCCACCATCGACTACCTGGTCAGCAACCCGATCGGGCCGCGCGAAGGCGGCCTGCTGGTCTGGGCCGGAATGCGCGGCGCGGTCTCGCTGGCTGCCGCCCAGACTTTGCCGTCCGATACCCCGGGACGCCCGATGCTGCTGCTGGTCGCCTTCGCGCTGGCCGGTGGTTCGCTGCTGGTGCAGGGCGCCACGCTGCCGCTGGTGGTGCGCTGGTTGAGCCGTCCGGCCACCGACGAGGATCGCCAGGGCGACGCCGACGAGCGGGACCGGCTGTTCGACCTGATGCGGCAGACCGCCGAGCAGGAACGCGCCCGCGAATCCGGACGCGGGTTGAAGCGGGTCGAACTTGACGTGCTGCAAGCACAACGGACGGCGCTGCTCGATGCCCGCGACGACGGTGTCTTCGACGCCGAGGTACTCAGCCACGCGCTAGCTGTGGTGGACGCCGAGCAAATCGGCCTCGAACTGCGCGGCTCCCCCGAGGACGGCTGAGTTCAAGCCGGTTTGTGGTGGATATCAGCAGAGTGAACGGGGCCTGCTCGCCCTCAAGCCACTTTGTGGTTGAAAAGAGCCGTCGGCCGCCCCCGTTATTTCAACCACTATCCGGCTTGAGCCCGTCGCGGTCGCGATCACCCCAGCCATATCCACCACAAACCGGTTTGAACCGTTCCCAGCAGCCGGCCCCAAGCTGACAACTGCAACAACGCGGCCGCCTGCTGCGTGGTGGAGGCATGAGCACCTCTCGATTCTCACTGTGGCTACCCGCTGTGCTGCTCTCCTCGGTGGTCGGCCTGGTCGGCTGCACCCAGACGAGCCCCTCCTATTCCGCACCCGAATCGGGGCCAGCCGGGGACGGCCCAGCACCGGCTGCGACGATGGCGCCGTCCGAGGCCGGGCCGAGCACCGATCGCCAGGTGGCCCGCACCGCCGCCCTGTCGTTGCGCTGCGCCGACCTGTACGCGACCGCCGAGCAACTGCGGCAGCTGGCCGAGAGCATGGGCGGCTATGTGGCGTCCGAGTCGATCTGGACGAGCGCGAACACCACCAGCGGCAACTCGCGGATCGTGCTCAGCGTGCCCAGCGAAAACCTCGACCGGTTCCTGACCGAGGCCGCGAAGCTCGGCGAACTGGTCACCCGGTCGGTGACCGCGCGCGACGTCACCGAGCAGGTGGTCGACGTGGATGCCCGGATCCGCACCCTGCGTGAGTCGATCAGCCGGATCCGGGCGCTGATGGACAAGGCCGGCTCGGTCAGCGAGATCGCCAAGGTCGAGGAGGAACTCACCCAGCGGCAGTCGGAGTTGGAGTCGCTGCTGGCCAAGCAGAAGGCGCTGAAGAACCAGGTCGAGCGGGCGCCGGTCACGGTGACACTGCTCAGGACCGGGCAGTCCGACACTCCGCAGAACCCGCTGTTGATAGGTCTCAGCCAGGGCTGGGACGCCCTGCAGAGCTCGGTCGCGGCGCTGTTCGTGCTGCTCGGCGGGGTGCTGCCGTTCGCCTTGGTGGCCGGCGCGATCGGCTGGCCGATCGTGCGTCGCTACCGGCGCCGGGCGGCCGCGCGGAAGGCGGCCTCCTCTGCTGAATCTCGCACGGAGGCCGCGGGCGATTCTCAGGCGTCAGGCGAGTCGGCAGGTGAGCAGCCCGAGCCCGCCGACCACGACGGTGGCGATCAGTCCGAGCAGCACAGGTCGGACGCCGGCCCGGCGTAGCACCGAGAGGTGCAGCGAGGTGCCGAGCGCGAACATCGCCGCGGCCAGCAGCCCGGTCTGCAGCAGGCTCGCCAGCTGCAGCAACGGCGCCGGCAGCACGCCCAGGCTGCGCAGCCCGACGGCTACCAGGAATCCGACCACGAACAGCGGCACCAGCGGCTGCTTGCCGGCTGCTGCGGTGCGTCCGCCGCGTTGCCCGATCGAGATGGCGGCCAGCACCGGCGCCAGCAACAGCACCCGGGCCAGCTTGACCACCACCGCGACCTTGAGCGCCGGTTCGCCGATGATGCCGGCGGTGGCGATCACCTGCGCCACCTCGTGCACCGACGCCCCGGCCCAGATGCCGGCGGACGCGGCGTCCAGCCCGAGCAGCGCGGACGCCGCCGGCAGCACGGCGATCATCGCGGTGCCATAGGCGACCACCAGGGCCACCGCGGTGGCGGTCTCGTCGCTGCTGCGGCGGCGCAGGACGCCCTCGGCGCCGGCCACCGCTGCCGCGCCGCAGATCGAGAAGCCGCAAGCGATCAGCAGCGACTGGGTGCGACTCACCCCGAGCAGCCGTCCGGCCAGCAGGGTGGCCACGATGCCGCCGCCCACCACGACCAGCACTCCGATCAGCACCGGCCAGCCCAGCCCGGCGATGTCGGCGACGGATAGCTGCAGCCCCAGCAGCACGACCCCGAGCCTCAGCAGCCGACGCGACGCGATCTGGACGCCGGGCGCGACCGCCTCATCGAAGCCGCCGCGTCCGCCGATGAAGTTGGCGACCACGGCGCCCAGCACGATCGCCACCAGCAACGGGCTGACGGCCGGTACCAGTTGCTGACCGATGAGCGTCAGCCCGGCTGCGCCACAGCAGAGCGCCAACCCGGGCAAGGGCGAACCGCCGAGACGGTGTTGCCCTCGCCGTGGCACAGGGACATTGGTCTGCCGGATCGGAGAGGGGTTCTGCTGTGGCACACCTCTACCATCCGCTGTTTGCTCATATCTGAGTAGACGGCACTTTCGCATGCCAGTCATACGATGTCGATATGACCGTGGAGTTTCCGCCGTACCGCTACCCACCGGTGGCCGATCTCGCCGTGCTGGTCGCCGCCGTCGAACACGGCGGAGTGGGGGCCGCCGCCCGTGCCCTCGGCATGGCACAACCGAACGCCAGTCGTGCGCTGCGCCGACTGGAGCGCCTACTACGCCTCGAGTTGCTGACCCGCAGCGCCACCGGCACCGTCCCCACCCGGGATGGCGCGCTCGTCGTCGACTGGGCCCGACGGGTACTCGAAGCGAACCAGCAACTGCTGCTGGGTGCCGCAGCGATCGGACGCGGTCACGCCGGCAGCGTCCGGGTGGCCGCCAGCCAGACCATCGCCGAGGAACTGCTGCCGCGCTGGCTCGCCGCACTACGTGCCGAGCACCCGGGGGCCGACGTATCGCTGACCGTGGCCAACTCTCAGGAGGTCGGACGCCTGCTCAGCGCCGGCACCACGCTCGGTTTCGTGGAGAGCCCGGATCTGCCCGACAGCTTGGCGGTGCCGGTGACCACCCACGAGATCACCACCGACCGGCTGGTGGTGGTCGTGGCGCCCGGCCACGAGTGGGCCCGACGCACCCGGCCGGTGCCGCTGGCCGAACTGGTCGAGACGCCGCTGGTGGTTCGCGAACCCGGATCGGGCACCCGGATCGCGCTGGAGCGCGCGCTGGGTGGAATGACCACGGCGGCACCTGCCCTGGAGTTGGCCAGCAACGCCGCGGTCCGGGTGGCGGTGATCGCCGGAGCGGCTCCGGCGGTGCTCAGTGAGCACGCGGTGCAGGCCGCGGTGAGCGCGGGCGAACTGCGTGCGGTGATGGTGGACGGGCTGGTCGTGGAACGCCCGCTGCGGGCGGTCTGGCCGGTGGAGCCTCCGCTGTCGGCGCTGGGCCAGCGTCTGGTGCAACTGGCGGTCGAGTTGGAGCGGGCCCGGAGGACGCCGGCGTCCGGGCCGGCTCTCGACCCTGGCTGGGGAATCTAGAGCGTCCGGAACTGTTCGGCGATCGCCTGCAACTCGTCGTACTGCCGACGCCAGCCCCCGGCATCCAGGTCGGGCAGGTTGTCGACGCCCGCGCGCAGCCCAGCAGCGCCGTCGATCTGCTCGCGAATGATGTCGGCGTGGCCGGTGTGACGGTGGGTCTCGGCGATCACATGTACCAACACCTGGTGCAGGGTCACCTCGCCGCGCTCACCCCACCATGGCACGTGGCCGGGTGCGTCCAGGTCGAGCGCGGCCACGGTCGCGGCGGTGTGCCGGCCGGCGCTGCGATACAGCTCGACGAGCTCCTCGCGGGTCTCGTCGGCGGTCGCGTACATGTCGGCATTCGGCGGTTGATCCGGCTCGTCGTACCAGGGCAGCGGAACTCCGGACGGTCGTCCCATCACCTCGCCGAAATAGCCCAACTCGACGCTGGCCAGGTGTTTCACCAGCCCCAGCAGGTTGGTTCCGGTCGGTGTCATCGGACGCCGCACGTCGTACTCGCTCAGCCCGTCCAGCTTCCAGAGCATCGCCTCACGGCCGCGCTCGAGATAGCCCAACAGCACGTCCTTGGGTTGCATGGCAGTACCTCCTGATCCTCAGGCTGCCACGCGCCGCCGACAGAAGTAGGCCGACGCCCGAGCCACTCGTTGAACGGGCACATCAGGTGACCAAGAGAACCGTCCCCTCGGACCACGATCGTCACGAACCTGGACCGAAGAGAACCGTCCCTTCGGTCCACGACCGTTGTCGCGGGCCGCGGCCGGCCTTGCGGCGCAATCGTGGCAGGATCAGTGACCGTGACGATCCCCGTGCTGAACCTCCTGCCGATGCCATGGGAGACGAGCGAGCGTGCCGGCGGCACCCTGCTGGAGGTCGCCACCTCGCTCTATTGCGACCCGCAACTGGCCGGCGCCGCCCGGCTGCTGCGGCAGGCCCTCGGCGCGGC
>JBDHZN010000201.1:0-6573 GCA_039811845.1 Micropruina sp. | reverse complement strand
GGGAACAACCGCGCCGCCGACTCCATGGCGATCAAGCGGCCGGTGTCGGGCTCGGAATAGAGCCGGCGGATCCAGGTGCGCGCCTCGTCGGGCAGGTCGCGCAACATCCGCCGTGCGAGAGGTGCGGGAATCGGGCCGTGCCCCACGACCACGGCGGCCTCGTTGGTCGCTTCTCCCTCATCAGCGGCCTGGCGGCGCGAGTCACCGCCAGCCGCAGTCTCGCCACGAGCATCGGCTTGACTACGGATGTCGCCGAAGAGCGTCTCGTCGGACATCACCAGCTGGATCTCCACCTCGACCTCGTCGGCTGCCGCCTGACCGGTGACGCGTTCGACCAGGGTGTCTGCCATCAGTTGCCCTCTGCCGCGCTCGTCGCCGGCAGACCGGGCAGTGTCAGCGGCGCGGGTGAGCGCCGCGAAGGCAGCCACACCCTGGGCCACCGGGAGCAGAGCCGACAGCCGAGTCATGCAATCGGGTGCGGGCCGTAGTGACACACAGCGATCGGCCTCGGCCTTCCGCGCCCGCTCGACGAACGAGTACGGATCGAGCCGGTAGGCAACCTTCCGGGCCTCTGCACTGACTGCCCGATCGCTCAGTTCGCCCAGCCGATCGGCCAGTTCGGCGTCCACCTGCCGCCGATGTTCCCGGCTCAGGCACGCGGTCTCTTTCACCATCAGCGTGGCTCGCCACTCGTTCAGTTGGCCGGCGGCGAGAGCGGCCATGGTGTGCGGCATCTCATGCACCAGCGCGTCAGCCAGGCCGACCAACCGGGAACCGTTGCGCGGCGATTCGCGTCGCGCGAGCGCCACCTGCGCGGCTACGTCTTTGCCACGCCGCTCGGACGGAAGCCCGGCTGCCTCATGTTCGGCCAGTCGCAACCTCTTGAATGCCACCGCGACCCGTGCCTGGGCGGCGGCACAGGCCGCCTTGAGTTCTTCCAGGGATCGAAGCTGATCGATGAGGCCCGCGGCATCGGACGCCAGACGCACCGCCGCCACCTCCGGCACCAAGCCGGGAAGCGTATCGAAGGTGAGCTTCTCCATGACTGGATTCTACCCGACATCACGCCTATAATCAAACTTATGTTCGATAGAATTCCAGCCCGGGTCAGCCAGGTCAACAGCCGACGATCACCGGCGGCAGCGCCGTGACCAAGCCGCCGTCGTAGCCAGCGTAACGTCGCCGTCCGACAGTCGACACGCAACCACCGGCGTGCCCGAGGCGCGCGGAGTAGGGTGACTCGACGTGCTTGGAAAGCATCGCTACTTCGCATCGCAGGTTCGACATGGTTGAGCAGACTCACCACTGGCGCCGTTACGTGGCGATCGGCGACTCACTCACCGAGGGGCTGGCCGATCCCAATCCGGACGGCAGCCCGCGCGGCTGGGCCGATCGCTTCGCGCAGCATCTCGCCGACGCCGCCGGTGAGTCGGTCGAGTACGCCAATCTCGCCATCCGCGGACGTCTGCTCGGGCCGATCGTGGCCGAACAGCTGGAGCCGGCGCTGGCGCTGGAACCCGACCTGGTCAGCCTGTGGGGCGGCGGCAACGACATCCTTCGTCCGCGTGCCGACGTAGACGCGATCACCGACGAGATCGAGCGGGCGGTGATCCGGCTGCGCGCCGCCGGCGTCGATGTGCTGATCGGTACCGGCATCGACGCCAAAGACTCCCCCGTGCTTGAGCTGACCCGTTCGCGCACCGGCATCTTCAACGCCAACATCTGGAGCATCGCCCGCCGGCACGGCGCCTACGTGATCGACGTCTGGGGCATGCGCTGCCTGAAGGATTGGCAGCTGTGGCACGACGACCGGCTGCACTTCAACAGCATCGGCCACGAGCGGGTGTCGCAGGCGGCGCTGGTCGCGGTCGGGCTGCCCGCGCGACCCGGTTGGGACGCGCCGCTGCCGCCGTTGCCGGCGAAGTCGCGCCGCGAGTGGCTGGAGTGGCAGCTGACCTGGGCTCGCGAGCACGCCGGGCCGTGGATCGGACGGCGAATCCGCCGGACTTCTTCCGGCGCGGGACGGACGGCGAAAGTCCCGGACTATGTGTCGGTGCCGCCGCAGGCGACACAGACGGCACAATAGGCCGCATGCCTGCCGCAACTCTGGCCGACCGTGCCGCCCCGGCTGCCCTGCGCCTACCCGACCGGCTACGCCTGGGCGCCGGAATCGCCGCCGGCAATCTGGCGGCGCTCGGCTCCCGCCTGGCCAACCGCGGCTCGGGGGCGTCCATCCGTGGCCAGGTGCTCACCCGAATCGCCCCGGACGCGTTCAAGCTGCTGCTGCGCGGACGCCGAATCGCGAGCGTGACGGGCACCAACGGCAAGACGACCACCTCGCACCTGCTGGCCGCCGCCGTCCGCTCGGGACTCGGCGCGGACACCCGGCGGCTGGTCACCAACGCCGACGGCGCCAACCTGCACTACGGCATCGCCTCGGCGCTCAGCGCGCATCGGCTGGCCGACATCGCGGTGCTGGAGACCGATGAGCGGGTCGTCTCGGACATGATCGAGTACGGCCGGCCCGAGATCCTGATTCTGCTGAACTTCAGCCGCGACCAACTCGACCGCAACCACGAGATCAAATCGCTCGGACGCGCCTGGCGCGCCGCCCTGGAGCGGGCCGGACACGCCGGACCCACGGTCGTCGCCAACGCGTCCGATCCGCTCGTGGTGTGGTCGGCGGGCACCGCGGCCAACGTCGTCTGGGTGGACACCGCCACCTCATGGACGGGAGACGCCGCGCTCTGCCCCGCCTGCGGTGCGGTGCTGATCACCGCCGAGGACCGCTGGGACTGCCCAGCCTGCGAACTCACCCAGCCGGCGGCGTCCTGGGTGGTCGAGGGCGCCAGCATCCACACCCCGCACGGCGACGAGGTGACGCCGCAACTGCGGGTACCCGGCACTTTCAATGTGTCGAACGCCGCCTGCGCCCTGGCCGCCGCCGTCGAACTGGGCGTCGGCATGGACGCCGCACTCGCCGGCATGCGCACCGTCACCGCACCGGCCGGCCGCTTCGCGACCGCCACCCTGCACGGCACCACCGCGCGGCTGCTGCTGGCCAAGAACCCCGCCGGGTGGGCCGAGGCGCTGCCGCTGGCGACGTCCGACCCGGTGATTCTCGCGATCGACTCGGTCGCCGCCGACGGCAAGGACGTCTCGTGGCTGTGGGACGTCGACTACGAGCAGTTGCAGGGCCGGCGGGTCGTCGCAACCGGGCCGCGGGCGCAGGATCTGGCGGTGCGGCTCAGCTACGCCGAGGTCGAGCACCAGGTGGTGCCCGACCTGGCTGCCGCCCTCGCCACGGTGCACGACCAGCGGGCCTCGGCGCCCGGCGTCAACGGTGCGATACCGCAGGCCCCGGTCGATCTGATCGCCACCTATACCCCGTTCCAGAAGCTACTGAAGATGGCGGGTCTGCGATGAGCGCGCCGATCGAGATCGTCCTGATCTACCAATCCCTGCTCGGCATCTACGGCGACCGCGGCAACGCGATGGTGCTGGTGAAGCGCCTGCAATGGCGCGGGATCGACGCGAAGCTGACCATGGTCGAACCGGGCGCTCCGGTGCCGGCGACGGGTTCGGTGTACCTACTCGGCGGCGGTGAGGACGCCGCCCAGGTCTCCGCCGTCCGGGCGCTACAGGCCGACGGCAACCTGTTCCGCGGCCTGGACGCCGGCGGCGTGCTGTTCGCGGTCTGCGCCGGCTACCAGATCTGTGGGACGACCTTCACCATCGGCGAGCGCGACGAGGTGATCGACGGCCTTGGACTGTTGGACGTCGAAACCCGGCGCGGCCCCGAGCGCGCGGTGGGCGAGATCCTCACCCGCTGGACGGCACCGGACGGCAGTCAGCAGCTGCTCACCGGCTTCGAGAACCATGGCGGCTTCACCCGGCTCGGCGCCGGCGCGAAACCCCTGGCCAGCGTTGAGATCGGCGTCGGCAACGCCAATGACGGCACCGAGGGCGCCGTCCAGGGACGGGTGATCGGCACCTATCCGCACGGCCCGGTTCTGGCCCGTAACGCAGCCCTTGCCGACCACATCTTGTCGGTGGCGCTCGACCGTGAACTGGAGCCGCTGGAGCGCCCCGAGATCGACGAGCTGCACCGCCAGCGGGTGGCCTTCGTCCGCAAGCAGGCGGCCCGGCACTGAGGGTGTCCACGGCGCCCGCCGATTTTCCCTCCGGGCACCGGTTCGGTATAGTTACTGATCGCGCGCCGCTAGCTCAACTGGCAGAGCAGCTGGCTCTTAACTAGCGGGTTCGGGGTTCGAGTCCCTGGCGGCGCACAAGGCGAAAGGCCCCGACTTCAGTCGGGGCCTTCGTCGTTGTCCGAGGTCTCGACAAGCTCGACCAACACAGAGATTCAGAGCGGACGCACGTGCCGTTCAGCGATATCGACCACCTTGGCGACCCGGCGGGCGTACTTCTCTTCGGTGGTGCCGAGCCAGTCAGTGGTCATCCAGGATTTGGCCACCTCCATCGCCAGCGCTGAACCGATGATCTTGGCGCCGATGCAGAGCACGTTCGAATCCGAATGCGAGCGGGCGAGCCACGCGCAGAACGGGTCCTGCGCGACCGCGGCGAACAGCCCGGGCAGCTTGTTGGCGATCATCGCCGAGCCGTACCCGACGCCGTCGACGAAGATCCCCCGCTCGCACTCCCCGCGGGCGACGGCCAGCGCCGCCGGATACACATGGTCGGGCAGGTCACACGCCTCTTCGTCGTGAGCGCCGAAGTCCACCACCTCGTGCCCCTCGGACCGCAGCCAGGCCGCAATCTCGTTCTTCAGTGCCGTCCCGGCGTGGTCGTTGGCCATGGCGATGCGCATGGCGTCACGCTAGCGCCGACCGATCGGCGGCGACAGCTATTTGACCAATGCTTCGAGCCTGAGTTGCAGGTCGCCCAGCGCCGTCTGCGGATCCTTCGTCCCTTCGATGGCGGCGTAGGCCTCCTCTTGGATGGCACGACTGACATCGGTGCTGTAGCGGGCCGCCTTGGGCCGTGGTTGCGCGGTGCGGATCGAGTCGCCGAGCGTCTTCAGATAGGGGACCTTCGCCTGCAGCGCCGGCTCGTCGTACAGCTCCTCCAGCACCGGCGCCAGCGAGGCGTCCGCCAGGCGGCGCTGCTGCTGCTCCTTGGTCTGCATCCAGTTGACGAACTTCAGCGCCGTGCCCTTGTTCCTGGCGAACGCCGAGATGCCCAGGTTCTGCCCGCCCAGCGTGGAGACACCGGGGCCGTCCTTGCCGGGCAGCGGCGCCACCGCGAAGCGGCCGGCGACCCGGTCGTCCTTCCCGGCCAATTCGTACATGTAGGGCCAGTTACGCAGGAACAGCAGCTTGCCGCTCTGGAAGGCGGCTCGGGACTGCTCCTCCTGCCAGGACTTGGCCTCGGCCGGAATCCTGCCCGAGGTGAACCCGTCCACGATCCAGCTCAACCCGGCCAGCGCCTCGGGGCTGTTGACACTGGCCTGCCCCTGCGCGTTGAGGATCGAGCCGCCGGCGGAGTTGATCGCTTCGGCGACGTTGCTGGTCAGCCCCTCGTACTTGTCGAACTGGCCGCCGTAGCACGACATCCCGTCCTGGCTGGGTAGCACCTTGTCACAGGCCGCTTGGAGCTCCGCCCAGGTGGTCGGCGGCTGCACCCCGGCCTTGTCGAGCAGATCCTTGCGGTAGTACAGCAGGGCACCGTCGGAGGTGGACGGCATCGCGTAGAGCTTGTCGAAGTAGGTGCCGGAATCCACCGCCGCCTTGAGGTAGCCGCCGGTCGGGAAACGATCGGACGGCAACTCCTGCAGCCAACCGTTGGCCGCGAATTCGGTGGTCCAGACGACGTCGATCGCCATCACCGCGAACTCGCCCGATTTGTTCTTCGCCCGTTCGACCATCGCGTCGCGCTGCTCGTCGGTGGACTCGGACAGTTCGCGCAACTCGACCTGCTCGTTCGGGTTGGCCTTGTTCCACTCCGCCACCTGGGCCTTGACCGTGCCCGAGGTGTCCTTGCCCTGGGCGTAGACGATCGGCCCGAGCTCGTCCCAGTTCGCGCTCGGCGCGGACGCGGTGACCGAGGCCGACGGCGCCGGGCCCGCGGTGCAGCCGACGCTGATCGCCAGCGCACCGGCGGCGGCCAGCGCGATCAGGGCTCGCCGGACGGCGCGGGCGTGACTCATCGAATCCTCGCTTCAGGGGTGGGACGGGGCGGGTGACCGCGGGACGGCTCAATCGCGGCGGATGCCCCGCAGGATGCCGCGCACCAGCAGCACGAAGGTGACCACACCGGCGACCGCACCACCGATCAGCAGCACCCGCTCGGTGCGGAGCTGGCCGTTCTCGTCGATCACCTGAGCCTTCACGTTGTTCAATTCGGCGGCGGCGAGGCCACGGGCGTCGTCGATCCCACGCTGCATGACCGCCTTGGGATGCACCTGGTTGATCAGCCCGGCCACATTGTCGGCGAGGCGCTGGCGGGCAGCCGCGATCTCGGCCTCGATGTCCTGCTTGCTGCGGGTTGTGCTGTCGGCCACGGGGAGTCCTTCTGCCTCGGTTGGGGTCTCTACCCTATGCCCACGACCGC
>JBDHZN010000200.1:0-6581 GCA_039811845.1 Micropruina sp. | reverse complement strand
ACGGCGACGGCTCCGGCTCCTACGTCGGCCCGGACGGCAGCTACACCCGCGGCCGGGACGGCTCCGAGACCTCGGTCAGCGACCGCGAGTCGATCACCCGGGACGGCAAGGGCGGCGGCACCTACGTCAGCGACCAGGTGTCCATCACCAACGCTGGCGACGGCTCGGGCACCTACGTGGACTCCGACATCTCGGTCACCATCGACGGCAAGGGCGGCGGCACCTATGTCAGCGGCACCGAGTCGATCACCAACGACGGCGACGGTTCCGGCACCTACGTGAGCGGGAAGGTGTCGATCAGCAACGACGGCAATGGATCCGGCACCTACGTGGACGCCACGGTGTCGATCAGCAACGACGGACGGGGCACCGCCACCGTGGTCGGACCGAGCTTCTCCGGGAGCGTGCCGGCCGACCCGGTGGCGCCGGTCCCACCGCTGGGCAAATTCCCGCCGGTGCAGCAGTTGCTGCCGAAGATCGACATCTGCGGGTTTGTGATCACCCTGGCCGACGGCGTGCTGTTCGACTTCGACAAGGACAACATCCGCCCCGACGCCGCCGCGACCCTCGACAAGGTCGCCACCGCGCTGAAGCAGGTCGGCACCAACCCGATCCAGATCAGTGGCCACACCGACGCCATCGGCACCGACAGCTACAACCAGGGGCTGTCCGAGCGGCGCGCGGGTTCGGTGGAGCAGTCGCTGCGGCAGCGCGGCGTGGCGGCGCCGATGACGTCCAAGGGGTACGGCGAGAGCCGTCCGGTGGCGCCCAACGAGCTCAACGACAAGGACAACCCGGCCGGCCGCCAGCTGAACCGCCGGGTGGAGATCTTCGTCCGTAGTTGACCCGGCGGCTCTCCCCAGAGCTTCACCCCTTGTCACCCGGCGCGCGCTTACACTGACCGCATGCTGATGCAGCGTGGCTTGCCCTTGCCCGCGCCGGAAACGCCGGCCGGGGTGACTCTTCGTCCCCAGATGCCCACCGACGCCCAGGCGTTGGGTGCCTTGTACTGGGACTCCTACCCCAAGGGTGCCGCCGCGGTCGACTTGGAGGACGCCGTCGAAGAGATGGAGGGTGTCTTCGCCGGCGAGTACGGCACCCCGGTCGAACAGGCCTCGCTGGTGGTCGAGGATTCCGACGGCACGGTGATCGGCTGCGTGCAGACCGTCACGAGCCCGCCGTGGGAGGGCATTCCCGCGGTGCCGTTCGTGATCGAACTCTTCGTCCACCCCGAGCACCGCCGGCGCGGCCTCGGCACGCTGCTGCTGTTGTCGGCGGCGAATGCCTGTCACGAGCTGGGCTGGGAGAGCATGGCGCTGAACGTCCAGGAGGAGACCGCCGGAGAGGCGCAGCACCTGTACCACCGCCTGGGTTTCGTCGAGATCACCCCGGTGGGGGCCGTCGAATCCTGACTCTTCGATCGTCCGCGACTCGCCGATTTGAGAGCTGCGCGAATCCTCGTGTAGTGTTTCACGCGGTCCAGGCCCCTATAGCTCAGTCGGCAGAGCGTCTCCATGGTAAGGAGAAGGTCTGCGGTTCGATTCCGCATGGGGGCTCTGCGTTTGGAGATGGTGGAATAACCGCCCGCCGTGCCCGGTTGGGTACTCCGAACGGGCGGCGGGATAGCTCAGGCGGTAGAGCAAGCGGCTCATAATCGCTGTGTCGCGGGTTCGAGTCCCGCTCCCGCTACCAGGATCGGCAACTGCAAGACGAGAGAGAGCAACGGCGATGGCCAAGAAGCAGTCGGAGATTCGTCCGAAGATCACCTTGGCGTGCACCGAGTGCAAGGAGCGCAACTACATCACCAAGAAGAACCGGCGTAACGATCCGGATCGTCTTGAGCTGAAGAAGTTCTGCCCCAGGTGCCACCTGCACACCGCGCACCGCGAGACTCGCTGAGCGTAGCCAAGAGGCCGCCCGCACTATGCGGGCGGCCTTTTCGCTTTGTCGGCACGAGTTCCAACGACCAAGGATCGCTAGCCTGTGGCCATGATCAGCGAGACCCACGTCGGACGCAGCTACCCGCCGTCCGCGCCCTACCTGGTGAGTGCCGCCAAGGTGGCCGAGTTCGCCGCCGCCCTGGGTGACGCCGACAACCCGGCCTACGCCGGCCCGGACGCCGTCGCACCGCCCACCTTCGCGGTGTTGTTGTCGTCGGCGGCCTGGCAGGCCATGTTCGACGACCCGGAGTTGGAGCTGTCGCTGAGCAGCACGGTGCACACCGACCAGCGGTTCACCTGGCATCGCCCGCTGCGGGTCGGCGACGCCGTCACCGCGACGCTGACCATCGATCGCGTCCGGGCCCGAGGCAACAGTGCGTTCATCTCGCTCACCGTCGCCCTGGACGCCGACGGCGAACGGGTCTGCGAGGCGGCGTCCACGCTGCTGCACAGCTGGCCGGAAGGAAAGGCGGCATGACCGATATCGAGGTCGGCACCGTCTTGCCGAGCATCACCGCGACCTTCACCCGCCCGACTTTGGTCCGCTACGCGGGTGCCTCCACCGACTTCAACCCGATCCACTACTCGGACGCCGCGGCCGCCGCGCTCGGCCTGCCGGGCGTGATCGCCCACGGCATGCTGACCATGGGCACCGCGCTGCGGGTGGTCACCGATTGGTGCGGTGACCCGGCCCGGGTGCTCAGCTACTACGTCCGGTTCGTCAAGTCCGTTCCGGTGCCGGACGACGCGGACGGCGCCACGGTGACCTTCGGGGGTACCGTGACGAAGGTGGAGGACGGCATCGCCACCGTCACCATCGACGCGCTGCTCGACGGCGTGAAGGTGCTCGGCGGCGCGAAAGCGGAGGTGCGCTGTGACTGATCTGCTCACCGGCAGTACGACCCGGCTGGCCGACCACACCACGTTGCGGGTGGGTGGCCCGGCCCGGACCTGGGTCGAGGCGACCAGCGAAGCGGAACTCGTGGCGGCCGTGCAGGCCGCGGACGCCGCCGGCGAACCGTTGCTGATCCTCGGCGGCGGCTCGAACGTGCTGGTCTCCGACGCAGGCTTCGACGGCACGGTGGTGCACGTCGCGACCCGCGGCATCAGGCTGGCCGGCGGCTCGTGCACCATCGACGAACCCGGCGCGGCGATGTGCGGTGGTGCGGTCATCGAGGTGGCCGCCGGTGAGAACTGGGACGACTTCGTCGCCCACGCGATCTCCCAAGAGTGGCGCGGCATCGAGGCGCTCTCCGGCATCCCGGGCAGCGCCGGCGCCACCCCGATCCAGAACGTCGGCGCCTACGGCCAGGAGGTGTCCGACTGGTTGTGGTCGGTGCGCACCTGGGACCGCCGGGCCAACAGCTTCCGCACCTTCGCCGTCGGCGACTGTGGCCTGGGTTATCGGACGTCGCGGTTCAAGTCCGAACCCGGCCGGTACGTGGTGCTCAGCGTCACCTTCCAGTTCCGTCAGGGCACCATGTCGGCACCGCTACGGTTCGGCGAACTGAGCCGGCGCCTGGAGACCGACGCCCGCGGCCGGGCACCGATGACGGAGGTCCGGGAAGCCGTCCTGGAGCTGCGGCGCGGCAAGGGCATGGTGCTGGACGCCGCCGATCACGACACCTGGAGCGCCGGCTCGTTCTTCACCAATCCGATCCTGGACGCCGAGCAGGCCGCGTCCCTGCCCGAGGTGGCGCCCCGGTTCCCGCAGGCGGACGGGCGGGTCAAGACCAGTGCGGCCTGGTTGATCGAGGCGGCCGGCTTCCACAAGGGTTTCGGCACTCCGCCGGCAACGTTGTCGACCAAGCACACTCTGGCCCTCACCAACCGCGGAGGGGCCGGCAGCGACGACCTGCTCGGGCTGGCTCGCGAGGTTCGCGATGGCGTCCGGGAAGCCTTCGGCATCACCCTGGTACCCGAACCAGTGCTGGTGGGCGTCACCCTAGACTGAGGGCCATGTCCCTCTTCAGCGCAGTTCCGCTTGCCCCGCGCGACCCCATCCTGGGTCTGACCGAGGCGTTCCAGGCCGACACCAACCCGAAAAAGGTCAATCTCGGGGTGGGCGTCTACCAGGACGGCACCGGCAAGCTCCCCCTGCTGGAATGCGTCCGGCAAGCGGAGCAGCGGCTGGCGGAAGATCCGAAGCCGCGCGGCTACCTGCCGATCGACGGGCTCCCGGGCTACACCAAGGCCGTCCGCGAACTGGTCTTCGGCGCCGACTCGGCGGCCGTCGCGGCCGGCCGGGTGGTCACCGTCCAGGCGCTGGGCGGCACCGGTGCGCTGAAGATCGGCGCCGACTTCCTGCGCCGCTTCGATCCGGACGCCAAGGTGCTCATCTCCGACCCGTCCTGGGAGAACCACGAGGCCCTGTTCACCCGGGCCGGCTTCACCGTCGAGACCTACCGTTACTACGACGCGGACGCCCGCGGCGTCGACTTCGAGGGCATGCTGGCCGACTTGGCCGCCGCGCCCGCCGGAACGATCGTGGTGTTGCACGCCTGCTGCCACAACCCGACCGGCTACGACCTCACCGAACAGCAGTGGGGCAGCGTCATCGAAACCGTGACCAAGGCCGGGTTGGTGCCCTTCCTCGACATGGCCTACCAGGGCTTCTCCGAGTCGCTGGACGTCGACGGCGCCGTCGTCCGCCGGTTCGCCGAGACCGGTCTGCCGGTGCTGGTGTCCACCTCGTTCTCCAAGAGCCTCGGCCTCTACGGCGAGCGGGTCGGCGCCCTGTCGGTGGTCTGCGCGGACGCCGAAGAGGCGGCCCGGCTGCTCTCCCAGGACAAGATCGTGATCCGCACCAACTTCTCCAACCCGCCCACCCACGGCGCGCAGCTGGCCGCCACCGTGCTGGCCGACCCCGAACTGCGGGCGTTGTGGATCGACGAACTGGGCGCGATGCGGGACCGGATCAAGAGCATGCGGCTGCGCCTGGTCGCCGGCTTGGAGGCCGCCGGCATCACCGACATGGGCTTCATCGCCACCCAGGTCGGCATGTTCAGCTACTCCGGCCTGACCAAGGAGCAGATGGTCGCGCTGCGCGAACGGCACGGGGTCTACGGCACCGACAAGGGCCGGATCTGCGTCGCGGCGTTGAACGAGGCCAACATCGACCACGTCTGCGCAGCCATCGCCGACGTCCGGAAGGCCTGAACCTCGGCGGACCGAGGCTGAATGGTCTCGGTTCGACGGGAATCGGTAAGCCGGGTACACTCCTTGTCTTGGTGGCCTCACCTCAGTTGGCCCATGCCCCACAACGTTCACAAGGCGTAGGGTGTTCACAAGGCGTAGGGTGCGGTGCCCACAAGGCGTCAGGTGCTGGTGAGGCAAGGCCACCACGAAGGGCAATAGCTCAATTGGCAGAGCAGCGGTCTCCAAAACCGCAGGTTGGGGGTTCAAGTCCCTCTTGCCCTGCTGGGACGAGTCGAGTGCGAAGGATCATGTGTGGCGGACAAGGACAATGCCGAGAGCGACAACGGCGTTCCGGCTGCCCCCGATCCGGCGCGTGACGTAGCGCGTGCGGCGGCGAGCAGCCGCCCGGTTCGCAAATCGTCGTCAGCAGCAGATTCGGACGGCAAGAAGGATCACGCCACCCCGAAGCAGCATGCGACCGGCACGGCGCGGGCTCGCAAGCGGGCCACGCCGGCTGGTTTCGTTCGTGAGTCGGTCGGCGAGCTGCGCAAGGTGGTGTGGCCGACCGCCAACCAGTTGCGGCAGTACTTCATCGTCGTGCTGGTCTTCGTGCTGCTGGTGATCCTGTATGTCACCTCCCTCGACCTGCTGTTCGGCTGGGGCCTGCTGCAGCTCTTCGGCTGAGCCCCCGAGAAGTCAACGAGAGAAGCAAATCTGTGTCTGATACGCATGCCACCAACGAGCCCGATTTCGAGATCGACCTCGGGCCGGCCGATGCTGCCGCGCCCTCGGACGACTTCGAGGTGGACCTGGGCGTCGACAGCTCCGACGAGCCCGACGACGGCGTCTCGATCGACCTGAGCGAGCCCGAGCCGGCCGCCGAGGACGACGAGGCGGACGCCGGCGACGAGGCCGTCCTGGAAGCGCTGCGCGAGGAACTGCGCGGCCAGATCGGTGACTGGTACGTGATCCACACCTACTCCGGCATGGAGAACCGGGTGAAGCAGAACCTCGATTCCCGGGTGAAGACGCTCGGCATGGAGGAGTACATCTTCGAGACCGTGGTGCCTACCGAAGAGGTCGTCGAGACCCGCAGCGGCACCCGCAAGACGGTCACCCGCACCGTGCTGCCCGGCTACGTGTTGGTGCGCATGGAGCTGACCGACGCGTCCTGGGCCGCGGTGCGGCACACCCCGTCGGTGACCGGCTTCGTCGCGCACGCCAACGCTCCCGTCCCGCTGTCGCTGGACGAGGTGCACAAGATGCTGGCCCCGGCCGCGCTGGCCAAGGCGGCAGCCGCGGCGTCCGGCCCGAAGAAGCGCACCCGCAAGGTCGAGGTCGCCGACTTCAAGGTCGGTGACTCCGTCATGGTGGTCAACGGTCCGTTCTCGGGCGTGCACGCGACCATCACCGAGATCAACGCGAACAGCCAGCGGCTCAAGGCCCTGGTGGAGATCCTGGGTCGGGAGACCCCGGTCGACCTGACGTTCAACCAGATCGCCA
>JBDHZN010000199.1:0-6608 GCA_039811845.1 Micropruina sp. | reverse complement strand
AGACCGAGCACCGCGGTGATCAGCCCGATCCACTGGACGTAGCCCAGGACGTCGACGAGCTGCGCAGGTAGCGGGGAGCCGCCCCCCTGCGAGCTGTCGCCATCGAGGCGCGGGGTCGGTGTGAAGACCCAGAGCGTGCCCAGGGCGCCGAATGCGGACGCCGCTGCCTCTGAGACCTTGTCGGCAAGGGTCTGGAGGCTCTGCGAGCCAGCGTCCACTGCGGCGTCGGTTGCCGCGGCCTTGACCTTGCACGCGAGGTCGAACCAGGAGCAAGCCATCAGCGACCCCAGACCATGTAGTCGTCGATCGCTCGTGAAGTTTCGACCCGCGGCTGGACCCGCCAGTCCGTCCCGTCCCATTGGAGCGACAGGTCGGTTCCCACGGTGGTGTCGCCTGTGACGACGACGAGTCCAACCGTCACTGAGTCTGGTGACGTCGCGGTGACCTGCGTGAGCCCAACCACCGTGAACTTGTCGCCGGCGCGATTCACGCCCTGTTCGCGCATCTGCTCGATCTGTTGCTCCATTCCCGGCTCTTGCACCGCACCGAGCCGAAGCGCCTCTTCCCAGAGGTCGGGGTCGACGATCTGTGCGCTGTAGTTCGCGGCCGCGAGGGCTGCTCCGTCGAGCGTGCGTGCGTAGCAGTGGCGGTAGCCGCTCGGCTCTGTGCGTGCGGGCCCCTGGCCGGTGATCGACGCGACAGAGCTGAACTTCAGGGGTGTCCACTCTGTCGCCTTCGGCGCCGTCTCCAGACCCATTCCCGGCCGGAGTTCGTCGCTCGGCAGGGTCGGACATGTGCCCGGCGCCGGCGTGGCGCTTGCCACGCTCGGGGTCGGCGTCGGCGTAGTGGGCGGGGTCGATCCGCTCGATCGTGGGAACAGCAGATAGATGCCCAGCACTACCACCAGGGCGACGACGGCCGCACTCATCACGAAGCTTGGTCGGCCGTACCAGGGAGCTTCGCGGCTGTCATTCGATGACGACATGTTCGGAACCTCCTTCCTTATCCACCAGCGAAGAAGCCGATGAGGGCGACCGCGGCGGAGATGATGATGGCGCCGATGAAGATCTTCCCGAGCTTCTCCATGTAGTCGGTGTCGCCTCGGCGGTCGCGCCACATCGTGGCGCCGACGCCGACGAGCGCGAGCACCAGCAGGATGAGGCCGCCCCACTTGAACCAGCTCATCACGGCGGTGACCGGTGCCTCAAAGCCCGGCGGGGCCTTGGGGTCGGGGTTCGGAATGTCCATCGGGACGAGGAGCGGGACGAGGGTCCCGTAGAGGAATTTGCTGAACATTAGGGGTGATTCCTTTCAGTACGTGGCGGCTGGCTTGCTGGATCGTGATCGGTCGGAGCCTGGATTGCAGCGACCGGGGCCGCAGGAACAGTGGCCAGCACCGTCCACGTGGCGCCGGCGCCGACGACTGCTGAGAGGAGGCAGCCGCCGACCGCTGCTCGGAGGCTCACGACTCGGCGTGGTCGGTCCGAGGCGTCGTCGATGTCATGAGCGACGAGCTGGTCATAGGGATTGTTCGTCATGAGCGGTTGCGCCTTTCGCCGGGCTCGCGAGCGGCTACCTGCTCGGCGAGAGTGAGAGCCGCTCGGCGGGTCTGCGCTCGGAGGCTGGCCCAGACGATCCCCGTGCGCGCGTCGATGTGGGAGTCGGATGGCAGATCGGTGATCCGATGGCCCATCCGCTGGAACTCAACCCGGAAGCGCTGCTCCTGGCGGCGCGCGGGCCGGCGCAGGAGCGGATAGGTGCCCACGATGATCGCCTGCGTGGCGAGGTCCTGGTATCCGGTCGCATAGAGCGAGCGGAGCAGGACGCCGGCGCCGTCGCGGACGGTCGGGACGTCCCAGCGAACAGGGACCACGAGCTGGTCCGCCAGGGCGGCTGCCTCTCGGAAGATCGCATCCCGTTCGTTGTTGCCGGCGTCGAGGATGATGACGCGGACGCCCTTGGCGAGTGCGGTCACCGCCGCGGTGAGAGCTCCCGCCGGCAGGTGGCCCGCACCCACCTGCTGGGTGCCCTCCGGATCACGCGCACCCACCACCCACATACGGGACTCTGGGTGCCAGGCGAGAAGCCGTGTCACATCGCTCCACTCGGAGGCCTGGTCGGCGGCCTCTACTAGGTTGGGAAGCGTCGGAGTGGACCGGCCGGTCCCAGCTCGCGCAGCGAGGTTGCCGGTTGGGTCCAGGTCCAACACGGCAACGTCACCCGGTCGGAATGACCCGAATGCCTGGCCAAGCAGCACTGCGAGCGGCGTCTTGCCTGACTCGCCCTTGACGTTGGCCACCAGCACGATGAGCGGCTCTCCGAGAGCCTCCGCCAGAGGCGGCGCGGATGGCTCCTCATCGTCACCGAAGTCGTACGCGCGACGCGGGGCCGGGCCTTCATCGGTGACGTCGTCGACGGCACTCTCCTTGTCCTGGTCGACCACGTCGAGGACGTGAAGCTCCCCGGTGCTGGTCACCATGAACTCGGCGCGATCGCCGGCCTCACCGGCGGTCGCCACGACATGGATGGGCTGCGCGTTCGCGATCGCCCACGTCGTGACGCGCTGCAGGAGGTCGTCGCGGAGCTGCTCGCCCTCGCCGGGGACGGTCATTATCTCGGCGCTGCCGATCTGAACCGTGCCCCCGGTCTCTCCGAGGACGACCTTGGCCTCGATCACTTCTGCGTCGGTAGTAGTCATTCCAAACCTTCTTTGCGTTTCGTATGTCGTGGTCATTTCGTCCTAGTCCGGCCTTGTTTCCCCTAGTTGTTGGAAGCCGAGGCGAGGAAGCTCACGTGAACGTGGTCACGGTGCGCCAGCGTTGCGTTGCTATTGCCGTAGGGGTGCACGTACGGACGCCACTGGGAACTCGCGCTGGGGTTCCACTTCTGCGCGTCCCAGATGATCATCTTCACCCGAAGCTGCGTCGCGTTCGCCTGCACCCACCGCGCGATGCGCCAGCCGAGGGCTTTCCCTTCGGGTGTATTCCACCGCGGGACCATGAAGTCGACTGCCAGGCCAGCACAGTGGTCGCTGAAACTGCACGTTGAGCTGCTGCCGGACCTACGGCCACCCATTGACTTGATTTCGGGGAAGACCGATGCAATGCACTGCAAGCCCCTCCGTGCGGTGGCTTGCAGACCGTTCTCTGCACCGGAGCCGGACGGCACGCACGTCGCGCCGTCGAACCCCGGCAGAGGGCCGCCTTCCCCGCCCTCTGGGTTGCAGTCCCCGAGACTGACGTCTCCGGCTGCACCGGACGCCACCTTGGCCACAACCGGCCAGTGGTCTGAGGTCACCTCGCTGACGAAGGCGGTCTGGCGTCCGCCGACCGACCGCCAAGTGATCGGAGGGAGAGCAATCTGCCAGCCCGTCGCTCGGGCATCCCCCGCCGTCCAGATGTAGTCCAGGTGTCCCGACTTCTTGCCGGTGCGGATTTTGCCGGCCTTCGACTTCAAGCCGTTGTAGCTCTTGACGCCGGCAATTTTCGTGCTACTCGGTGCCTGCCGGGCGGCGTCAACGAAGCCCGCGCCGCCTAGCTTGGTCAAGTGATCGCGGTATATCGCACGCGTTTCAGTGTTGGAGGCGTTGAAGTCACCTGTCATGATCGTCGGGATCGCGTTCGCCGGATTGATCTTGGCGAGGCCAGCGAGTAGCCGATCGTAGCCGCGGCTGCGCACCTTTGCTGCGCGCGCCGTGTTCCCATTCTCTGTGTGAACATTGACCAGGAGCAGAACCCCCGTCGACGTTTTAACCTTCGCCCAGACCGCAAAGCGGTCATGGTATGCACCGAATACGCCCATAGTCGCAAGCCGGATCGTGCCCTCATCCACCACCTGACCCAGTGAGCTGCGGATCGCGATCGCGTTGCGGTGATCCGGAAGCACCCACGTCATACCGGGCAGATCGAGCAGCTGGGCCTGCCCCTGTCCGCGCCACTGGTGATTCTCCTGGACGCCGAGCACATCAGGGTTCACCGACCCAATGAGCCTGCTGATGGCGGCCGCCCTGGTCGGCCACTTCACCCTGCTGAGGCTTTGGCCCAGCAGGTTGTAGGACATGACGGTAAGCGCCCCAGTGCTGCTCCGGGGCGCTGTCCCCAGTGCCAGGTTGCTACCGTCCGCCCCTAGACCTGTTGCACCCGCGAGCGCAGCGACGACCTGCTCGGCGTCCGGCCAGAACTTGGTGTAGTGCTCGGGGTCCGCATTCCGTTGCACCGTGTGCGCCACGATCGTTGGCCGCATCGAGTCGCGGCCGTCCACCTTCATCAGAGCGCGAAAGAAGCTCTGAGCGGAGCACGTCGGGTTCATCCTGCACTCGTAGCTGCCCCAGCCGCGCGATCGCTGCTGGAACAGACCACGAGAATCTGGACCGGCAGCGTCCCCGTGGTCGATCACAGTCAGCGATGACTCCCCCATCGCCGTCATCACGCCGATGGTCTGGTCTCGTCGCGACAGCCCCAGGTCGAGCGCGGTGTTCATGATGTACGCCGCGTTCACCAGCTGCGTTCCTCGCCAGCCCATCGCTCCGATTGGGCCACTCGGCACCGCGCTTAGGTCGACAGGACTGCCCGCGCCGTCCTCCGGCTCACACTGGGTCAGCACCCCGACGTAGACCAGGAGCCCAGCTAGCAGTGCGAGCGGCAGCGCTGCTGCCACCCCGGCCAGCCATAGCTTCGTCCTCGACTTCATCGGCTACGCACCCCCTCACCCAAGGACGAGTCCGAGGGCGCACGTAGATAACGCGGCCGCGGCCACAAGTCGAGTCTCCAGCTGGGGGTGAGCATGCCTCCACGCTAGCAGAACGAACCGTTTAACGGTACGTTAGGTGAGATGAGAGACATGAAACCATCAGCCGGCCCGCCCCGCAGCGCCGCGCCATCCTGCGACAATGCGACGGTGCCCAGCTATGCCCAGCCTCCGATCGAGCCCCCTCTGCGGCCCGTCGTCGACGGGCTTGGTGCCAACCAGGTTCGTCTAGCCCTGCTCGCAGCGCTCGCCCAGGCCGGCGGCACCTTGGACACCACCCAGCTGATCGAGCAGGTGCCCTTGCCGCGCATGACCGCGCTACGCAACCTGAAAGCCCTGGAAGGAGCCGGCTACGTCGTCTCCTCAGACCCTCCCGGCACCCGCCGGGGAGGCCGCCGCGCACTCTGGACCCTCGACCCTGAGCGCTTGCGGGAGACCCTCGCGGCAGTAGTCGAGTACACCACCCCACCCTCTAAGGAGGACCGGTGACGAACGCGTGGATCGCCGCAGCACAGCGGCTTCGCCCCCACGATCCGGCGCCGCAGACTGACACCCTCTGGGTCTACGGCGTCCATGGCGGGTCCGGCGAGTCGCGCATCGCGGCCCTGCACACGAGCTGGACCGCCACCCAGCACGCCTGGCCCGACAGCCCTGGTGCTGCCGTGCTGCTTGTCGCTCGCACATCTGCGTACGGTCTCCAGGCTGCACACTCCGCCATCGCTGACTGGGCAGCCGGCCGGACCCCTGGGTCCGCGGCCCTCGTCGGGGTCGTCCTTGTCGCGGACGCCCCCGGCCGGCTTCCCCGACCTCTCCACGACCTCGCGAAACTCGTCGTCGGCGGTGTGGACCGGTCGTGGCGGATCAGCTGGTCCGAACACTGGCGGCAGGGCGACTTCACCGTGCTTGCCCCAGGTGCCGACCGGCTCCTCAAAGACCTGCGTTGAGTCACGGGCGAGTCGCCGGATGACCGACGAAGGCTCAGCGAGATATCCGGAATGAAACAACGCGTGTCGCTTCGACATTCCGGATTGCGCCGCCGCTAGCGTTCGGGGCATGGCTATACATCGGTCCAGTGCCGCAAGCGTGGCGTACCAGATCAGGATGAGCCGTGAGCAGCGTGAACAGCTCCACCAGGTGGCCGCTGAGCACGGCATGACGGTGCGCGAGTGGGCGCTCTTCCGTCTGCTCGAAGTGACAGAGATTGAGCACGGCAAACCCGGCCGTAAAGCCCAGGACCGCACCCCAGCAGGAGCTGCCGATGGCGGGTTAAGCACCTAGACATAGAAGAAGGGCGACCTGCCAGTCGCCCTTGCTTCTCAGTTTGTGAGCCGGATTGCCGTCCGGCCTATGTAGCCCCAACCCCTCCCAAGGGACGGAGACTTTGCGTTGCCCGAGACTCTACCTCACCCTGCCCAAATCGCGTCAAGACGCGCGGCGCCAGACGTTGTCGGTGCGGTACGCCGACTACGAGCCCTCGCTGTCGCCGCCTGGACCCGCCCCTATCTAGCGGCCGAGCTGCGGATTGCTGAATGCCACCTGGGCCGCGTCTACGCCGGCCGCATCAGCTTCCCCCAGCTGGCCGTGCGCGTCCGCACCCTGTACGACCACCTGGTCGTACTCGAGGCCCCATACACCCCGGCGGCGCGCATCACCCGAGGCCGCGCACTAGCCAATGGTTGGCTCGGGCCGGACGCCTGGACACCCTCGACGATCGACGACCCTCAGGGTCGTCCCCTCACCGCCACGGTGCGGGCCCGCATCGAGGACCTCCAGTGGATGGTCGACACCGGCGAAGGGCTCGCCGGCGCCTGCCGGCGGCTCCAGCTGGAGGCCGGCACCCTGTACCGCAGCCTGGAGCGAGC
>JBDHZN010000198.1:0-6628 GCA_039811845.1 Micropruina sp. | reverse complement strand
GTCATCCCGATCAGCCCCGCGGTGCCCCACCATTCCCTGGGCACGGTCGACGTCTGTACCCAGCCGACCCAGCCGGTGGTGTTGGTGAAGCTGTCGTAGGCGGTGATGCCCAGCAGTGTGCAGTTCACCCAGGCGGCGCCGCGCGGAACGATTGCGGTCGCGGCATGCCGAAGCGGATTGGTGAGGTGGATGACGCCGTCGATGCGCTGCCATGGCGACAGCGTGGCCACGCGTTCGGCGAATACTTCGAACGGGTCGGTGGCGGCGATCCACCGCTCACCGAACAGCACCGCGCCACCGAGGGTCAGCACCAGCCAGGCGATCGTCCACCAGCGCAGCACGCCCAACGTGTTGTTGTCGGGTTGAACCAGTTCCAGCCAGGCGAACCCCAGCAGGGTCAGCACCCCGGGCAGGATGCCGATCCGCCGCCAGGTGGCGTCGCGCAGCGGCCGCACCGGGGCCCGCACCGCGAGCACCAGCCGGGCCGGCGTCCGCAACGGGTTCGCCCGCCGCCAGACCGGTCCGAACAGCAGCGAGACCGGCACCAGCCCCACCCAAACCCAGACGAAGACGAAACCGAAGATCGGGTTCGTCACCAAGTCCTGCCCGAACCAGAGCGCCAGCGCCATCCAGCCGGACACCGCCAGCACGACGATCCGGACGCCGGCGCGGGCGGCCGGGTGATCGACCAGCCGGGTCAGCCCCGGCAGGGCAAGTCCCAAAGGCCGGGTGTACCGCGGACGCCGCCAGGCGACGATCAGCACCGCGAACGACACCACCAGCGCCAGCGCGGCACCGAGCAGGACGAACTCGAAGGGCAGCGGCAGGTCCTGCCGCGAGCCGAGTCCGTGCAGCGGCAGTCTCACCGGATCTGCAGGACGGCGATCAACATCTCGGGATGATGCGACTCCACCTCGTAGCGGCCGGTCCGGTCGGCCACCATCTCGACCGTGAGATGCTGGCCCGCCTTCACCTCGATCTCCTTGTCGAAGCCGTGCACATGCACTTGGTCGTCGCGGTCGGAGGTGATGTCGAGGACGAACGTCTCACCCTTGGTCAGGTTGATCCTGCTGCCGTTGGGCGACACCTTGCCGTCGGCGAGCTCGATGGTGATGGTCGTCACACCGGGGGTGGGGGCCGTGCTCGGGCTGGCCAGCGTGGGGCTGCTGGAAGCCGTTGCGGACGCCGGTGTCATCAGCGGCGAACTGCTGGTGCTCGGGCTCGCCGCGGGAGCACCGGCACAACCGGCGGCGAGTACGAGAAGAGCGGCCACGGGAAGGATTCTGCGCACCCGCCGATTCTTGCACGCGCATTCGGGCCGTCCACGAAACGCACGAAGTAGGCTGACCGGACGAGTCGGCGACAGCAAGGAGAAGGGCACGTGGCGGCTTCCGTGAGCAGGACCGAGGCACAACTGCTCGCCCGCGACCAACCGGCGCAACCCTGGCATCAGTTGAGCGTGCTGGTGGTGGACGGCCCGCCGCCCGCGGCGTCCGAACTGGGTCGGCTGATCGCCCAACGCATCGGCTACGCGCCGCGCTTCCGGCAGAAGCTCGCCGGCACCGGGCTGCAGGCTTGGGTGGACGACCGGGGCTTCAACATCGCCGGTCATCTGCACTGCGTCACCCTGCCGTCCGGTACGACCATCGAAGGCTGGCTCGCCGAGCAGCTCGCCGTCCCGCTGGATCGGCTGCATCCGTTGTGGGACGCCACGATCCTGACCGGCCTGGTCGGCGGATCGTGGGCGTTGGTGGTGCGGGCGCATCCGGCACTGATCGACGGCGCCGACAACGTTCATCTGCTGCATGAGCTGCTTGATGAGCAGCCCACTCCGGTCAGCGCGGACGTGCCCGACTGGCGGCCGTCCGAGGACGAGGCGGCACCCGGTTTCGCCGGACTGCTGCGCAATGTGACTGATCCGCTGCGTGCCGTCCGGGAGGCCGCCGCGGGCCTCGGCGGGTTGGCTGAGTACGGCGTCCGGCAGGTGACGACGGTGCCGGAGCCACGGCATGTGGCCGCGGTGGAATGCCCGCTGGCCGACCTGGCCGCGATCGCCCGAGCCGTTGGCTGCACTGTGCACGACGTGATCGTGGCGTTGGCGACCGCAGGCGTCCGGGGCTGGCAGATCGCCGGTGACAAGCCTTTGCACGACCCGGTCGCCCTGATCCCGCTGGCCGTGGATGACGGCGGCACCAGCGCGCTGGGCTGCCAGGTGGCGCCGCAGTATGTGCAGCTGCCGGTCACCACCATCACGGCCCGCGAACGGCTGATCGCCATCGCCACCCTCACCCAGGCCCGGATCGACTCCGACCGGCTGGTCCCGGTAGCGCAGCTGACGGATCTGGCTGGCTTCCCGCCGCCCAGCACCCACGCGGTCGCCGCAGCCACCGTGACAAGCGGCCGTCCGCATCAAGTCCTGATCGCCAACGTGCCGGGCCCGGCGACCCCGCGCTGGCTGGGTGAGCAGCGGGTCCGCGCGCTGCACGCGTTCGCCTCGACGGTCGACGATCAGCAGCTCAGCGTCGGCGTGAGCAGCCTGGACGGCCGGGTCACCTTCGCCGCCAGCGCGATCGCCCCGCTGCCGACCTTCGCCCGCGATGTCGTCGACGAACTCGGTGTGCTGCGGCGAGAGGTGCGCTGATGCTGGTCTTCGTGCCGCTCAGCTCTGCGGACCTGACCGGTTGGGCCGAAAGTGGACGGCATCGGCCGCCGGCCGGCTACGCCGTCACCCCCTCACTGCGATCTTCTTTTGGATTCGGCCCGGCCGACGACGAGGACGCCGAGCACACCGTGCTGCACATCGCCGGACTGGCATCGCTGCTGCGGGGCGGACGGCGGCTGGTCGCGGTCGTCGAGGCGTCCGGAAGGCCGGTGGCCGGCGCCGAGTTCGGCGAGGTGAGTGTCGGCGTCCTCGGCTTCGATGCAGTGACGGCCCTGTTCGCCGATGAGTCGCCAGCTTCTGCCGAGGCGCTCGCCGCGCTCGTCGGCGGGCGGACCTTGGACGTGGCCTGGGATGATGCTGCGGTGGCGGAGTTCCTCGCTGACAACGAGCTGTTGTGGCACGGCCCGACCGAGTGGCATTCGCTGGTCGCGGGCGTGGCACCGAGCTCGCCCGGGGGGATCGCGGGCCAGCCTACGGAGCCGTGACCACGTCGCTCGCGTCATCCCGGACTCGATCCGGGATCTCGGGTGACCAGGGACCAGTCGTGAGATCCCGGATCGAGTCCGGGATGACGAAGGCGTGCGCTGGGATGACGGGACCGACGAGGGAGCCTGGCACGACGGCCTTCCACCTCAGGGGTGCTGGTGTGACTTGGGGTGATGCGGCAGGCTTGGGACGACGAGTCAGCCGGCGACGAGGAGGCCGAGATGCCACGATCCATCTGGAAAGGCGCGATCTCGTTCGGCCTGATCACCATCCCGATAAAGGTCTACGGTGCGACTGAGACCAAGGACTTTTCGTTTCGCCAGGTGCATCCCGAGGACGGCGGACGGATCAAGTACAAGCGGGTCTGCGACGTGTGCGGCAAGGAGATCCCCTACACCGAGATCGCCAAGGGCTACGAGACCGGTGATGGCCGGATGGTGATCCTCGAGGCGGAGGACTTCGACAACCTGCCACTTCCCACCACCAAGGCGGTCGAGGTCGTTCAGTTCGTCGACACCGACGAGGTCGACCCCACCTACTTCGAGCGCACCTACTTCTTGGAGGCGGACGGCCCCGGCGCCAAACCGTACGTGCTGCTGCGCCGCGCGCTGGCCGACGCCGGCAAGGCGGCACTGGTCAAGGTGGCGCTGCGGTCCCGGGAGTCGCTGGCGCTGATCCGGGCCAAGGACGACCTGCTGCTGATGCACACCATGCTGTGGCCCGATGAGCTGCGGGACGGCTCGTTCGCCGCGCCGTCCGAGGACGTCAAGGTGTCGGACGCCGAGGTGGACATGGCGCGGATGTTCATCGATCAGCTCACCGGCGATTTCGATCCGACCCAGTTCACCGATGTCTACCGGGAGGCGTTGGAGTCGGTGGTGCAGGCGAAGCTGGCGGGTGCGCCCGCTCCGGAGGCGACCGAGGAGGCACCGGCCCAAGCCGAGGTGGTCGATCTGGTGGCGGCGCTGCGGGCCTCGGTCGAGGCCGCCAAGAAGCGGCGAGAAGAAGCTGCCAAAGCAGGGTGATTCACGAGAGATTATCTCGCTTCAACGCGGCTACTCAATGAAATGTGCTTGACCTGAGCCGGTGAGCCTGAGGTATTCTCGTGCCGTGGATGCTATCACCCGTGTGCCCGTGCCGGTGAACGAGCCGGTCAAGAGCTATGCCCCCGGCAGCGCAGAGCGCGCCGAACTCGAGGCTGCGTTGGCCGAGCTGACCGCCGCGCCGCTGGAACTGAACGGAACCTTCGGTGCCGAGCGCCGTCCCGGCCGGGGTGACGATCGCTACGAGGTCACCATGCCGTCCGACCACGGCCAGGTGCTGGGCGTGGTCAAGCAGGCCAACCATGCCGATGCCGAGCAAGCGGTGGCCGGTGCCACCGCCGCGGCGCACGGCTGGGCCGAGCTGCCGTTCGACCAGCGTGCGGCGATCTTCCTGCGTGCCGCCGACCTGATAGCGGGGCCTTTCCGGGCCCGGATCAACGCCGCCACCATGCTGGGTCAAGGCAAGACGGTGCAGCAGGCGGAGATCGATTCCGCCTGCGAGCTGATCGACTTCCTGCGGTTCAACGCGCACTTCGCGCAAGAGATCTACGCCAACCAGCCGCAGAACAGCCCTGGGGTGTGGAACCGGATGGACTACCGCCCGCTGGAAGGCTTCGTCTACGCGATCACGCCGTTCAACTTCACCGCGATCGCCGGCAACCTGCCGACCTCGGCGGCGCTGATGGGCAACCCGGTGCTGTGGAAGCCGGCGCTCACCCAGATGCTGGCCGCCTCGGTGTTCGTCGACGTGCTGCAGGCGGCCGGACTGCCCGACGGCGTGATCAACCTGGTGCCGGGCCATGGCAAGGAGATCTCCGACGTCGCGCTGGCCCATCCCGACCTGGCCGGCATCCACTTCACCGGCTCTACCCGGGTCTTCCAGGGCTTGTGGTCGCAGGTCGGTGCCAACATCGCCAATTACCGCTCCTACCCGCGGATCGTCGGCGAGACCGGAGGCAAGGACTTCGTGCTCGCCCACGCCAGCGCAGACCCCGAGGTAGTCAAGACGGCGCTGATCCGCGGTGCCTTCGAGTACTCCGGTCAGAAGTGCTCGGCCGCCTCCCGCGCCTACCTGCCGCGCAGCCTGTGGAACGCGATCTCCGACGACCTGATCGCCCAGGTCGAGGCGCTGAAGGTGGGCGACGTCCGCGACTTCAGCAACTTCACTTCGGCGGTGATCGACGAGCGCGCCTTCGACAAGCTGTCCGCCGCGATCGACGCCGTCAAGGCCAGCTCGGACGCCGAGATCGTCGCCGGCGGCAGCTACGACCGCAGCGAGGGCTGGTTCATCCGGCCCACTCTGGCGGTCTCCGACAACCCCAAGCAAGACATCTTCGTCACCGAGTACTTCGGCCCGCTGCTCGGCATCTTCGTCTACGACGACGCCGACTACGACAAGGTGCTCGATCTGGTCGACACCGCGTCCGCGTATGCCCTGACCGGATCGATCCTGGCCACCGACCGGACGGCCATCGAACTGGCCCAGAACAAGCTGCGGTACACCGCCGGCAACTTCTACATCAACGACAAGCCGACCGGAGCGGTCGTCGGCCAGCAGCCGTTCGGCGGTGCGCGCGCCTCCGGCACCAACGACAAGGCCGGCTCGCTGTGGAACCTGATGCGCTGGACGAGCCCCCGTGCCATCAAGGAGACCCTGGTGCCCCCGACGTCCACCGGCTACCCCCACATGGCCTGAGCCGAGGACGCGCTCGGCTGACCGTCCCTCGCTGACCGCCGATCGGACGTTGCACCCCTTTGGGGTCATTGCACTGGTTCAAACCGGTGCAATCACCTCGAACGGGTGCAACGTCGGAGATGCATCAGCTCGGCCCGTCCCCGTCACCGGGGACGGGCTCAGGTGCAGTCCTGGACCAGTTCGCTCATGCGTTCCATCAGGCGTCGCCAGCCGGGGGAGTAGTCGCGGCGATAGCTGACCACCAGCTGCTGGGCGAGTGAGTCGTCGGACCACTTCGACTCATCGGTGGACGGACGGTGGGCCATCATCCACTCGACGGTGGCTTGCGCGATCTCCTCGATCCGCGGATCGTCGGGCGGGTAGTCGAAGGCCTGGTCGGTGCGCAGATAGAGGTCACGATAGGCCGGGTCGTCCAGCATCGCCTGCTGAGTGTGGACCCAGGTGGCGACCAGGTCGGGAAACAGCACCTGGACCAACAGCCAGGCGTCCCGCTCCATCTGCAAGGTGCGCTCGGAGACGCCGAGGGTGCGCATCTCGTGGTGCATCCGGGTTACTAGCAGGGGAAGGAACGGTTCACCTCGGACGGCGAGTTGGTGGAGGGCCTGCCGGGTCGCCTCCAACTCAGCGATCCGGGTCTGTAACTCGGCGTCGATCTGCGCAGCGGCGTCGCGGAAGGCGTCCGGTTCGGCGTCGACCAACTCGCGCACCCGCGACAGTGGGACGCCGGCATCGGCGAGCACC
>JBDHZN010000197.1:0-6636 GCA_039811845.1 Micropruina sp. | reverse complement strand
CACCGGCCCCTGAAGAGCCAGCCACCCCCACCGGCCCCTGAAGAGCCAGCCACCCCCACCGGCCCCTGAAGAGCCAGCCACCCCCACCGGTCCCTGAGGAGCCAGCCACCCCCACCGGTCCCTGAGGAGCGAGCGCAGCGAGCGTCACGAAGGGCGCCGCACCCACCTTCGTGACCTGCTCGCTGGTCCTCACGAGCGCTCCCCAGGGACCGCTGCGGCTACACCTCCCGCAGGCTGACCCTGCGCCTCTCGGCGTCGAGCTGCAGCACTCGGACGCTGACCCGGTCGCCGACGCCGAGCTCACGCCTGGCCTCGACAGTCGGGATCAGCCCGTCCACGCCCTCCTCGAAGCGGACGAAGGCGCCGAAAGGCGCGACGGCGCTCACCACCCCGTCCAGGACGTCGCCACTGCGGGCGACGAACGCCCGCCAGTCATCGGCGGACGGCTGCTGGTGCGTCTGGTTCATGATTCACCTCCTCTCCCACGCACGCGATGTACTCCAACGCGCGTGGGATGGCGGGCCCCGGGCCCGCCGGAAGCTCACCGCAGGGCCGGGAACCCGTCTGTGCAGCGGCCTGAGGCCGACCCGGCAGTCACGTCGGGAAGGCTAACCCCGCCCGCCGGCAACAGCAAGGCCGGGCCCTCGCCGGAAGGGCCGGCGGCCCCGCCACAAGCCGAAAGCTGCCGAAAAGTGCCGTGGCTGCCGAAGGTTCGGCAGCTCGGGCACGCTTCGGCAGCTTCTGTTCGGGCGCGGACGGCGGGCGAACTAGGCTTGCGGACCATGCCCGTGCTGCGACCGCTCCGTCCCGGTGACCTCGACGCCCTGCTGGTGGTGCAGCGCGAGGGCGCGGTGGCGGGCCTGAGCGACATCTTCCCGCAGCACGAGCACCCCTTCCCCACCGCCGAGATCCGGGCCCGCTGGGAGCGGGAACTGGACGACGAATCGGTCGACGCCTTCGCGATCATGCTCGACGGCGAACTGGCCGGCTTCGCGGCGACGAGGGCGAACGAGTTCCTGCACTTCGGCACCGCCGTCCGCACGTGGGGCAGCCGTCTCGCCGGCACCGCCCACGACGAGGTGCTCGAGCACCTGCGTGGCCAGGGCCACCGGACGGCCTGGCTGTGGGTCTTCGAGGAGAACCGTCGCGCCGTCCGCTTCTACACGGCCCGCGGCTGGCACGCCACCGAGGAGCGGATCCGGACCACGTTCGCACCCCATCCGGTCCTGCGGCGCTACGAGCGCGACCTCCAGACGCCGAACGCCACCGGTCCGGTCAAGCCCCACGACCTGTACGGGGGCGAATGACGGGAACGGCGGCGTTCGGCGATCTGGAGCGGACGGGCGGTCCTCAGCTGATCAGGCCGCTGATGATGCCCTGGGCGAAGTACAGGACGAAGGCCGCCACCACGCCGTAGAGCAGCGGGTGCACTTCCTTCGCCTTCCCGCGCAGGATCTTCACCAGGGCGAACAGGATGAAGCCGGCGCCGATGCCAACGGTGATCGAGTAGGTGAACGGCATCAGGGCGAGGGTGAAGAAGGCCGGGATGCCCTCCTCCGGATCCTCCCAGTCGATGTGCACCACCTGGGACATCATCAGGAAGCCAACGAAGACCAGGGCCGGAGCCGCGGCCTCCGACGGCACCAGGTCGACCAGCGGGGCCAGGAAGATGGCCAGCAGGAAGCCGATGCCGGTCACGACCGATGCGATGCCCGTCCGGGCACCCTCGCCGACACCGGCGGCCGACTCGATGTAGGACGTGTTCGAGGAGACCGAACCGAGACCACCGGCCACGGCGGCGACGGAGTCGACCAGCAGGATCTCCTGGACGTGCGGCGGGTTTCCGTCCGCCTCGAGCAGCTTGCCCTCGGCGCCGACGGCAACGATCGTGCCCATGGTGTCGAAGAAGTCGCTCAACAGCAGCGAGAAGATCAGCAGCAGCAGCCCGAGCACCACGGACGGGCCGGCGGAGAACGCGCCGAACAGGTCAACCCGTCCGAGCAGGCTGAAGCTGGGCAGGTGGAACTCGTCGAGCGAGGGGACGTTCAGCATCCAGCCGACGGGGTTGTCGTCGGTCTTGCCGCCGAGGGTGAGCGCCGACTCGATGATGACGGCCAGCACCGTGCCGGAGAGGATCGCGATCAGGATCGCGCCCTTGATCTTCCGCACGAACAGGGCGATGAGCACCAGCAGCACGATCACGAAGACCGCGATCGGCCAACCCTTGAGCGAACCGTAGATGCCGAGCTGCACGATCGGGTTCCCGGTGCGGACCACGCCGGCGTCCACCAGGCCGATGAACGCGATGAACAGGCCGATGCCGACCGAGATGGCGGACCGCAACGCCCGCGGCACGGCGTTGAAGATCGCCTTGCGGAAGCCGGTGAGCACCAGGATCGTGATCAACACGCCTTCCCAGACCACGAGGCCCATGGCCTGCGGCCAGGTCACCTGCGGGGCGATCGTGTAGGCCACGACGGCGTTCAGGCCGAGGCCGGTGGCCAGCGCGATCGGGAACCGGCCGTAGACGCCCATCAGGATGGTCATCAGGCCGGCGATCAGCGCTGTCGCCACGGCCACCGCGGCGATCGACGCGCCCTTCTCGGCTTCAGTGGCGGTCGCGATGGCCACGCCCGTGATCAGGTTGCCGTCCCTGTCCGGGGCCGTGCCGATGATCAGCGGGTTGAGCACGATGATGTAGGCCATCGTGAAGAAGGTCACGAGGCCACCGCGGACCTCGCGTCCGAGTGTCGAGCCACGCTTGGTGAGCTCGAACCATCCGTCCAGGGTCTTGTTGGTCTTCGGGGCAGGATTTGCCGTTGTCGTTCCGGGGTTCGCCATGGCGGAATGGTAGGGCTGCGGACGCGGGGCCTATCGTTGTGTCCGTGAGCCAGAACAACCACCACCGGCCCCTTATGGTGCAGGCGCCGGTGAGGGCGCTGGACCCCGACGGCGTCGCCGTCGTCACGGCGGGGACGGTGGGGTTCGCCGTGGGCGCCGTGGTCTGCTGGCTCAACCTCGCCCAGCTCACCGCGACGGGCAAGGGCTGGTACCTGGGGGTGGCCGTCACCGGTGCGGTGCTCGGCCTGCTCGGCCTCGCCTGGGGGCTGTTCCGGAAGGTCCGCCGACGTCGGTCGGGACGGGTGGACGAGGAGTCGGACGGCCCGGACGAACTGCTGCGCGGAGCCGACGTCACCCCCCGTCGGCTGGCCGTGACCACAGAGGATGAGTCGGCGAAACCCTGACTTTCCGCTCGACACCGCGAGCTTAGTTGGCCGCTCCAGCGAGTCGTGAACTCGCCGGTCTGTCATTCAGTATTGGCCAGCCGCAGTACATACCTGCCTGCGGCTAATCCGCGGCCGGCCTCAGCCAATCAGATTCAGAACCTCCCGTAAGTGTATGGGACCGTATGAATCGGACCAAGCCACTTGACCGGCTCCCGCCCGGGTTCTAGCCTTTCGAATGCGTCGATGCCTTCGATATTTGCCCACCCCAAGAGGAAGTCAACCAATGCGCAAGAAGCTCGCTGTCATTTCGACGGCTGCAGTCACGATCGCGATCCAGACCGTGCTGTCCGCCTCGCCGGCCCACTCCGCGACGGTGACTGAGTCCGTCCCCACACGAGCAGTGCCAACAAGAGTGGCCGCACCCCAGTTTTCCAGGGCGGACTACATCCGGATGGCTCGCGGACTGCGCGCCAGCACCATCCCCAGAACCACCGCCAGTGCCGGCGCGCTCGAAATCCTCACCTTCGATTTCGAGGGCCGAGTGTCCCTCCAGATCCCCTACCGAAATGGTGAGCCGTACGTGGGCAACCCTACCGACGGAAGTCTCAAGCGTGCCGGACTTGCTCCGCGGAAGGTCACTCCCAACGTCAAGTTCGGAGCGGTCTGGTGGAGTGCCTATGTCCAGTTGACGTCGGCGGAGCAAGCGGCCCTGGCGGCCGGGACCACCGGTGCAATCGTTGCCGTGCTCTCCAAGAACCCTCTGACCGTCGGATTGGTCACTACGATTGTCTCGGTCGCGACCGCCGAAGGCATCTGTTCTAGGCATCGCCAACTGCGCATTTATATCCCGTCGTTCCTGATGTCCGAATGTATCTGAAGCTTCGCTCAGGACTCGGGTTCGGCCTGCAGGTCCTTTCAGGGGTTCTTTTTGCGCAGTTGCTCATCGTGCTGATCAACCCGCCGTCCGACCGTATCGGCTACCTTGCCGTCGTGATTGCCGTCGACATTGTCGTCGTACTCGCCGCCGCCGCTGTGGCGCCACCACGGTTCCGCAATGACAGCACCTCACGGGACGCCGACCCGGGCGTCTGATTGTCGGCTCGGCACGGCCGCTCATCGTTGGCCGAGGGGCTGTCCGTTCAGCGAGAGCCCCCGCTCGTCGCCGATGGCCAGGAACGCCGGCCTTCGACGTCCGCCGGCGCACCGATGGGCACTGAACAGCGACCGGCCAGATATCAGTCGAAGAGGCCCTCTTCGACGCTGATCGTGTCCCAGACCGGGGCCGACAGGTCGACGCCCTTGCTCGGTGCCACCACGTCGGAATGGCCACCGCAGCCGTGGTCGAGGCTCACGACCGACCCGTCGCTCGGCGACAGCTCGTTGGCACAGACCCCGAAGACCCGGCCGAGCGTGCCCCGCAGCGGGACGAAGAACCCGCAGGTATCGCACAGCGCGGGCGCCTGCTGGGTCATCTGGTTGTCGGGTCCACCGGTCGAGGCCAGCCAGCGCTCGGTCGCGGCGTCCCTGCCCTCGATCGAGAGCACACGCTCCTTGCCCAGGCCCAGCTCGGCGACCACGGCCCGGACCTGGCTCGCCTCGGCCGGGTCCTCGTCCACGGCGGCCTCGCCACCGGTGTAGCCCGGCTCGAGCCGGTAGTCGTCGGGGGACGCGGGGGCGAGCACGCCCGGGGTGATGTCCTTCGGGCCGATCCGCTCCGACCACGGCACCCAGGCCGGGGCCAGCAGGGCGCCCTCGCCGGGGACCAGCGTCACCTCGGAGACGGTCACCACGCGGGCCCGGGACGCCCTGGCCACGGTCACCGACCACTGCCAACCCGGGTAGCCGGGATGCGCGCAGTCGAACAGGTGGGTGGCCACCCGGACGTCCTCCGGGACCACGCCGCGGTACTCGCCGACCTCGATCACCCCGGCGCGGCGCACGGCGGCGGCCCTGGCCAGCTCGACGGCGTCGGCGCAGGCCTGGTCGACCTCAAGAGTTGCCGGCACGCTCAGAGCTCCAGTTCGTCGGCGACGGCGCGCAGCACGGCGGCGGTCTTGGCCGCCAGCTTCGGCTCCGGATGGCGGCCGCGGCGGTAGCCGTTGCCCACGCCGTCCAGCATCTTGATCAGGTCCTCGACGATGACCGCCATCTGCTCCGCCGACTTGCGGGAGGCCTTCGACAGCGACGGTGGCGGGTCGATCAGCCGGACGGAGAGGGCCTGCTCGCCCTTCTTCCCGTCCACGACGCCGAACTCGACCTTCTGTCCGCGCTTGAGGCTGGTCACGCCCGCCGGCAGCGCGGCAGCGCGCACGTAGACATCCTCCCCGCCCTCATCCTTGGACAGGAAGCCGAAGCCCTTCTCGGCGTCGTAGTAGCGCACCTTGCCAACCGGCATGATTCCCTCAACTCCTGGTGGTCTCCGGCCTGCTCGCTCGACCGGCCCGACCAGCCTATCCGGTCGATCCACCCGGGGCATCCCCGCACCCGTCCCGCCCCGTGGGGATGTCGGAGGGCACGGTTACGATGGGCGCATGGCCACGTGGCGGGACGGACCCGAGTACGCGCCGACCGAGCGGCCGGCAGCGTTCGTGATCCCGCCGGTCCCGCCGCTGGAGGTGCCCCCGTCCGCAGCGGTCGCGGTGATCGCGGACGCGCCGGCAGCCGGAGAGCCGGGGTTCACCGCACCCTCCGACCCCCAGCCCGACCTGGCCGCGCTCGTCCCCACCGGCGCTCCCGGACGCAACCCCAACGTGCCGTTCGAGGTGTCCGTGGCGGCGGTCACGGCCGGCGGCTGGTCCACCACGTCCGGCGACGCCGTCCGTCCGCCCACCGAGCCGTTCACGGCACCTGGGCCACCGCTCACCGGCTACCTGCCGGTGCAGCCCGCGATCCAGCCGAACGCCCAGGTGAACCCGGCACCGTTCCCGGCACCGAACACCCCGCAGTGGTTCGCGCCACCGCCGGAGAGCCGGGTGCCGGCACCGCCGCCGTTGGTGACGATCACCCAGATCTGGCACGCGACCACCCCGGGCGTGATCATCCCGCTGCTGATCGGCATGGTGTTCAGCTATCTGTCGATCCTGATGCTGGCGATCTCGTTCGCCCTGTCGGCGCGCATCCCGTACCGCCGGGCGGCGGTGCGCCGCTCCTACTACATCGCGCTGGGCCTGATCGGCCTGAACGGCCTGGGCGCGATGCTCGGCAACGTCTACTCCTCCAGCGCGCTGTTCGACGCGCTGTCGCAGGGGGCGCAGCTGGCCTGCATCGTCCTGCCCTTCGTGCTGGGCCTGGTCGTCGGTGCGGCGTTGCGTGCCGGCGAGCGTCCCGACCGGACCGGTTGATGTCGCCGGACCCCGCTCCCCCGTCGGGCCTCGGCACGCCCGGGGCCGGCCAGCCGGAGTTCGTCGCG
>JBDHZN010000196.1:0-6679 GCA_039811845.1 Micropruina sp. | reverse complement strand
ACCACGCACGATGTAGACACGAAAGGAGGCGTCAGGACATGAGCACCAAGGACTGGCTCGAGAAGGACTACTACAAGGTCCTCGGCGTCTCCTCCGACGCCAAGCCGGACGAGATCAAGAAGGCCTTCCGCAAACTGGCCCGGGAGAACCACCCCGACCAGAACCAGAACAACCCCACCGCCGAGCAGCGCTTCAAGGACGTCTCCGAGGCCAACTCGGTGCTGTCCGACCCGAAGAAGCGCAAGGAGTACGACGAGGCGCGGCGGATGTTCGGCGGAGGCGGCTTCCGGTTCCCCGGTGGCGGCCAGGGGCCGTCGATGGAGGACCTGTTCCGCAACGCCGGCGGCGGCCAAGCGGGCAACAACAACATCTCCGACCTGTTCGGCAACCTGTTCGGCGGCACCTCGACCCGGCGGACCACCACCAGCCGTGGACCGCGCCGCGGGCAGGACATCGAGGGTGAGGCGACCATCGACTTCACCGATGCGGTGCAAGGCGTCACGGTCACCATGCAGACCGTTTCGGACGAGGCCTGTGCGGCCTGCTCGGGCACCGGGGCCAAGTCGGGGACGTTGCCCAAGGTCTGCCCGACCTGTCAGGGCAGCGGCATGCAGACCTCGACCTCCGGCGGCGTCTTCGCCGTCAGCGAGCCGTGCAAGGACTGTCGTGGCCGCGGCCTGATCGTCGAGGAGCCCTGCCCGGTCTGCGCCGGTTCCGGACGTGGCCGGTCGACCAAGTCGATGCAGGTGCGCATCCCCGCCGGCGTGACGGATGGCCAGAAGATCCGGATCAAGGGCAAGGGCGGCGCCGGTGAAAATGGCGGGGCGCCCGGTGACCTGTACGTACTGGTGCACGTCCGGCCGCACAAGCTGTTCGGACGCAAGGGTGACAACCTCACCCTGACCGTGCCGGTGACGTTCACCGAGGCGGCGCTGGGTGCCGACATCTCGGTGCCGACCCTGTCCGGTCAGCGGGTGACGTTGAAGATCGGTCCGGGGACGCCCAACGGCCGCACCTTCCGGGTGCGCGGCAAGGGCGTCCACAAGGCCGACGGCAGCACCGGCGACCTGCTGGTGACCGTCGAGGTGCAGGTGCCGAATGCGCTCAACGACACCGCCAAGGAGGCGCTGGCCAGCTTCGCCGCGGCGATGGGCGACGACACCGATCCGCGCGCCTCGCTGTACGGAGGCTGAGATGGCTGGCTCGTCCGGCTTTCTGCCGCAGCGGATCGATTCCGACGCCCCGATCTTCGTGATCTCGGTGGCTGCGCAGCTGGCCGAGATGCATCCGCAGACGTTGCGCGGCTACGACCGGGTCGGCCTGGTCGTCCCGCAACGGACGCGGGGCCGCGGCCGCCGGTATTCGCTGCGCGACATCGCCAAGCTGCGGCACATTCAGCACCTGTCGCAGCGCGAGGGCATCAACCTCGAAGGCATCCGGCGCATCCTGGCGCTGGAGGATGAGCTGGACGCGCTGCGCGGCCAGCTGGCCAAGGTGGCCGAACTGGTCGCCGAGTTGCAGACCGAACCACGGGCGTCCCGGGTGTTCACCGCGGCATCCGCCGGCGACGTCCATCTCGGACGCCGGGTGGCCAGGCGCGCGACGCTGGCGCTGCCGGGCCGTCCGCCGATGGAGACCGACCGGGACGCATAGCCGCCCCGTCTCCAGGCGAGCGTTTGGGGTTCGTGCCCGGTTTCGGGCCGCGGATTCAGGCCTGTCGAGCGCGTCGGGCGCTGATGAACGAGCTGATCCCGAAGGCCAGGTAGATCACCGACAGCACGAACATCACCACGCTTGCCCAGATGGCGGCCGGACGGGTCGCGGTGCCGTCGAAGAGCTGGCCGACCTTGACCACGTTCATCAGCGAGCCGAGGGCACCCAGCAGCGCGACGGCGAGCGCGCCGTGGATCGCGTGCCGGTGCAGGTTCGGGTTCGCGGCCAGCCCGCCGGCAACCACCAACAGCACGCCGACTGCGCTGGGAATCAGTGCGGTCATGCTGACCGCACCGGTCGCCCCGTAGGCGATCACACCGGTCAGCGTGAGCAGTGCGCCGATGGCCAGGGTGAGCTTGGTGATCAAGGTTTCGTCCTCTCGTCGTTAGGACGATCGTCTCACGGATGCGCCGGGACTCGCGGACCGGGCCGGCAGGTTGGGGGCGATGTGTCCTGCCACGATCACCCCTACCGCCAGCACCCCGTCCGCGCCTACTTGATGACAAGACGACGTGAGCGAGTCGCTGATACAGAAACGACAGCTGCCACCGAGACAAACTGTCAGTGGCGGCGCGCATGCTTGATGCATGACGTACCGCAGGCACACCATCGTTCCGCCCTACCTATTGCAGAGGCTGGCCGACAGCGACGTCCCCGGCGTCGCCGATGTCGCTCAACAGACCCTGCTGGCTGACCGGTCGCTCCGTGGCGGACGCGGTGCGAAACCGTCCGCTCCCGGCTACGTGCGGACAGCCGTGTCGGTGGGGGAGGCCGCGCCTCGGCGCGAGATCAGCACCGCGAACAACACCGAAACCCTGCCGGGAACCGTGGTCCGTCGTGAGGGCGACGCCGCGACAGGTGATCCTGCCGCCGACGAGGCCTACGACGGATTCGGCGCCACCTGGGAACTCTTCCACGACGCCTACGCGCGCGACTCGATCGACGGTGCCGGCATGCTGCTACCCGGCACGGTGCACTACGGAAGAAGCTACGACAACGCCTTCTGGGACGGTCAGCGGATGGTCTTCGGCGATGGCGACGGCCAGATCTTCGGCCGGTTCACCGCCAGCCTCGAAGTGATCGGCCACGAACTCACCCATGGAGTGACCGAGCGCACCGCGGGACTGATCTACTCCGGTCAGCCGGGTGCGCTCAACGAGCACATCTCGGACGTCTTCGGCAGCCTGGTCAAGCAGCGTCACCTCGGTCAGGACGCGGCGGCTGCCGACTGGTTGATCGGTGCCGACCTGCTGCTGCCCGGCGTCGATGGGGTGGCGCTACGCAGCATGATCGCGCCCGGCACCGCCTACGACGACCCGCGGCTCGGCAAGGATCCGCAGCCCGACCATATGGACCGCTTCGTGACCACCACCGACGACAACGGCGGCGTGCACATCAACTCGGGTATTCCGAACCGTGCCTTCGCGTTGGCCGCGCAGGCGATCGGCGGTCAGGCCTGGGTCGGCGCCGGCCAGGTCTGGTACGACGTGCTGACCGGCGGGCAGTTGGACGCGCGAGCCGATTTCGCGCGGTTCGCAGCGCTCACCGTCGAGGCGGCAAGGGCGCGCTTCGGTGACGGCAGCCCGGAGCACACGGCGATCACGGACGACTGGCAGCAGGTGGGGGTGACGGCTGCCAGCACCGAACCCGGCCCGGTGCCGCCGGCCGCGACGGACGCCGACCTGCTGCTGCGCCGCACCGGCGGCGTGGCCGGCGTGGTCAGGGAGCGTCGCACCAGCCTGGACGCGCTGCCGCCGTCCGATGCGAAGAAATGGAACTCGTTGCTGAGCTCGAACGCCCTGGTCGACGTGGCCACCGGCCACCCGGTGCGCGACGGCTTCTGCTACCGGGTCGCCTGTGAGGCACTGTCGGTCGACGTCACCGTCGCCGAGCAGGACCTGAGCAAATCGCAGCGCCACCTGTTCCAGCGGACACTCCTCGACGAGAACGAATAGCCGCCCGCCGATCGAGCTTTGTCGAGACCCCTTTTCCAGGGCAAGCCCAACCGGCGGGCGCCACCCAACCGAGAGGGCTGACTGGCCCTCGGTCGAACCGCGGCCGATACTGGAGCAACCCCACGGGCAGGAGGGCCGATGGCCAAAGGAGCACCGAAGCGGGACGCCGATGACGCGCGGCTGACGATCATGATCAACCGGGAGGCCCTCGGCGACGGTCCGGTCGGGTGGCGTTGATGGGCCGAGTCATCCAGCGGACGCGGGTCGTCCGGATCGAACGGGACGCCGTCCGGCCCCGCGAGGACCGGCTGGCCGTCGAGGAGCCGCTCGAACTGCGGTTGGGTGGGCGTCCGCACGCCGTCACCATGCGCACGCCCGGTCACGACATCGAACTGGCGCACGGCTGGCTGCATGCCGAGGGTGTGATCGCTGATTCCGCCGACGTGCTGCGGGCCCAGTACTGCGCCGGGTCGGTCATCGACGACGAGACCGGCACCGGGGTGAACACCTACAACGTGCTCGACCTGGTGCTGGCGGCCGGCATCGTGCCGCCGCCGGTGCGCGGCACCTTCACCTCCAGCGCCTGCGGTGTCTGCGGCGCCGATTCGATCGAAACCCTCTCGAGGCAGGGCCGGTGGGATCTGAGTGCCGACGATTCCGCGGTCTCGGCCGACCTGTTGCTCTCGCTGCCCGAACGCCTGCGTCCGTTGCAGCGCACGTTCGAAGCCACCGGCGGCGTGCACGCGGCCGGCTTGTTCGATCTCGACGGTCGGGCCCTTGTCGTCCGCGAGGACGTCGGCCGGCACAACGCCGTCGACAAGGTGATCGGCTGGGCCCTGCTGAATGGACACCTCCCCCTGCGTGCCACGATCCTGCAACTCAGCGGCCGGCTGTCCTTCGAACTGGTGCAGAAGGCCCACCTCGCCGGCATCCCGATCGTCTCGGCCGTCTCGGCCCCCAGTTCCCTCGCCGTCGACACCGCCCGCCACCTCGGCCTCACCGTCGCCGGCTTCGTCCGCGGCTCCTCGCTCAACCTCTACGCCCACCCCCACCGCGTCCGCACGTGAATCGAGGCCGGTCACGAACGCTGGGGGACGGTTCTCCCACGTGCGACTTTCGAACGTTGGGGGACGGTTCTCCGCCGTGCGACTTTCGAATGCGGAAGAACCGTCCCCGGCGTGCGAGTCTCGTGGTGACAGTTGTGGTGTGGCCGGGGCAGGCTGGGGGAGTGGATCTGGACGAGGCGGCCGCGGAGCTGTACGGCGTCGACCTGGACGACTTCATGGCGGCCCGGACGCGACTGGTGGCACAGGCCCGCGCGGCCAAGGACCGTCCCCTCGCAACAGCGGTCACGGCACTCAAGAAGCCGACTCGTTCGGCCTGGCTACTGAACCTGCTCAGCCGACGATCCCCGGACGACCTGAGCCGGCTGGAGGAGTTGGCCGGACGCCTCGCCACCGCGCATCACGCTGGCGATCTGGCCGCATTGCGTGCGCTGGGCGCCGAGCGGACGAAGCTGGTCGGACAGCTGTCCGCGGCGGCGGTGGACACGGGCGGAGAACGCGGCTATCAAGCAACCGAAGCAGTGAAGGGCGAAGTCAACAGCACCTTGTCGGCGGCTGTTGCCGATCCGGGTACCCGAACCGAGCTGCTCGCCGGACGGCTGGTGAAGGCGCATGTCTACTCGGGCTTCGGACTACCGGCCATGGGGGCGTTCGCCCCAGGAGAGGCGCCGTCCGAGCCGACGGCTGCGGCAGAACCCACCACGCCCCTGCATACCCCCGAGGACGCCGAACGGCGAGCGGCCCAGGCCGCTCGACAGCGTGCCGAACAGTTGGTCCGGGAGGCCTCCGACGAGTTGCGACGCGCCCGTGCCGGCTATCAGGAGGCGACCCGCCTCGAATCGGACGCCCGGGAACGGCTCGATCGGGCCAGCCAGGAGGTTGCCGACCTGCGCGCTGAACTCCGCGCCGCCGAGGACGCAGAGGTGGTCGCGCGTCGCACCGCGACCGAGGCAGCGGACGGCGTCCACGAGGCGCGCGGTGCCGTCCAGCAGGCGGAACGGGCACTCGCCGACGCCACCCGCCAACTTGCCTCAGGCGAGCGCTGATCATCGGTGGTCGAGCTTGTCGAGACCTCTCCGACCGCGGGCTGGCAAGGGGTTTCGACAAGCTCAACCAACGGTGGGGGCATTGATCAGTGCTTCCCTAAAGCGCCGCCGGATCGTAGTCGATGCAGGCCCGGCTGGTGCGCCGAGCACCGATCAGCGCCACCACCTTCTGATGCTCGGGGTGCACGGCGTAGGCATTGAGCGCGTCGGCATCGGTGAAGACCGAGTAGATGGCCAGATCGAAGGTGTTGTCGAGGCCGGGCTGCGCAGTGATCACCTCGAACTCGATGATCCCGTCGATCACCGCCGGCAATGCCCGCAACGCCTCTGCGACCAGCGCCACATTGGTCGCCTTGTCGGCGCCCTCGGCGTGCTCGGCGAACTCCCAGGCCACGATGTGCTTGATCATGCGCTCAACCTACTGGCCGGACGCCCCGCGCGGGGAGCGGAACGGTCCCCGTGCCTCCCAGTGAGGGAAAACGCTGATCAATGCGGCATTTCGCTGGTTGAGCTTGTCGAAACCTGGTTGCCAGAGGGGGTCTCGACAAGCTCGACCAACGATGATCAGCGCTTTTTTGGTCATGGGTGACCAAGAGAACCGTCCCCGGTGACCGGGGGAACCGTCCCCGGGTTGCGAACTGCGGCAACCGCGGGTGGCCTACCGTGACCCCCATGGACGACTTCCTGGTCGAGCGCGTGCTGCTCGCCGTCGAGCAGGTCCCGCCCGGCCGGGTGGTCGCCTACGGGGACATCGCCCGGCTGGTCGGGACGTCGCCGCGACGGGTCGGCACGATCATGCGCCTGTACGGCGGCGACGTGACCTGGTGGCGCGTGGTGGGTGCCGCCGGCGACCCGGGCGGCAATCTGATCGAACGCGCCCGGCCGCACTGGGACGCCGAGG
>JBDHZN010000195.1:0-6757 GCA_039811845.1 Micropruina sp. | reverse complement strand
TGGTGCGCTGGCGTTGGCCTATGCCGCCGCGCATCCCGAGCGGGTGGGCGTGATCGGTCAGCTGAGCGGGGCCGGCATCGGCGAGAACGCTGCGACGGACGGCACACGGAATTATGCGGACGCCGACCTGATCGGCTGGGCGGCCGGTACCCAGTGCCCGGTCTACCTGATCCATGGCACCGCCGATCCGCGTCCGGTGGACGGGGTGCTGCGGTTGGCCGACCGGATCCCCCTCGCCCGCAAGCGGATCGTGATGGACGCCGGGGACCGGCCCTGGCTCGACCAGCCGGACGCGGTACGCGAGTTGCTGGCCGAGATCATCGGCAGATCGTCATCCCGGGCATGATCCGGGATCTCATCTGCGCTCAGATCCGTCCGGAGATCCCGGCGTTCGCCGGGATGACGGCCTCTGGTTCGCCGGGATGACGGGCTACAGCGCCACCTGGACAATGTGCGGGCGTTCGCCACGGCGGACGAAGCGGCCGCGTCCGGGTGGGAAGCGCTCGGGGTAGACCCGGGGCAGGATCTGGCCCTCGCCGCGCTCGCCGGACATCAGCAGCAGTGAGCCGCCGGTGTCCCGGGTGACCTGCAGCACCCGGTCGTACATGGCCCGGGACGCCCCGGCCACCGGACGGGTGATGATCAGGTGCAGCTTCAGGTCGCGGGCGCTGGGCAGGTGGGCCAGCAGCGGTCCGAGCGGGTCGGTGCCGCCGGCGCTGACGATGTCGTAGTCGTCGACCAGCACCACGATCCGCGGGGAGCGGGCCAGTTCCTCGGCCGAACGCCCGGGGCGCTGCTCCAGTTCACCCGCGATGGACGCCGCCAGCGCGCGGGCCTGCTGGGCCGTCCGGGCGTGCGCGGCCAGGTACTCGTCGGCGATGACCGACGGCACATGGCCGCGGATGTCGATCACCGCGATGGCCAGCTCGTCGGCCGTGAACCGCTCCATCAGCCCGGCCGCCACAGTGCGCAGCAGTGAACTCTTGCCGCATTTGGCGTCGCCGAGCACCACGAGATGCTGATCGGCGCCGGTGAAGTCCCACAGCGCGGCCTCCATGGTGTCCTGGCGCAGGCCGAGCGGGACGGCGTCCGGCTCGTCGAAACGGTCCGGTAGCTCGCTGGGGGAGAGCTCCAGCGGCAGCAGCCGGATCGGTGCGGCGGCCGGCCCGTTCCACGACCGGGCGGCCTGCGCGGCCAGCTGCTGCAACTCGTCGGCGATCTCGGTGTCCGGCACCTCGTCCAGCACCGGCAGCGCGATCTGGGCCAGGTTCTTGTCGGTGAGCAGCGCACGTCCGGGGGTGTCAGCGGGCAGCACGGCCGACAGCTTGCGGTCGATCCCCGAGTCGGCGGGATCGTTCAGCCGCAGCTCGATCCGATTGCCGAACAGCGCCTGATGGGCCAGCCGCAGCTCGCTGAACCGGGTCAGTGTCAGCACCAGGTGAATGCCGTAGCTGGACGCCCGTTGCATGATGTCGACGAACAGCTCCTCCAGTTCTTCGAAGTCGCTGCGCAGCGCGCCGAAGGCGTCCACCAGCAACACGATGTCGGCCGCCGGCAGCTCCGGGACCCGGCCCTGGGCGTGCAGCGTCCGCAGCTCGACGAGCGAGTCGATGCCGCGGTCGGCGAACACCGCCTCACGTTGGGCCAGCATCACCGACAGTTCCTCCAACAGCCGGCGCAGCTTGTCCCGGTTGCCGCGGGTGACCACGCCGCCGACGTGCGGGAAGTCCTCCAGCCGCTGCAGCCCGCCGCCGGTCAGGTCCATCCCGTAGATGGCCACCTGCCGCGGCGTGTGGGTGAGGCAGGTCGACACCGCGAGGGTGCGCAGCAGGGTGGACCGCCCCGATTGCGGTGCACCGACGATCACCAGGTGCCCGCCGGCCCGGGTCAGGTCGAGGGTCAGCGGCGTCTGTGCCTGCTTGGTGGGGTCGTCGGTCAGCCCGACCACCACCTGCAGCGGCGGCGGTGTGGCACCACCGATCAGCGACCCCAGTGCGAGTCGTTCCGGCAGCGGTGGCAGCCACACCGGGCGGGTCAGCCGGTCATCGTCGCGCAACTCGGCGACCGAGGCCTCGACGAACGTCACCCCGGTGTCCGGACGGCGCAGTTCCAGCGGCCGGTCCGGCTCGTCGGCGTCCGCCTTCACCCCGTTGTAAACGGGCACCAGCAACGGTCGCGGCCGGACGTCGGCGACCGGCGCCCGCACCACCTGGGTGGACGGCCCGGAGACGTAGCCGGAGCGGAACCGGGTGTAGACGGTGGTGTCGACCTTCAGGTAGCCGTAGCCGGGCAGCGCCGGCAGATGGAAGGCGTCCGGGGTGTTCAGCACCACCTGCGACTCGGCGTCGCTGAACGTGCGCAGCCCCAGCCGGTAGGACAGGTAGGTGTCCAGGCCGCGCAGCTTGCCGCCCTCGATCCGCTGGCTGGACAGCAGCAGATGGACGCCGATGGAACGGCCGATCCGGCCGATCTGCAGGAACAGGTCGATGAACTCCGGTTCGGCGGTGAGCAGCTCGCCGAACTCGTCGATCACCACGAACAGGTGCGGCATCGGCGGCAGGTCGGGGCGTTCGTCGGCGCGCAGCTGCCGGTAGTGGGTGAGGGACGGCGACGAGCCGGCATCCTTCAGCAGCTGCTGGCGGCGGACCACCTCGCCGGCGATGGACGCGCGGGCGCGGGTGGTCAGCTGCGGGTCGTCGGCCAGGTTGTCGATCAGCCCGGCCAGATGCGGCAGGCCGGCGAACGGGGCGAACGCCGCGCCACCCTTGTAGTCGACCAGGATCATGCTGAGGTCTTCGGGCGGATGCGCCATCGCCAGCGACAGGATCAACGTCCGCAGCATCTCGGACTTGCCCGACCCGGTAGCGCCGATGCAGATGCCGTGCGGGCCCATGCCGAACTGGGCGCTCTCCTTGAGGTCGAGCTGGACGGGGTTGCCGTGATCGTCCAGGCCGAACGGCACCCGCAGGAAGTCAGCCGGGACGCGCGGACGCCAGAGCCGCTCGACATCGATCTGGTCGGGGTTCTCGACACCGAGCAGGGCCTCGAGCTCCATCACCGCTTCGCCGGAGTCGTCCTGTCGTCCGGCGATCCGAGACAGCCGCAACGCGGCCAGGCCGCGAGCCAGACCACTGAAACCTGGCTCGCTGAGCGCGTCCGGAGTGAAGGTGACGGTGGTCGCGGCCGGTGTTCCCGGGGCGACCTCGAGTGTCGCGGTGTCGTCGCCGAGGGTGATCCGGAGGTCGACGTCGTCGGGTTCGTCGAGCCGGTCGGCCAGCAGATGCAGCAGGGTGACGCCCAGTTCGGCCGCGCTCTGCCCGCCCGGCACCCCGGACGCCTGCGCGCCATGCTCGTCGGCGACCACCAGCAGGCGTGGCGGGGCCGACCCGGCGGCGCCGGTGCGCCGCGAGGTATGGGCCTGCTGCAGCCGGTCGGTCAGGGTCTGGCCGAGCACCTGGCCCAGGGCGGCCATTGATTCGGCGACTCGGCGGGCGGGCACCGGACCGTCGAACAGCTCGGCGTCCAGGGTGTGCGGCAGCAGGTCGAAGCCGCGCCAGTCCGGCATCCGCTCCGGCGCGGCGGCGAGGGCCAGCTGCAGATCGTCGGGGGAATGGACGGCGGCCAGTTGGCCGACCAGGGCACGGACCAGCGCCACCGCCGGCTCCCGGTCGCCGATGATCGCGATCCGATGCGCGTTGCGCAGCGCCGCGGTGACCGGCATGCCCGGCACGGTGCCGAACCGGTCGCTCACCGTGGTCGCCTCGGCCAGCAGATAGGGGTCCTGCGGCTGCACCGGCGACTCCGCAGGCGGCACGGTCAGCCGGAACCAGGGCAGGTCACCGACGCCGATCCGGGCGGTCAGGAAGTCGTCGTCGCGGCGCCGCCGCTCCCACAGCCGTTCCGGGTCGCGGACCAGCCACAGCAGCGCGTCCGGATCGGGGTGCAGCAGGCTGGCGGCGTCCCGGACCTCGTCGCTGCGACCCTGCAGGTCACGCCGCAGCCGCTCCAGATAGTCGAGGTAGCGGGTGCGTTGTGCGGCCTGCTCGGCGGCCTTGCGACCACGGGAGCTGAGCGCGAAGCCGAGACCGGCGACCAGCGCCAGCACGAAGATGACGCCGGCGATCAGCAGGAACAGCGGCTGGCCGTTCCGCATCACCACCATCATGATCACCGACGACATGGCGCCGACCATCGGCAGCAGGAACTGCAGCGGGAAGCCACCCGCCTCGCTGACCACCGGCGGTGGCGCGGCGAGGGTCTCCGGCTCGGGTTCGGCGACCGGCAGCGTGGAGCGGGTCGGGCGATGCACCAGGACCGTCATCGGGAGGCCTCCGTTCGGGTCGGTGTCGTTGGGACTGGTGCCGCGGCGGCCACCACCCGGGCGGCCAGTTCGAGCACGGCCGTGGTGGTGGGGTAGCTGAGCCGCCGCCGCGGCTCTCGCTGGTCGAGCTCCCGCCCCCGTTGGTCGAGCTTGTCGAGACCCTGCTCCCGCCCCCGCTGGTCGAGCTTGTCGAGACCCTGGCCCCGCCCCCGCTGGTCGAGCTTGTCGAGACCCTGGCCCCGTTGGTCGAGCTTGTCGAGACCTCTATCGCGCGGCAGCCAGCTCGCCCCGTTCACCCGCGCCACCTCGGCCAGTCCCCGCGGCGCATCACCGCGGTCGAGCACCGCCAGCAACACTGGGGTGTCCGCTCCGTCCAGCCGGGCTTTCAACTCCACTCCAGCCCGCAATGACTCGAGGGCGGCCTCGGCCACCACCAGCAGAACCCCACCAGCGGCCCGAACGTCGTTCAGGCCCGCCGGGGAGCCCCAATCGGTGACCACGAAGTCGAAGAACCGGCTGATCGGGGCGACGGCGTCCCACCACCGGTCGGCCCGGCCGGCCAGGTCGATCGCCCAGCCGCCGCCGGTGGCGTGTGCCAGTCCTTCGGTGGCCTCGGCCCCGGTCCGGGCGGTGGCCCGGCGGGCGATCGCGGTCTCGTCGGACGTCGCGGGCCCGGTGATGCCGGCGAACCAGCCGACGCCCGGTTCCGCGTCGTGGGCGGACGCCGCGAGCACCCGGTGCGGACGGCGGGCCGCCAGCACCGCGGTGAGCAGGCCGCCGATGACGGCGGTCGGGGCGTCCGGGGTGGCGCCCAGGACACCGACCCGGGTGCTGAGCGGGAGCGGGGCACGGATGGCGGCGTCCAGAGCGATCAGGCGATCCGGGCGGCCGGGCAGGCAGCTGCGCAGGACCGCGTCGAAGCTGGTGAGCAGGCCGCGGGAAGAGATCCCGGCGTGCGCCGGGATGACGGAATGCGCCGGGATGACGGAATGGGCCGGGATGACGGAATGGGCCGGGGAAGCGGGTGAGGTGCTGGTGCGGGACATCAGAACGCCGCCAACAGGTCGGCGTAGACGCCGAGCAGGCCGAGCAGCAGCGGGACGCCGGCCAGCACCGCCAGGAACTCGCAGGTGTTGCCGAGCCGGGAGAGCCGGGCGCGCAACTGGTCGCTCAGCCGCAGTCCGATCGCGCCCACCAGCGCGACAGCGAGGACGCCGAGCCCGGCCAGCGTCCAGCTGGGAGCGAGCACGAAACCGCTGACCGCCAGACCGGCGGCGATCGCGGTCGCCGCCGCGAAACAGGCCAGCCGCTGCGGCGCCAGCGGCAACACCCGGGCCCGCAACACCACCACGACGGCCACCGCCGCGGCCAGGCCCATCGCCCAGCCGTCCGGGGTCGCGCCGAGCAGATAGCCGGCCGCCCCGATCACCGCGCCGAGCGCGAGACACGCCCCGTTCAGGCCGCGGTGGGTGGCCGCGACAGCAGCGGCGGCGTCCGGACGGCGCACCGTGCCGCCCTCGATCACCCGGTCGTCCAGTCCGGTCAGGCCACCGATCGTCATCGCCACGCCGGGCAGCAGCCCGAGGCCGAGGGTGGCGACCAGGGCCATCGTGCCGGCGGCTCCGGGCACGGTCATCCCGGTCAGTCCCAGCGCGGCCCAGCCGGCCACCAGGACGGCACCGCACACCCCGCCCAGCGCGATGCCGCGGTCGGCGTAGCCGAACTGGGCCACGGCGGCGAGCAGCGCCGCGACCGCACCCAGCCAGGCGCCGGTTGCGGCGGCGTCCGGCAATCCGGTCAGCACGCCGACCGGGGCGGCCAGCAGTCCGGCGGCCAGCGCGGTGACCACCCAGCCGGCACCATGCCCACCCCGCCTGGCCAGGCCAATCGCCGCACCGGCGAGCACGACAGCGACGCCGACCAGCCACCACGCAGGCATGCCGGACGCCGCCAACTCGGCACCGCCCAGGCCTCCGATCACCAGGCAGGCGAGCGCCGCGGCCAGCACCGCCCATTTTCGTTGCCAGCGGTCGGCCCGGTCGGCGATCGAGTCGCCGGCCAGCTGGGTGATGTCGGCCACCTCGGGCGGTGCGGGTGCCTCGTCCAGCCGGACCAGGGAGACGATCGCGCCCTGGTGCACCTGTTGTTCGGCGAGGCTGAGTGAGGTGTTCAGCTGCTCGCCCAGCACGGTCACCAGGGTGAGCGGACGGGCCGGTGCCGCGGGCTCGTCGAGCAGCCGCAGGATGTCCGGCAGCATCGCCGCCAGCGGTTCGTCGGAGGGCAGCACCAGGTCGGCCGCGGTGCTGCTGCCGCGCAGGGTCAGCCGGGTGTAGTCGCTCATCGGGTGCGCACGATCTGTTGGGTCTTCGGGTCGATGGTCAGCCCGGTCGCCGGGTCGGTGTAGTAGCCGGTCTTCGGGTCGATGTACCAGTCGAT
>JBDHZN010000194.1:0-6846 GCA_039811845.1 Micropruina sp. | reverse complement strand
TCGCCGATGGTCGACGCCGGCTACGACGTCAGCGACTACCGCGACATCGAGCCGGTCTTCGGCACCCTGGCCGAGGCGGACGCGCTGGTCGCCGAGGCGCACGCCGCCGGCATCAAGGTGATCATCGACATCGTCCCGAACCACACCTCCGACCAGCACGCGCTATTCCAGGCGGCGCTGACCGCCGGCCCCGGCTCGCCGGAGCGCGAGCTGTACATCTTCCGCGAGGGCCGCGGCAACTCCGGCGAATTGCCGCCCAACGACTGGCAGAGCAACTTCGGCGGCCCGGCCTGGACCAGAGTGGCCGACGGGCAGTGGTACCTGCACCTGTTCGCCCCCGGCCAGCCGGACGTCGACTGGCGGCACCCGGGCGTCCGGGCGGAGTTCGCGCAGACCCTGCGGTTCTGGTTCGACCGAGGAGTGGACGGCTTCCGCATCGACGTGGCGCACGGCATGGCCAAGGACTGGGAACTGCCCGACCTCAACGGTCTGGAGTTCCCGCTGCCCGAAGACGCCGAACACGACCATCCGCACTGGGACCAGCCGGGCGTGCACGAGATCTTCCGCGAGTGGCGCCGGGTCGCCGACGAGTACAGCCCGTCGCGCGCGTTCTGCGGCGAGATCTGGGTGGGCCGCGCGCACCGGCTGGCCGCCTACCTGCGTCCGGACGAGCTGCACACGGCGTTCAACTTCGACTTCCTGATGGCGCCTTGGCTGCCCGGCGAGCTGCGCCGGGTGATCGACGCCACCATTGCCTCGCACGCCGCGGTCGGTGCCCCGCCCACCTGGGTGCTCGGCAACCACGACGTCTGCCGGCCGGTGTCGCGCTACGCCCGCGATCAGCACGGCCTCGAACCGATGGCTCGCAACCTGGTGCACTACCAGGGCAGGCCGTCCGACCTGGCGCTGGGTGGCCGTCGAGCGCGGGCGGCGGCACTGTTGATGTTCGCGCTGCCCGGCGGCGCCTACGTCTACCAGGGCGAGGAACTGGGCCTGCCTGAGGCCGAGGACATCCCCGCCGAGGCGCTGCAGGATCCGGTCTGGTTCCAGTCCGGCGGCACCGACAAGGGCCGCGACGGCTGCCGGGTGCCGCTGCCCTGGACCGCCACCGGCGAATCCTACGGCTTCTCCCCCGACGGTGCGGCCGCCCCCTGGCTGCCGCAGCCAAGCGATTGGGCACCGTTCGCCGCGGACGCCCAGAACGGCGTCCCCGGCTCCACGCTGGAGCTGTACCGGGCGGCGCTGAAGCTGCGACGCGAGCTGGGCGAACTCGGCGACGGCAGCCTGGAATGGCTGGATGGCGGCGAGAAGGTGCTGGCGTTCGCGCGGCCGGCGGACGCTGACGGCGTCCGGTTCCAGTGCTGGACGAACCTCGGCAGCGAGCCGGTGGAGCTGCCCGCAGGCGAGGTGCTGCTGGCCTCCGGCGCCCTGGACGCCGACCGGGAACTGCCGTCCGACACCACGGTGTGGCTACGCGGCTGAGGAATCAGAGAAATTCTCTTCGGCCCGTTGTATCAGGCCGCGGCCGAGCCACTCATGGTGGTTGAAGTCGCTGATCCCGGAAGGTCGGGGGGCTGATCCGGCGGTGTGACTTCATCGGGGGGAACGCATGGTGCGCGACGCACCGGCAGGCAGGTCCGTAGGGGGAACGGAACGCCGCCGGGCGTCGCGCACAGCGGTGTCCAGGCACCGTCGGCCGAGCTTGTCAGGCCACCGTTGGTCGAGCCTGTCGGGCCACCGTTGGTCGAGCTTGTCGAGACCCAGTTGGTCGAGCTTGTCAGGCCACCGTTGGTCGAGCTTGTCGAGACCCAGTTGGCTTCGACAAGCTCAACCGGCCAACTCCAGCTCGACTCCCAAGCCCAGTTCCAGCGCCGCGACCGCCTCACGAAGCGCCGCCCGCGGAATCGCCCGGACGCCCGGTAGCCGCTCCACCGTCAACCGCTTGCGGCGTCCGGTACCGGTGATCCGCCAATGCCCGGCCAGCCGGTTGCCGACCAGCACCGGGGCCAGCAGCTGGCCGTTGGCCTGCTTCCACAGCACGTCGTAGTGAGCGGCGTCGACGAAGCGTTCGCGTCCGGCCGGGTGGTAGCCGCAGAGCAGGGCGTCGAACTCGGGCAGCAACCGGACGCCGTCGAGGTCGACCGGTGCCGGGGCGTCCGGGAGATCCAGGTAGGTCCGGCCGTCCGGACCCTCGTCGGCAGCCAGCCGCAGCCGGTCCAGCGCGGCGTCCACCCTGGTCAGGCCCAGCCCTGACCACCAGGCCAGGTCGTGCCGGCTGGCGGGTCCGTGGGCGGCGACATGGTGCCGCAGCAGCGCGTCGACGGCCGCCTCGTCGTCGGCGAGCACCGCCGAGCGGTCGCCGAGCAGCGCGGACGCCGTCCGGTAGCCCGGGGCACCCTGACCGACCCAGTCGCCGCCGAGCGGACGCCGGACCAGCCCGCCGTGGCCGAACGCGAAGTAGCGGCCGGACGTCCCGGCGAACGCCGGTGCCGCGTCCGGATCGTGCGTGGCGAGCCAGCTGATCAGGTGCTCGGCCAGTTCGGCCGGGGTGCGCCAGTGGTCGAAGGCGAACTCCTCGATACCGGCCCAGACCTGCTCCAGGGTGCTGCCGACCAACCGCAGGGTGCGGGTCCACAGCGTCCGTTGGCCGAGCCGGGTGGCCACCTCCAACAGTGGATGCTGCTCGGCGACGCTGGTGTGCACGGTGCCGCGCAGGCTGCTGCCACGGACGATCGCGAACGATTCGTAGCCGGCGGTGATCGCGTCCCGGGTGATCCCCGGCCGACGCGCGGCCAGCCCGACGAACACCGAGCGCGCCGTCTGGGACTGGATCGGTCCGACCCGGCGCAGCAGCCCGGCGACGTCGTCCGGCTCACCCTCGGCGGGGAACTGGCGGGCCAGCGTGCGGGCGGCCAGCTCGTCCCAGGTCAGCATTCCCGCAGCGTATGCCCTACTGGAGCGGCAACCCCCGGTTCTACACTGCTGGCACCAGCGGCCGAAGGAGCACCGATGAAGATTGCCGTCCCCACCGAGGTCAAGAACAACGAGTACCGCGTCGCGATCACACCGGTGGGTGTGCACGAACTGACCCGGCGCGGGCATGAGGTCTTCGTGCAGGCCGGCGCCGGACTCGGCTCGTCGATCACCGACGCCGAGTACGCCGATCAGGGCGCCACCATCCTGCCGGACGCCGACGCGACTTGGTCGGCCGGCGAGCTGGTGATGAAGGTGAAGGAGCCGGTGGCGTCCGAATACGACTACCTGCGCGACGACCTGGTGCTGTTCACCTACCTGCATCTGGCTGCCGACCGGTCCCTCACCGAGCGGCTGCTGACCGCCGGGACAACGGCGCTGGCCTACGAGACGGTGCAGCTACCGAACGGCATGCTGCCGCTGCTCTACCCGATGTCGGAGGTGGCCGGCTGCCTGGCGCCGCAGGTCGGGGCGCACGCGATGATGAAGGCCCAGGGCGGACGCGGCGTGCTGATGGGTGCCGTCGGCGGCGTCCCGAACGCCAAGGTGGTGGTGCTCGGCGGTGGCGTGGCCGGTCAGAACGCGGCCAACATCGCCCTCGGCATGGGGGCCAGCGTGACCATCCTGGACACCGATCTGGAGAAGCTCCGGATGACGTTTTGGCGCTACGACAACCGGGTGCAGGGCATCGTGTCGACCGCACTGAGCGTGCGCGAGCAGGTGCTGGCCGCCGACCTGGTGATCGGCACCGTGCTGATCCCGGGTGCCAAGGCGCCGAAGCTGGTCACCAACGAGATGGTGGCGCAGATGCGACCCGGCTCGGTGCTGGTCGATGTGGCGATCGACCAGGGCGGCTGCTTCGAGGATTCCCACCCGACCACACACGACGACCCGACCTTCACCGTGCACAACTCGATCTTCTACTGCGTCGCGAACATGCCCGGTGCGGTGCCGAACACCTCCACCTGGGCACTCACCAACGCCACCCTGCCCTACGCGGTCCAACTGGCCGGCAAAGGCTGGCAGCAGGCCTGCGCCGAATCGCAACCGCTGGCCCTCGGCCTGAACACGGTCGCCGGCACGATCACCTGCCCCGGCGTCTCCGCCGCCTTCGGTGATCTACCGACAACGCCTCTACCGGACGTCCTCAGCTGAGCGGATTTTGGTCATCCAGCCGTACGGCCTACTCATCGGCGGCCGTCGACGCTGGCCAGCTCGCCCAGTCGCCCCCGTGGTTCGCCCAGTCGTCCGCGTGGTTCGCCCCCGTGGTTCGCCCCCGTGGTTCGTCCGATCGCGCGATCGACCACAGCTTTCAGCAAAGGCTCACTACTTTCGGGATATTTCACGAAAGCAGTGAACGGTTCCCGCCAGCAGTGGCGGATCGCGCGATCAGCAACTCAGCGTCCGGGCGAAAGATGAGCCCCGCAGCAGTGCGGGGCGACGTCAGACGTCGGCGCGGTTGTCGCCCTATTCGGTGAATGGTCTCCGGAAGCTGGTGGTCATGACGATGGCACAACCTCCCGATCTGGCATATACTTGATCTAGTATTGATTTTCAGCTGACTCAGCGGGAGGTGTGCGATGGAGCAGATCGTTGACCCTCTGATCCGGCGCCGCCAAGCAGCACACGCCGAGGCCACGCGAGCGGCATGGACCGATGTCGTTTCGACCCTGAACACTCAGCTGGGCAACTCCATCGTGGCCCTCATGGCGAACGTGACGCCTGAGACTGTGAGCAGGTGGGCCAAGAACGGCAAGGCCCACCCCAACCCAATCTCCGAGCGCAAGCTGCGCGACGCCTTCGCGATCTACACCGATCTGATGAAGGTCGACTCGCCACACACCGTTCGGGCCTGGTTCATCGGCAGCAATCCCTACCTGGGAGAGGAGACGCCTGCAGAGATGATCGCCGCCGGTGAGAGCCCGGCCGTGTTCGCTGCTGCCCGCACCTTCCGCGACCTCGGCTGATGGACCGCCTGGACGGCCTCGGCATCGCCGTCGTGGACGCCCCAGCAAAGCTCTACCGGGTCGGACGCGACACCAACCCGATCGCCTACTCCTACATCACCCCGGACATCGATCAAAACGACAAGCTCGGATATCGCTTCGACGTCGCCGGCGCCGGGGTGATGTACGCCGCCACCGAACCTGTGGGCGCCTACACCGAAACCGTGCAGAGCTTTCGGCTCAGCGCCGCCACTCTCGCCGCCTGCAAGGCCACCCAGCCCGGGCTGATGGTCTCCGGCAACATCCCCGCCGACTGGCGCGACCACCGACGACTCATCACCTTCACCGTGCCAGGCGGTCTACCGTTCCTGGACGTCGACGCAACCGCCAGCCACACCACACTCACCCACCACCTCGCCGCAGATCTGGTCAGCCTCGGCTATGAAGCACTCGATGTCTCACTGGTCAGATCCAACCACCGGCTCCTGACCCGACTCATCGCCACCTGGACCTACCTCGAAGAACGTGCCGACGGATCCCCTCGGTACTCAGGGATCCGCTTCGTATCCAAACTCGGCGATCACGAATGTTGGGCGCTCTTCGAAGGCGTACCCATCGCCGACGTCGAAACCACGGTCATCCCGCTCAACGACCTACAAGACGCATGCAGGCCCCTCCGAATCTGGGCGCACTAGTGGGCCGTCGACGCTGGCCAGCTCGCCCCGTCATCCGCGTGGTTCGCCCCCGTGGTTCGTCCGATCGCGCGATCGACCACAGCTTTCAGCAAAGGCTCACTACTTTCGGGATATTTCACGAAAGCAGTGAACGGTTCCCGCCAGCAGTGGCGGATCGCGCGATCAGCAACTCAGCGTCCGTGCGAAAGATGAGCCCGGAAAGCCCTACCGGGTTGGACCCCACACCAACGCGACACCAACGCGATCACGTACTCCTCCAACACCCCGTCGATCCGCCGACCGAGCATCACGGCGTGACCGAGACTGCACGCAGGATTTCTGCGTCGTGTTTGGTTGGGCCGAGGCAGATGCCGGCCCGGCTGAGTCGAACCCGTCCGACGACACGGCAACCTGCCCAGCGATGCCAGTGGCGCAGCCGCCGGTCAGCGCCCCATGAGCAGTCCAGCAGCCACTCGGTTCATGACGCAGGACTTCCAACCATGTCCACCGCTTCGCGTCAGACGTCGGCGCGGTGGAAGTTCTGGAAGCTCCGGGACGCGGTCGGCCCGCGCTGATTCTGATAATGCGAGCCGTAGACCGCGGAGCCGTACGGGTTCTCCGACGGGCTGGTGAGCTGGAAGAAGGCCAACTGGCCGATCTTCATGCCCGGCCAGAGCATGATCGGCAGCGTCGCCACATTGGACAGCTCCAGGGTCACGTGTCCGCTGAAGCCGGGGTCGACGAAGCCGGCGGTGGCGTGGGTGAGCAGCCCGAGGCGTCCGAGGCTCGACTTACCCTCGACCCGGGCGGCCAGGTCATCGGGCAGGGTGACGGTCTCAAAGGTGCTGCCCAGCACGAACTCCCCCGGGTGCAGCACGAAGCCCTCGGCGGGATCCACCTCGACCAGCCGGGTCAGTTCGGGCTGGTCCTGCGCCGGGTCGATCACCGGATATTTATGGTTGTCGAACAGCCGGAAGAATTTGTCCAACCGGACGTCGACACTGCTGGGCTGGATCATCGCCGGATCCCACGGATCGAATTGCACGCGCCCCGCTTCAATCTGGGCACGGATGTCGCGGTCGGAGAGCAGCACGCGCCTGAGGCTACCGTGACAAGGCGTCGGCCGGGACCGGGGAGGCAGCGAATCGGACCAACCGCCTACAGTGGTGTCTTCGTCGCGACCAAGGAGGCACCGATGCCGGAATCCGATCCGAACGCCGACACCAAGGCCGCATTCAAGGCGGCGCTGGAAC
>JBDHZN010000193.1:0-6929 GCA_039811845.1 Micropruina sp. | reverse complement strand
AGAGGGCCAGCAGGTCGATGACGGTCGCGGCCCCGGTTTGCCGCGAGAGCCAATCGGCGGTCCGGGCCCGCCGGCTCGGGTCGGACGCCTCGGGACGCAGCACCTCCATCAGCCGGTCGGCGGTGATCAGGTAGGCGGCCAGGTCGGGCGTCGGGCCGGCCGGGGCGTCTGTCGAGATGCAGCCGACACTGCATGAGGCCGCGCGGAGTATCTTGCACAAACGGGTCATCAACGCCGTCCGTGCAATGTCGGCGCATCAGACAGACGGGCGAACGGTTTCGCGGTGGCTGAACGCTGCCAGCTGTTGATGGGCACCTTGGCTGACCTCGTTGGTGTCTGGGCGTTGCTGGGATTGACGACGACTTCGGCCATCCGACATCTTTTGAACGGACGAGAGAGTGTCGAGGTGACGGCGGACACTGCGTGGTACTTCGTGAGGGATGTTCGTCAATGTCGCGTGGCCCGTCGACACGCGTCGGCCGAAGTTTTCCGGCGGGTCTGTCTTCAGGTGGCCATCGGTTGGTCCGCGCGGGCGAGGAACTGGGTCAGGAGCGGCAGGCCAGCGGTCAAGATGGCTGGGTTGTTGGCGTAGCCGATGCGCAGGTAGCCCTCCATCCCCATGGCACTGCCGGGGGTGAGCATGACACCGGTCTCTTCGAGCAGCCGCACGCACAGGTCCCTGGAGCTCATCGGTAGGTGATGTCGCAGCAGAGCAGTGGTTCCGCCGCGGGGTTTGACCCAGGTGATGTTCGGTTGGCTGTCGACCCAGTCGGACAAAGCCGTGAGGTTGTGGCGGGTGAGTGCCCGGTTGCGGGTCAGGATCGTGTCGGCGTTTTCCAGTGCGATGGCGGCCAGCAGGTCGTCGACCATGCCGACGCTGATGGTGTTGTAGTCACGGTGGATGGTGAGCTCGTGGATGAGGTCGGTGTGTGCGGTGATCCAGCCAAGTCGCAGTCCCGCCAGGGAGAACGCCTTGGACATCGACGCGGTGCTGATGCCGCGGTGGTAGAGGTCGGCCACTGAGGTGGTGGTTCCGGGGTCGGTGTGGTCGATGCCGCGGTACACCTCGTCGCACAGCAGCCACGCGCCGGCCTGGTCACAGAGGGCGACGATCTTCTCGAGCATCGACCGGTCCATCAGCGACCCGGTGGGGTTGTTCGGGTTGTTGATGGCCACGAGCTTCGCTCCACCTGTGAGGTGGGCGCCGAGCTCCTCGAGGTCCGGCAGCCATGCGTTGTCCTCACGCAACCGCAAGATCCGCACATCCGCGCCGATGCTCTCGGGGATCGAGTAGTGCTGCTGGTACGTGGGAAGCACGGAGATGACCTTGTCGCCGGGCTCGACGAGCGTCAGGTGGACCAGGTGGTTGGCACCGATCGCACCGTGGGTGACCAGGACGTTGTCGGCGTCCTGCTCGTCGTACAGCGCGGCGACAGCAGAGCGCAACCGGCCGCTGCCCTCGATGGCGCCGTAGGTGAGCTTCATTGGCAGCAGCTCGTCGAGCAGCCGGTCGCCGTACCCGGCCAGGTCCAGCAGCTGCGCGACGGTGAGGGACTCCACGCAGGTCTCGGCGAGGTTGTAGGTGCAGCGGGTCTCGTACTCGTTCATCCACTGCTCGACACCGAACGGGGCGATCCTCATGACGTGGGCTCCTGACTCCGCTGGTTCTGCTGGCTCTCCTGGTGATGCTCCAAAAGGGTCAAAGCGATGGCGGCGTCCTCGATCCCGAGCCCCACTGATCGGAAGAACACCGGCTTGTCCCCAGTGGGCAACGGCGTGCTGCCGGTGAGCAAGCCGGCCAGGTCACCGCGGATGGCGTCGACGGTGAAGCCGTGCTCCGCAGCGGCGATCTGCATCTCTCCCGCCGCGGCGTACGCGCTCGACGCGTGGTCGGCGTAGACGTCGAGACTGGCCAGGGCAGCGGGGTCGATCTCGTGCGCCAGGGGTGCGTTGGTGGAGATCGAGGTGACCAGCGTTCCCGCGGGCAGGCCTGTCACGTCAAGGAGCGGGGTGGCCGCCGACGTGCACAACAGCACCACATCCGCGCCCGCGACCGCGGCCTCCGCGGAACCCTCGAGGCTCACTTCGCCGAGCCCGTCCAGATCTGCCTGGGTAGCGGTGCGGGACCAGACCCGAACGTCGTCGAAGGCCCGCGCCGCCCGTGCGTGGCGGAGGTGCGCACGTCCGACCGGGCCGAGGCCGATGACGGCCAGCGTGCGGGCGTCCGGTCGAGCGAGCAGCTCGATCGCCAGCGCGGTCGTGGCCGCGGTGCGCTCGGTGGTCAGGCTGCTGGCCTCGGTCAGCAGCAGCGGCCGTCCGGTGCGGGTCGACACCAGCATCGTCCACGCCGTGACGACCGCCGCGCCGTCCGGTTGCGGTAGGTAGGGAGAGACCTTCACGGCGTAGACACCCGCCTCGGCCAGCAATGCCTGGTAGGCGATCACGTCACCGCCGCCGGGGACCTCGGTGAGAGTCTGCGACGGCTGGACGGCTCGCCCGGTCCCCAGCTGCGCGAAGGCGTCTCGAACGGCGGCCTGGACGCGCATCTCGGGCAGCGTGACATCACTCGCATCGAGTATCATCAGAGTTCTCATAGTGAGCAACATAGTGCCCACGACTGCGGACGGGCAAATCGGAGGAGTTCAACGTGGCCGACGACAAGGTGCGCAGCGGCCCGACCGCGGAGTTTCTTGCGCGCTTGGGTGGCGAGGTCCGTCGCCGACGCAAGGACGCCGGCCTCACGGTGCAGCAGCTCGCGGACGTCGCCGGTCTCAGCCGGCGCATGGTCACCCTGATCGAGCAAGGGAGTGCCAACCCCAGCCTCATCACGGTCGACAAGATCGCGCACGCCTTCGGCACAGACTTCGCCTCCCTCACTCGGGACACCAGGTCGGACCCCGTCGCCGTCAACTTGCAGGGAGCCGCCCCAGGCGTGTGGTCCTCCACCGCCGGCAGCCGGGCGGTCCTCCAGGTCGCCACCCAGCACCAGCCAGCCGCAGAGCTGTGGGACTGGACGCTGCAGCCCGGCGACCGCTACGACGCGCAACCCGACCCAGCCGGTTCGGAGGAGCTGTTCCTGGTTATCGACGGCACGCTGACTATCGAGATCGAGGGCATTGAGCCGGTGACCGTGGGAAAGGGATGCTCCGCACGCCTGGCCAGTGACCGCCGGTACAGCTACCTCAACCTCGGTCGCAGAGCCGCGCGCTTCGTCCGCATCGTCCAACTCGCACTGTGAGTTCGGACCCCCGTCGCCACCGGGGGGCGCCGTGTCCGACCGCTTGGCCGCTCAACGGCACTCACGTCCGCCCGCGCCCGAGATGCGTAAGGTCGGCCAACTCATGGAGTCAACGGCACTTCTTACAGTTTTGAGTCGAACGCCACTTACGCAACTGACCGAATGAGGTCGCCCACAGTGGTGGCCAGCAAGCCAGCGCCGATGAGCAGCAGTGCGATGCCGCCCCCGAGGGTGACAATCCGGCCTGCCGTCGGGGATTGGTGGAAGCCGAACAGCCGAACCAGCGCGATCGCCACGGCCCACCACAGCCCGGCCCCGAGCACGACGGTCGCGCACAGCGCCACTGTTCGCAGCTCCGCGTCGTCGCCCCGTCCGATGAACTGCGGCAGGATCGCCGCGAAGAAGAGGAGTGCTTTCGGATTGCTCGCGTTCGTGACGAACCCCCGCGCGAAGCCGCCCCGCGTCCGGTGGCCCGTCTCCTGTTGGGCGTCGGGTTCGGCGCTTCGGGCGGCGCGAAGCATGCTCGCGCCCATCCACAGCAGCGCGCCAGCGCCGAGCACCTGCACGACGGTGAGCGCGCCCGGAGCGGACACCAGCAGAGTGGTCGCCCCCACCATGGCGAGCAGCGCGTGCAGCATCAGCCCGGTGACGATGCCTGCGGCTGTCGATATACCTTCCCGCACGCCGCGGGTCGCCGAGTGCACCACCAGAACCAGGTCTGGGCCGGGTACGGCCAGCGCCACCGTGAGGGCGAGGACGAACGCCTCCCATGACTCGACTCCCATCACATCCGCGGGCGTGCCGGGCGAACTCGACCGGACCGTGCGGGCTCACGTGGACGACGATGACCTGCTCGTGCGCGCCGTGGCCGTGGACGCGCACCCACACCGTTTCCCCGAGCAGGGTGTGCGGCACCGAGTACTGCCCACCCTCGAACGCGACCATCGGGGTGTTGCCCGGCACGACCCTGCTCACCCCGAACGCGACCGTGTGCGGGGACGCCGGGATCGGGTGCAGCGCGGCCCGCTCCTGCGCCAGCATCTCCGCCGGGGCGCGGCGGGTGACCCGGTGCGTGCGGGCGTTGACCTGCTCACAGAACGCCTCGCACGCCGCCTCCAGCTGCGCGAAGCTCTCGTACGCCGGGAGGAGGTTGGTGTCCTTGGGGACCAGGTCGGCCTTGGCGATCTTCACGCTCGACTCCGACCCGCCCTTGGACGCCGGGTCCGCCGGGACACACGTGTGGATCGTGACCCCGTAATGCCGACTGAACGCGACCATGGCGGGGTTACGCACCGGCACCCCGGCGACGTGCTCGACCGTGACCGTCTTCTCGTTGTCGGTCAACACGTACGTCGGGGCCCCACCCAGGCGCCGCAGCGTCACATCCAGGGCGGCCATCACCGACGGCGTGGTCTTGTCCCGGATCGCCAGGACCACCCGGAACCTGCACCACGCCAACCACGCCACGAACAGCGTCGTCCTCACCCCCTCGATGAGCGGGCCGTCGCCGAAGTCGTACTGCAACCACATCCCCGGCTCGGTCACCCACGGCCGGTGCACCCGCACCCTGCCCAGGCGGTAGCTCTTCTTCACCCGAGCGGCGGCGCGGCGGGTGGTCCGCTCCGAACCGGTGTACCCCAGCGCGACCAGTTTCTCGTGCGCGACGTCCGCGCGCAGCTTGCCGTTCGAACGCTCGATCCACTCCTCGAGCTTGGGCAGGAACTCATCGATGAGCCGCGGCCGGGGCGCGGGCCGGTCGCTCAACGCACCAGCCTCACGGGCGGCGACGTACCTTCCGACAGTGTGGTGCGAGACGCCAGACAACTCCCCGGCGTCACGCAACGACCCGGTCAAATCGAACGCTTCCAACATGTTCATGATCTCCTCGGCAGACTTCACGTGGTCCCTCCTGGGGGCGGTAGGCGCATCAGCACCGCCACCGCAACCCAGGAGGGGCCTCAACCGCGGGACGCGGCGAGGCAGACGAACTCGTGTCGGGCAGATCCCATGACCGCCAGCGGGCAACTTCCGTGACCGCTACCGGCAGCTACATGGCCGCCTCCGGGCAGTTTCCCGTGTCCGCTGTCAAGGAACCGGTCCCACGCCCGTCGGGGCAAGGGCCCAGCCCGCCTCAGATGGTGCCTTCATGACCGATGATCACGTGCGCCAAGCGATCTGGATTCGTCGACTGGGCGTAGGCATGCCCCTCTGGGATCCACTTGGTACGCCACAGGTCAAGTTCGGCGCTGCTGTCGCCCTGACTGCGGTTGCGCGCGATGGCCCGGCGGCCTGCGGACTCCGGTGACAGGTCGATCCACACCGCCAGATCCAGCAGCGGCATCGTTTCCGGGCGTAGCAACCTGATGCCCTCGACGATCACCACCGGCGGCATTGGCTCGTCGCACGTGCGTTGGGCGCCGTCATAGGTCCGGACGGGGTAGACGAGCCGTTGCGGATTGGGGGCAACACGCAGGCGGTCCAGCAGGTCGAACAGAGCTGGCCAGTCGTGCAGGTCAAACAAGCCGGAACCCGGCCCTGCGTCCACGGCATAGAAGCGGTCCGTCCCGACCACCTGGTCGGGCTGACCGCCCAGGTCGGCCATCAAGCGCGCCGCGAGGGTGGACTTGCCCGCCCCACCGTGACCGGAGATACCAACAACCGGTGCGCGCTCCAGTGACTCCACGAGGTGGGTGATCCGGATGCGCAGGTCGTCGTAGGCGGTGGGCTGCGGCACAGTGCCGGATCTTCCCACAGCCCCGTGCCTGCCACGACGGCTACGGCGTGCCGTTTCTGGACCCGTTCCGCTGCGAGGTCGCCAGGTGCGCGGCCTGCGCCATGGCCGGATGGATCGAGGTGACACTGCCGACCTGACGAGTCGGTCGCAATGCGCCCTGCGCGTTAGCCCCTCCGCCAGGTCTGGCGTGGTCGGCAGCCGTCGCGGCGGAGCCAGTGCTCGGTGTACAGGATGCGGTCGGGCGTGATGATCGTCAGCGGATCCACAGGCGGTTCGCTGAGTGGCAGACCACGCTCCACGTGGTCTGACTGCCACCGGAAGGCTTCCCAGTACTGCTCGGCCTCGGCGTCGTCTCGCTCCAGAGTGCGCGCTGTGCCGAACAGCTGGGCGCCTCGGCTGCTGGCCTGACCAACCAGCGGTGCCACGATGCCCGCGGACACTCTCGGGTCCCGCCTCAGGTTGCGTGACTTACGCGACGCGTTCCAGCTTGTGTAGAAGATCTCGAACCCAAGGCTGTAGTAGCGCACTGGCGTCGCTGTGGGGCTGCCGTCTTCGTTCACGGTGGCGACGACCGCGGTGTTGTGCGTCGACAGCAACTGGAGGATCCGGTCCTCGAGTTGCTCGCGCGGTAGGTCTCGGTCTGGAAGCGGCTCAGCGAGCCATGGGTTCGTCACGGGCATAGGCGCATTCTGACCGTCGTAGCCTCGCGGACTCGATACAGAGCTGCCGCAAGGCGGTGCGCTCCAGGCGGAGCACCTTCTTGCCCGCGACTATCGGGCAGGGGTCTCCAAGACGATGTCCTGCTCGGGCTGTTCAGGCTCGTGGCCCCGGGGCCGAGCCCGGATCGTTCACGGTGCCGCGGAGTGATCGGCGCGTAGAAACACGGAAGTGCCTGCCCAGCAGGGGAAACTTGGACTTGCGACGGTTCAAGATCTCCAGCTTGGAAGGCACTCCGTA
>JBDHZN010000192.1:0-6991 GCA_039811845.1 Micropruina sp. | reverse complement strand
GCGTGATGGACCCGCTGCGCTTCGGCCCGCTGGACGCCCCCGACACCGCCCGGGTGCTGCCCGGGATCGTCGCCGGCGTCGGCGGCTACGGCAACTGCCTGGGCCTGCCGAACATCGGCGGAGAGCTGGTCTTCGACCCCACCTACTACGGAAACCCCCTGGTCAACGCGCTGTGTGTGGGGGTGCTCAAGCACGACGACCTGCATCTGGCGTTCGCCCGCGGCACCGGCAACAAGGTGATCCTGTACGGCGCGGCGACCGGCGGCGACGGCATCGGCGGCGCGTCCATCCTGGCGTCGGAGACCTTCGACGCCGACGGTCCGGCGAAGCGGCCCAGCGTGCAGGTCGGCGACCCGTTCATGGAGAAGCTGCTGATCGAATGCACCCTGGAGCTGTTCGCCGAGAACCTGATCTCCGGCATCCAGGACCTGGGCGCGGCCGGGCTGTCCTGCGCCACGTCCGAACTGGCGAGTGCCGGCGACGGCGGCATGCACGTCAACCTGAACACGGTGCCGCTGCGCGACCACACGCTGGCCCCCGAAGAGATCCTGATGAGCGAATCGCAGGAACGGATGATGGCGGTCGTCGAGCCGCACAACGTCGACCGCTTCCTCGAGATCTGCGCGAAGTGGGACGTGTTGGCCACCGTGATCGGTGAGGTCACCGATGGTGACCGGCTGCTGATCGAATGGGACGGCGAGGTCGTCGTCGATGTCGACCCGGCCACCGTCGCCCACGAGGGTCCGGTCTACGAGCGGCCCTACGCCCGTCCGGACTGGATCGACGCGCTCAACGCCGACACCGCCGAGACGCTGCCCCGGGCGCGGTCCGGTGAGGAGCTGGCCGACACCGTGCTGCGGCTGGCCGGTTCGCCGCACCTGTGCGACAAGTCCTGGGTGACCGACCAGTACGACCGCTACGTGCGGGGCAACTCGGTGCTGGCTCAGCCCGAGGACGGCGGCATGCTGCGGATCGACGAGGAGACCGGTCTCGGCATCGCGCTGGCCACCGACTGCAACGGCCGGTTCGCCTACCTCAACCCCTACCTGGGTGCGCAGCTCGCCTTGTGCGAGGCCTACCGGAACGTGGCCGTCACCGGCGCCGAACCGGTCGCCATCACCGACTGCCTGAACTTCGGTTCGCCCGAGGATCCGGCGGTGATGTGGCAGTTCTCCGAGGCGATCCTCGGCCTGGTGGACGGCTGCAAGGCGCTGGGCACCCCGGTCACCGGCGGCAACGTCTCCTTCTACAACCAGACCGGCGAGACCAACATCCTGCCCACCCCGGTGGTCGGTGTGCTGGGCGTGATCGACGATGTCGCCGACCGGACCAACCTCGGCTTCGCCCACGCCGGCGACGCCGTGTTCCTGCTCGGTGAGACCGGTGAGCACCTGTCCGGCAGCACCTGGGCGAACGTGATCCACGACGGGCACCTGGGCGGCATGCCGCCGCTGCCCGACTTCGACCACGAGCAGCGACTGGCCACGGTGCTGGTGGCGGGGTCCAAGGCCCGGCTGCTGAGCTCGGCGCACGATCTGGCTGACGGCGGGCTCTCGCAGGCGCTGGTGGAGTCCTGCCTGCGCCGCGGGCTGGGCGTCGCGGTGACCCTGCCGGACGGCGACCCGACCGTGCAGCTGTTCGCCGAGAGCCCCGGCCGTGCGATCGTCTCGCTGCCGGCCTCGTCGGCGACCGAGTTCGCGGCGCTGTGCGTGGAGCAGGAGATCCCGCTGCAGCGCCTCGGTGAGGTCACCGAACTGGCCGAGTTCGAGGTCGTCGGCCAGTTCGCCCTGCCGCTGGACGAGATCCGCTCCCGCTGGGAGGCCCCGCTGCGCGAGGCGATGGCGCACTGACCAACCCGTTCGTCGAGCCAGTCCCCGCGGACGTTGCACCCTTTTCAGGTGATTGCACCGGTTTGAACAGGTGCAACGATCCCAAAGGGGTGCAAAGTCAGGGACGCCAGCGCCTCTCGCGACTCGAAGCGTCGCGGAGCTGAGTCCGGTCGGTAGTCACCGGGTGCGTTCCGGGTTGACCCTGCTGTCTGGGCGGCGAGCGTGCGCAAGAATGGAGCGGTCCAGGCACTCAAGCCAGCCATCGTGAGGACAGTGATCAGGCAATGACCCAGAATCCGTGGGAGCGCCCCGTCGAGCGCGAGCAGTCAGACCCAGCGGACGTCCCGCCGGGATGGGGGACGGAGTCCCAGCCATCGTCGGGTTGGGAGGTCCAGCAACCCCAGGAGGCGTCCACCGAGTCGGACGCACCTGTCGAGTCGGACGCACCCGTCGAGTTGGACGCACCCGTCGAGGCGGAGGCGTCCACCGAGTCGGACGCGCCCGTCGAGGCAGCATTCGTCCCCGACACCAGCGGTGCCGACGAGGCCCCCGGTGAGGTGGTCGAGGCCGAACTCGTCGAGGCCGACGCCTCCGATACTGCTGCGCCGACCGACGAACCGCCGGTCGACGCCGAGGTGGCCGAGGAAGTGAGCGGCTCGGAGACCCAGGACTCCTCGAACTCGACCGGGCCCGCAGACACCGTGAGCGCTGAGCCTGTGGACGCGACCGACGAGCAGACCCCGTCCGAGCCTGTGGACGCGACCGACGAGCAGACCCCGTCCGAGCCTGTGGACACAACCGACGAGCAGACCCCGCTCGAGCCTGTGGACGCCGTGGAGGTGACTGACTCGGGGCCGTCCGAACCTGCAGAAGTTGCTGTGGACGGGACGGACCCGGCCTCATCCGAGTCCGTCGACGCCGAGCCCGTCGAAGCGGAGGTCGTCGCCGACGAGCCGGCGCCGGCGAACGCGCCGGATCTCGACTTGGGGCAGAACCAGCCGGACGCGCCGGTCGGCACCGATTTCGACTCCGCCGCCGCCGACCGTCCCACGGCCGCCCAGCCGTCCGCCGGTGGATCGCCGCTCGATCTGCCGGGCAGCCTGCCGACGTCGGCACCCGGTGCCTTCGATCTCGGGACGCCGCCCCCGGGCGCCGATTCCGGGCCGTTCGGGTTCGGCTCGACCACCCCGCAGCCCAGCCAGTACGGCCAGGGCGGATACGGCCAGACCCCCTATCCCGCAGCGACACCTCCGGCCGCTGGCCAGGGTGACTACGGCCAACCGGCGGCGTACCGCGGCTACGGCCAGCCCGCTTCGCAATACGGTCAAACCTCGGGGTACGGGCAGCCCGCGTCACAGTACGGCCAGTCGGGCAGTGCGCCGTCGGCTCAGTCGGCCCCCTACGGCGGCTACGGCCAGGCGGGTGGCCAGCCCGCGGCTACCACGCCCTATTCGGCTTACGGGCAACCCGCTGGTGGCTACGGACAACCCGGTGGTTACGGACAGCCGGGTGCGGCGCCGTCGGCCCAGTCCGGGGGTTACGGTCAGCCGTCCTATGGCCAACCGGGTGCCGCCCCCTCGGCGTCATCGGGTGCTCAGGCCCAGCCGGAACAGGGTGGTTACGGCCAGCCAGGCTATGGACAGTCCGGCTACGGTCAGTCGGGCAGTGCGCCGTCGGCGCCGTCCGCTTCCTCTTACGGGCAGCCCGGCGGCTACGGCTCAACGGGCCAGCCGCAGGCCGCCTACGGTCAGCAGACGCCGTCCGGGTACGGCCAGACCCAGCCGCCCTATGCCGATCCGCAGCCGTCGCCCTACGGTCAGCAGAGCCCGTTCGGCCAGCCCGGCTCCTACGGTCAACAGCAGTCCTACGGTCAGCAGCCGCCGTACGGCTACGGGCAACAACCCGGCTACGGCATGCAGCCCTACGGTGCGAGCCAGAGCGACGAGAAGTTCTGGGCACCCGCGGCGCACTGGTCCGGGCCGGTCGCGGCCCTGATCACCGCCGGCGTCCTGGGTTGGATCGCGCCACTGCTGATCATGAACACCAAGGGCAGGACCAGCCCCCGCATCCGGGCCGCGGCGGTCGAGGCGCTGAACTTCCAGATCACCATCGCGATCGGCTTCATCATCAGCTACATCCTGACCGGGGTCGTGATCGGGACGTTCCTGTGGCCGCTGGTGGGGTTGGCCAGCCTGATCTTCTCGATCATGGGCGCGGTGTCGGAGAACCAGGGACGGCCGTACAAGTACCCGTTCTCGATCAAGGTCATCAAGTAGCACCACCGATCACAGGGCCCGCCGCCACGGCGGGCCCTGTGACGTCTGGCGGAGATCGCGGGGCGAGCCCGGGATGACGAGCCGCCGTGCCACAGCGACCAACCCTGGCCCGGTCATTCCGGCGGACGCCGGGATCTTCTGCCCAGCCACGGCCGTCCCAATCGCCCGCGATTCCCGGGCGGGGTCGGGAGCCTGCGGCGTCCACGCTAGAGTGAACGCCGTGCTTCGTCCGGACGGCCGCCTCACTCACGATCTCGATCCCCAGGACAAGGGCCCCCAGGACGCCTGCGGGGTCTTCGGTGTGTGGGCTCCGGGCGAGGAGGTCGCAAAACTCAGCTACTTCGGGTTGTTCGCGCTGCAACACCGCGGCCAGGAGTCCGCCGGAGTCTCGGTGAGCAACGGCGAGCGGATCATGGTGTTCAAGGACATGGGGCTGGTGTCCCAGGTCTTCGACGAACCCACCCTGAACTCACTGCAGGGCCACTTGGCGATCGGGCAATGCCGCTACTCGACCACCGGCGCGAGCGTGTGGAGCAATGCCCAGCCGACCTTCCGGGCCACCGAATCCGGCGGACTCGCGCTGGCCCACAACGGCAACCTGACTAACACCGATGAGCTGGAGGCCTGGCTCAAGGAGCGTGACGCCTCCCAGGAGGTGCCGCACAAGGATCGGATGGACTCCACCAGCGACACCGCGCTGGTCACCGCGATCATGGCGACCTACTCGCATCTGGGCATGCACGGCGCCGCGCTCGAGGTGCTGCCCCGGCTGCGCGGCGCCTTCTGCTTCGTGTTCATGGACGAGCATTCGCTGTACGCCGCCCGCGACCCGCAGGGCATCCGTCCGTTGGTGCTCGGGCGCCTGGCGAACGGCTGGGTGGTCTCCAGCGAGACCGCCGGCCTGGACATCGTCGGCGCCACCTTCATCCGCGAGGTCGAGCCGGGCGAGTTGATCACCATCGACGAGGGTGGCCTGCGGTCCACCCGTTTCGCGGCCGCCGACCCCAAGGGCTGCCTGTTCGAGTACGTCTACCTGGCCCGTCCCGACACCCTGATCAGCAACCGCCGGGTGCATTCGGTGCGGGTCGAGATCGGCCGCACCCTGGCGCTGGAGGCCCCCGCCGACGCCGACCTGGTCATCCCGACGCCCGAGTCGGGCATTCCGGCCGCGATCGGCTACGCGGACGCGTCCGGCATTCCCTACGGACTCGGCCTGACCCGCAACGCCTACGTGGGCCGCACCTTCATCCAGCCGTCGCAGACCATCCGCCAGCTGGGCATCCGGCTCAAGCTGAACCCGATCCGCGACGTGATCGAGGGCCAGCGGCTGGTGGTCGTGGACGACTCGATCGTCCGGGGCAACACCCAGCGGGCACTGGTGAAGATGCTGCGCGAGGCCGGTGCCGCCGAGGTACACGTCCGGATCTCGTCGCCGCCGGTGCAGTGGCCGTGCTTCTACGGCATCGACTTCGCCACCCGCGCCGAACTGATCGCGCCCGGGCTGAGCACCGAGGAGATCTGCCGTTCGATCGGCGCCGACTCGCTCGGCTACATCAGCCTCGAGGGCTTGGTGGCTTCCACCGGTTTGCAGAAGAAGACCTTGTGCCGGGCCTGTTTCGACGGTGAGTACCCGGTTGAGGTGCCGGCCGGACGGGCCGAAAAGATGCGGCTGGAGCAGACTCCGGCAGAGCGGGGGAGGACCACGTGAGCGGACCGGACCGGACGACCTCGGCGTACGCCGCGGCGGGTGTCGACATCGAGGCCGGTGACCGCGCCGTGGAGTTGATGAAGGCCCACGTGGCCGCCACCCGGCGTTCGGAGGTGCTCGGTGGCCTGGGCGGCTTCGCCGGCTTCTTCGACGCGTCCGCGCTGAAGGGTTACGACCACCCGGTGCTGGCCACGTCCACCGATGGTGTGGGCACCAAGGTCGCCATCGCGCAGGCGCTGGACATCCACGACACCATCGGCTGGGACCTGATCGGCATGCTGGTCGATGACCTGGTCGTCACCGGTGCCGAGCCGCTCTTCGTCACCGACTACATCGCCTGCGGCAAGGTGGTGCCCGAGCGGATCGCCGGCATCGTCAAGGGCATCGCGCAGGCCTGCGCGGCCGCCGGCGCGGCGCTGCTGGGCGGCGAGACCGCCGAACACCCGGGCCTGCTGCACCCCGACGAGTACGACATCGCCGGCGCCACCACCGGCGTCGTGGAGCGGGACAAGATCCTCGGCCCCGACCGCGTCCGGCCGGGTGACGTGGTGCTCGCGCTGGCGGCGTCCGGGCTGCACTCCAACGGGTACTCGCTGGTCCGCAAGGTGCTGCTGGCCGACGCCGGCTGGTCGCTGGACCGCTACGTCGACGACTTCGGCCGCACCCTCGGCGAAGAACTGCTCACCCCGACGCGGGTGTACGCCAAAGACATCCTGGCGCTGGTCGAGGGCTGCGAGGTGCATGCGATCAGCCACATCACCGGCGGCGGACTGGCCAACAACCTGGTCCGGGTACTGCCGGACGGCATCGCGGCCCGGCTCGACCGGGCCAGCTGGACGCCGGCCCCAGTCTTCGCCACGGTGCAGCAGGTGGGCGGAATCCCGCAGCCCGACATCGAGGCCACGCTCAACATGGGCGTCGGTATGGCGGTCGTGCTGCCCCAGGTGTCGGTGGACGCCGCCCAGGCCCTGCTGGAGGCCCGCGGGGTGCCCTCCTGGGTGCTCGGCGAGACCCGAGCGGAGGCCGGAGCGCCCGCCTCGGTCGAGCTGATCGGGAGCCATCCCGCGCAGTGAGGCCAGCTTTCCTGGCTTGGGGTCTTTGGGTACCCTGTGCTCACGACACATTTTGACGAATGAAGCGGCATTGCCGCTGTGACCTGCGAGGGGGCTGACCCATAT
>JBDHZN010000191.1:0-7003 GCA_039811845.1 Micropruina sp. | reverse complement strand
CTGATGACCGCCGACACCCCGGTCCGGGGTGGTGTCGTGCCCGGCATCAACCACTCCGCCATCCGCGACTCGTTCTGGTTCGCGATGCCCACCCTGCTGTTCTGGATCGTGCTCTTCGTGATCGCCGACCGGTTCCGTCCGCAGCGGCTGCTGGTCTGGTACCTGACGTTGGGCTGGGGAGCGGCGGTCGCCACCTTCCTGTCGCTACACATCAACACCTGGGCATCCGAACAGCTCTCGATCGTGGCCGAAGGTACCCAGGCCGACCCCACCACCGGAGCCCGGGCGGCGATCTACATCGCCCCGTTCGTCGAAGAGGCGGCGAAGGCCACCGTGCTGTTCGGGGTGGCGCTGCTGGCGCGCTACCAGCTGGTGACCAAACTGAACGGGGTCGCGCTGGCCGGGTTGTCCGCGGCGGGCTTCGCGTTCACCGAGAACATCATTTACTACTCGCGCGCGATCATGTATTCGACGTCGCAGATCAACACCGGTGATGCCGAGTCGGCGATCCACGAACTGGTCTGGCTGCGCGGTTTCTGGACGGCGTTCGGGCATCCGCTGTTCACGATGATGACCGGCCTCGGACTGATGGTGGCGCTGCGCACCCACAGCAAGGTGGTGCGTGTGCTGGCACCGCTGATCGGCTACCTGATGGCCGCGCTGCTGCACATGATGTTCAACTCGCAGGCCACCTTCGCCCAAGGGATGATGCGCTACATCATCTACTTCGCCGTCGCGTTGCCGCTGGTCGCCTCGGCCACGATCTACGCGGTACGGCAGCTGTTCACCGAGAGCCGCAAGATCCGTGCCCGGCTCACCGACTACGTCCGGATGGGTTGGCTGAACCCGGTCGACCCCGACGTCACGTCGCGCGTCCGGCACCGGGCCTGGGCGTTGATGGTGGCTGCCACCCGGGGTTGGACGGTGCTGAGGGCCACCCTGAGCCTGCAGCGGACGCTCACCGAGCTCGCCTACCTGCGCGACGCCGAGGTCAAGGGCGTCATCGACACGGCGGGGCAGGCTCGGGCCACCGAATTGCTGTATCAGACTCGGTCGTTGCGCGGCCTGGCCATCGACGATCCGCGCGGGCAGAAACTCAGCCTGCCGACGCTGCGCAAGCGGCAGCCGGTCGACTATCCGCCGCCGAGTTATCCGGGTCCCGCCGGACTGGGCGGGAACTGGCCCGCAGGACCGGGCGCCGCACCACTAGGATCGCAGCAGTATTCCAGGGTGGACCCGAACTGGGGCCCGCCCCCCGGGTGAGGAGTGGCATGAGCGCTGGCCAGCTGGCGAGTTCGCTCAGGCTGCTCGCGGACGCCCTCGACCGCGCCAGACTGCCGCTGGACCTGCCTGGACGCGGTGGGGCCGAGACCCTGCGCCGCGACCTGGGCGCCCAACTGAACGACTATCTGCTGCCGCGGCTGGAGCGCCTCGATGCGCCCATGCTGGCCGTGGTGGGCGGCTCGACCGGGGCCGGAAAATCGACGCTGGTCAACTCGATGATCGGCCGCACGGTCAGCCGTCCGGGGGTGATCCGGCCCACCACCCGCTCGCCCGTCCTGGTGCACCATCCTGACGACGCGCACTGGTTCGGCCCCGAGCGGATCCTGCCCGGGCTGGCCCGCACGCTGGAGGCCGCCAGCGACACCCGGACGCTGCAGCTGGTGCCGGAACCGTCGCTGCCGCAGGGCTTGGCGATCCTGGACGCGCCCGACATCGACTCGGTGGTCGCTGAGAACCGGGCGCTGGCCGCCCAGCTGCTCGCCGCCGCCGACCTGTGGCTGTTCGTCACCACCGCCGCCCGCTACGCCGACGCCGTGCCGTGGGACTACCTGCGCTCGGCCGCCGAGCGGAGCGCCGCGCTCGCCGTCGTTCTGCAGCGGGTGCCGCCGGCTGCGATGACCGAGGTGCCGGCGCACCTGGGCCAGTTGATGGCCGATCGCGGGCTCGGTGACTCGCCGCTGTTCGCCGTCCCGGAAACCGTCGCCGACGCTGAGGGTTTGCTGCCGGATTCGGCGGTGGCGCCGATCCGGGAGTGGCTGGCCGGGTTGGCGGCCGACAGCCAGGCGCGCGCCAGCGTCGTGCTGCAGACCCTGGGCGGCGCGATCGCCGCGCAATGCCGGACGGCGCCGCAAGTGGCGCAGGCCGCCGATGAGCAGGCCACCGCTTTGGCGCAGCTGCGCTCCGACGCCGAGGGCGCCTATCGTGAGGCGGCGCGCACCCTCGGCGTCCAGACCGCTGACGGCACGCTGCTGCGCGGTGAGGTGCTGGCCCGCTGGCAGGACTTCGTCGGCACCGGCGAGTTCTTCCGCGCCGTCGAGCAGAAGATCAGCTGGCTGCGTGATCGGCTGATGGCGTCGCTGCGCGGTGAACCGAAGCAGGCCGGCGAGGTCAAGATGGCGGTCGAATCGGGCATGGAGGTGCTGATCCGCGAAGAGGGCGAGGCGGCCGCCGAACGGGCCGCGACCGCCTGGGAGAATGATCCCGCCGGACGGCAGCTGCTGGCCGCCACCAAAGTCGACCTCCAGCGCGGTTCGCCCGGTTTCCAGGCTCAGGTCGCCCTGGCCATCCGGAACTGGCAGGCCGACGTGCTCGAGCTGGTCACCAGCGAGGGCAGTTCGAAGAAGTCACGGGCCCGGTTCCTCGCGCTGGGCACCAACGGGGTCGGCATCGCACTGATGATGGTCGTCTTCTCCACCACCGGCGGCGTGACCGGGGTCGAGGTGGGGGTGGCCGGCGGCACCGCCGTGCTCGCCCAACGCGTCCTCGAAGCAGTCTTCGGTGAGGACGCCGTCCGCAGGCTCGCCAAACGCGCCAAGGAGGATCTGGACGCCCGGGTCGAGGCGCTGCTGGCGACCGAACTGGCCCGCTACGAGGCTGTTCTCGACGAGGTCAGCGTCCGCGCCGAGGTGGGCGACGAGATCAGGGCCGCTGTAGCGGCGGTCGACGCGGCACGCGGTACCGAGGTCGGCACCGGGCTGCCCACGCTCGCCGAGGTCGAGGGCTTCAGCGGCTCCGCTCGGCAGATCCACGATCGACCCGAGCTGGTCGCCGGTGGGGAGGGCGCGTCCGAGGACGTCGTGGATGCCGAGTTGATCGCCGACGAGGACGGTGACCGCGGGTGAGCCGCACGCTGGCCCAGCGCCTGCGGGCGCTCGACGAAACCGTGGAATTGAGCCGCGGACGATCCTCGGACGACGTGGTGACGCGGGCTTCGGCCGTGTTGAAACGGGCGGGGGAGCGTTGGACTTTCACCGGCGATCACACGGTGGTCGCGCTGGCCGGGGCGACCGGCTCGGGCAAGTCGACCTCGTTCAACGCGATCAGCGGCACCGAGTTCGCCAGCACCGGGGTGCGGCGTCCGACCACGTCGACGGCGATGGCCGTCGCCTGGGGCACCGAGTTGCCGGCTGATCTGCTCGACTGGCTGGACGTGCCCCGGCGGCACCTGGTGCCGGCACGACGCAGCGCTTTCGCCAATCTGGTGCTGCTCGACCTGCCCGACCACGATTCCACCGAGACCGCGCACCGGATGACGGTCGACCGGCTGGTTCCACTGGTCGACATGCTGATCTGGGTGGTCGATCCGCAGAAGTACGCCGACGCCGCCCTGCACGAGCGCTACCTGCGGCCACTGGCGCAGTACGCCGAGGTGATGATCGTGGTGCTCAACCAGGCCGACCGGCTGCGGCCCGATGAACTCGCCGACGCGATGGCCGACCTGCGCCGGCTGCTCGACGACGAAGGCCTGGCCGCCGCCCGGCTGATGGCGATGTCGGCACTGGAGGGCACCGGCGTGCCCGAGCTGCGGCAGGTCCTCGCCCGGGCCGTCGCCGACAAAGCCGTAGTCAGTGCCCGGATTGCCGCCGACGTGACCGTCGCCGCCGACGAACTCGCCTGGGAGCTGGGCACGACGCCGGCCCCGGTGCTCGACCGCAAGCAACGCGACCCCTTGGTGAAGGCACTGGCCGACGCCAGCGGTGTCGGACTGGCGGTCGACAGCGTCCGCGACGCCTGGAAGCTGCGCGGTGGGCTGGCCACCGGGTGGCCGTTCGTGAAGTGGGTGGCGCGGTTCAAACCCGATCCGCTGCGGGCGCTCCGACTCGATCAGAGCGATCGGCAGCTGGCTCCGACCGCGATCAGCCGGACATCGCTGCCGAGCGCCAGCCCGGTGCAACGGGCCCGGCTGGACCGCGGGCTGCGTGAACTGGTCGACCAGGCGTCGGCCGACCTGCCGCGGGGCTGGGCGGCGGCGGTCTCGATGGCCGCGCGGAGTCATCAGGCGCTGCTGATGGACCGGTTGGACACCGCCATCGCCGGTGCCGACCTGGAACTTGACCGGGGCACCGGCTGGTGGTCGATCATCCGGGTTCTGCAGTGGGTGCTGATGGTCGCTGTGGTGGCCGGCGGGCTCTGGGCACTGTTGTGGGCGTTCGCGCCGGCGCTCGGCCTGGTCAACCTGCCCACCGTGTACTGGTGGGGTTGGCCCGCCCAGTTCGTGCTGCTGGCCGGCGGCGTGGTCGGCGGTCTCGCGTTGGCCGGTCTGTCCAGGCTCGCGGTCTCGATCGGTGCCCGGGCGAAGGCGAATCGGGCCGAACGGATCCTGTACCGGACGATCGCCGCGGTCACCGAGACCGAGCTGCTGGAGCCTGTCTCGGAGGAGCTGGATCGGCACCGACGTGCCGTGGCCGCCGTCCGCAACGCCCGCTGACCCCGCTGGTCGAGCTTGTCGAGACCCCTAGTCAGCGCGATTTTGAACACTTTTCACTCCATGTGCCCACACTGAGGATGACGAATCCCACAGTCTTCAGGAGGGCACCATGGACGCCACCATCACCGTCACCGGCAACGTCGGGAGCGACGTCGACGTGCGTACCGACGACAGCAACGAATGGGCGTATGCCGCCTTTCGGCTGGCCTGCACGCCGCGCTTCGTCCGCAACGGCACCTGGCGCGACGGCGAGACCACCTGGCTGAACGTGAACTGCCGCAACCGGCAGCTGTCGCTCAACGTGCAGGCCAGCGTCAGCAAGGGTGACCCGTTGATCGTCACCGGACGCCTCACCACCTGGAGCTGGACGAACAGCGAGACCGGTGAGGTGCGCGAGAAGCTGGTGCTCGAGGCGATCGCCGTCGGGCACGACCTCGGCCGCGGCACCACCCGGTTCAGCCGGGTCGAGCGGTCCACGCAACAACCGCCAGCCGATGACCCCTCGGTCTTCAACGATCTGGAGGGCACCGATGGTCTCGGTGAACCGGCGAATCAGGCCGACGACAAGAGCGCTGCGGCCTGAATCGATTGCGCCCGGAGTCCGGACGGGTGGGCCCGACTCCGGGCGGGATCCGGTGGCCGGCGCGGGCGCGTCCCCCGAGCCTGCCGGCCACCGGCTTCCCGGCGTCAGTCGCGAGTGAGCCGGCGATGCTTGCTGGCGTGCGGACGGGCCGCCTCGGCGCCCAGCCGGGCGACCTTGTTGTCCTCGTAGTCGGCGAAGTTGCCCTCGAACCAGAACCAGTTGGCCTCGTCGGCATCGCTGCCCTCCCAGGCCAGGATGTGGGTGGCCACCCGGTCGAGGAACCAGCGGTCGTGGGAGATCACCACGGCACAGCCGGGGAACTCCAGCAGGGCATCTTCCAGCGACTGCAGGGTCTCCACGTCCAGGTCGTTGGTCGGCTCGTCGAGCAGCAGCAGGTTGCCGCCCATCTTCAGCGTGAGCGCCAGGTTCAACCGGTTCCGCTCACCACCCGACAGCACGCCGGCCAGCTTCTGCTGGTCCGGTCCCTTGAACCCGAAGGAGGCGACATAAGCACGCGACGGCATCTCGAAACTGCCGACCTTGATGTGATCAAGCCCGTCCGAGACGACCTCCCAGACGTTCTTCGACGAGTCGATCCCGCCGCGGGACTGATCCACGTACGAGATCTGGACGGTCTTGCCGACCGCCAGGCTGCCCGCGTCGGGCTGCTCCTCGCCGACGATCATCTTGAACAGCGTGGTCTTGCCGACGCCGTTCGGGCCGATGATGCCGACGATGCCGGCTCTGGGCAGGGTGAACGACAGGTTCTCGATCAGCAGCCGGTCACCGAAGCCCTTGCTGAGCTTCTTGGCGTCCAGCACGTCGGAACCGAGCCGTGGGCCCGGCGGAATGTTGATCTCGGCCAGGTCGACCTGCCGGTTGCGCTCGGCCTCGGTGGCCAGCTCCTCGTAGCGGGCCAGACGAGCTTTGTTCTTCGCCTGCCGGGCCTTCGGGTTGGCCCGCACCCACTCGAGTTCCTTCTCCAGGATCTTGGCCCGCTTGGCGTCCTTCTTGCCCTCGATCTGCAGGCGTTGCCGCTTGGTCTCCAGGTAGGTGGAGTAGTTGCCCTCATACGGGTGCAGTCGGCCGCGGTCGATCTCGCAGATCCACTCGGCCACGTTGTCCAGGAAGTACCGGTCGTGGGTGACGGCCAGCACTGCGCCCGGGTAGCTCTTCAGGTGACCCTCGAGCCAGTTCACGCTCTCGGCGTCCAGGTGGTTGGTGGGCTCGTCGAGCAGCAGCAGATCGGGCTGCTGCAGCAGCAGCTTGCACAGCGCGACCCGGCGGCGCTCGCCGCCCGACAGCACGTCGACGATGGTGTCCCCGGGCGGGCACTGCAGGGCGTCCATCGCCTGCTCGAGTTGCGACTCCAGATCCCATGCCTGCCGGTGGTCGAGCTCGGTCTGCAGGTTGCCCATCTCTTCCATCAGGGCGTCGAAGTCGGCGTCGGGATCGGCCATCTCCATGCCGATCTCATTGAACCGGTCGACCATCCCCTTCGTCTCGGCGACCGCCTCTTCGATGTTCTCCATCACCGTCTTGCCCTCGGTCAGCGGCGGCTCCTGCAGCAGGATGCCGACGGTCGCCCCCTTCTTCAGGAAGACGTCGCCGTTGTCGGGCTGGATCAGCCCGGCCATCAGCTTGAGCATGGTCGACTTGCCGGCACCGTTCGGGCCGACGACGCCGATCTTGGCGCCCTCGAAGAACGA
>JBDHZN010000190.1:0-7059 GCA_039811845.1 Micropruina sp. | reverse complement strand
GGCCGAGCCACCAGCGGGCGATCTCGGCACCCGTGGCCACCCAGACGTCACCGGCGCCGACGACCCGGTCGAGCAGCTCGGCCAGCATCGCCGCCCGGCCGGGCGTCCCGATCAGTTCCGGGTGCAGGTCGAGGACGAACAGCAGCCCCTCGTCCCGGTGCGCCTCGAACTCGATCGACCAGTTGGCCAGCACGTCGCCGATCGGGGCGATCCGCGGGCTGCCGAGCGGGATCGGCGGGTCGAGGTTGAAGCTGAAGTAGGCGGCGTCGTCGAGCTCGTGATGGTGCGGCAGGTCGACCAGCCCGGACGGCAGCACGACCGGCAGGTCGTCGCCGCGCAGCTGGGACGACCAGGTGTAGCCGTCGGCGCGCAGCAGCCCGGCCAGCCGCGGGTCGGCGTCGCCGCGGCCCGGCCGGAACCCGACCGCCCGGACGCCGTGGCGCTGCTCGACCAGCTGCCGCGCCCGGGTCACCAGGTGGTGCTGCTCGCCGAGGCCGAAGGCGCCGAAGTCCTCCAACGCGACGCCGCTGGTGCCGAGCTCGTGGCCCTCGGCGATCACCTCGGCCGTCAGTGCGGCGTAGCCCAGGGCGTTCTGCGCGGGCACGAACCAGCTGCTGCGCAGGCCCCGGTCCGCCAGCACGCCGAGCACCCGCTCCACCCCGCGGACGGCGCCGTAGCGGGCCACCGACAGCGACTTCTGCCGGGTGGCGGCGGTCGGGTCGAGGGCCAGGATGGCCAGCTCGGCGTCGAAGCCGACGGTGATCAGGCAGCCGGCGCGGGCGCCGTCCGGCCATCCGGCGGTCATCGGAGGGCCTCCGTCGTACGGGTGTGGGTGGCGATCTCGGCCAGGGTGACGAACCACGGCCGGTTGCCGCGCAGGTAGGCGATCCAGTCGGCCAGCAGCGCCGCCGGCCCGGGGCGTCCGACGAACTTGGGATGGAAGATGGTGACCAGGCAGCCGCCGGCGGCGTGGTAGCCGTCGGCCTCGCGCCGCCAGGCGTCCAGCGTGGCCGGGTAGGACGCGATCCGGGCCCCGCCGGAGGGCCAGTCCGGATCGCGGGTGTAGGCCAGGCTGGTGTAGTCGTCCAGCTCCGAGCGGGCCGGGATCTCGATCAGGTCGGCGTCCGCGTGCCGGTACGGGCGATCGTCGTCGCGCAGCGAACTCGAGTAGCTGAAGCCGAGGGTGGCGAGCAGCTGTGGCGTGCCGGGCGTCCAGTCGCCCGACGGGGTGCGGAACCCGGTCGCGACCGTGCCCAACTCGCCGGCGAAGATGGCCTGGCTGCGCTCGACGATGGCGCGCTGGCCGGCCAGGTCGTAGTCGGCGAAGCGCTCGTGCCGGTAGCCGTGATGGGCCACCTCGTGGCCGGCGTCGACCAGCCGGCGGCACTGCCGGGGCCAGTTTTCGACCACCCAGGCGGGCACGAAGAAGGTCGCCGGCAGCGGGTCCAGCAGGCGCAGCAGCCGGTCGACGCCGCGCCACACGCCGTAGCTCTTCTGGCTGAAGTACGCCGGACGCCGCCACAGCGAGCCGTCCAGCATGGCGTCGCCGGTCGGGCCGTCCAGATCGAAGGCAAGACCAACCGCGCTGGCCCGGTGATCGGGCCAGCGCGGTGTGGAAGTGGACGATGTGGTGGTCATTTGGTGCCGTTGATCACCGGCTTCAGCTTGTACTCCTCCAAGCCCCACTTCTTCAGGATCGTGTCGTACTCGCCGCTGGCCTGGATGTCCTCGAACGCCTTCAGCAGCGCGTTCGCGAGTTGGCTGTCGTCCTTCTTCACGATCGCGCCGAACGGGGTCCCGGGCAGCGCGTCCAGCACCACCTTGTACTTGCCCGGCTCCTGGAACTTGTCGATGTAGGCGATGCCCTCGCCGCCCTGCACGGCGAGATCGGCCCGGCCCTGCTCGATCTGCAGCCGGGCCGCCGCGCCCGAATCGGTGCCGAGCCGTTCGACGGCGGGCTTGCCCTTGCTCTCGCAGGCGTCCTTGCTGACTGCGGCGACCTGGTCGTAGTAGTCGGTCTTCGAGCTGACCGCGACCTTCTTGCCGCAGATCGCCTCCTGCGAGGTGTACTGCGCCGCCTTGTCCGCGGTGCTGTAGAAGCGGCCCTGCGAGTTCAGGTAGTCGACGAAGGTCGCCGACTTCTGCCGCTCGACGGTGTCCGAGATGCCCGACATGACCACGTCGACCCGGCCGGTGGCGACCGAGTTGATCAGCTGGTCGAACGGCGTCTCGGCGAGTTCGACCTTCAGGCCCAGGTTCTTGGCCACCGCGTTGACCAGGTCGATGTCGGCGCCGACGGTCTCGGTGGTGTTCTTCGGGTCCTTGAAGGTCATCGGCGCGTAGGCCGGCGAGGTGCCGACCTTGAGCGTCCCCGACTGTGCGATCGCCGGCGGCAGCCCGTTGGCCGCACCGGACGGCGCCGCGCTGGGCGCCGCCTGGCTCATCACGCAACCGGAGAACAGCAACGCGGCCGCCACGGCGGCGACACCCGTTCGAAGGTGGAATCTGGACATGTTTTCTCCGCTCTGAGAAGTTGTCGGGCGCTTGGGGGTGCTGCGGCGAACGGCGGCACCGAGCGCCGGCCCGGTCGGCGGGCCGGCGCTCCGGTCGGGGGTGGATGCGGTCACTTGGTGCCGTTGATGACGGGCTTCATCTTCCCGTAGTCCAGATTCCACTTCTTGAGGATGGTGTCGTACTCGCCGCTGGCCTGGATGTCCTCGAAGGCCTTCAGCAGCGCGTTGGCGAGCTGCATGTCGTCCTTCTTCACCACGGCGCCGAACGGGGTGCCCGGCAGGGCGTCCAGCACCACCTTGTACTTGCCCGGATCGGTGGTGTCCAGGTAGGCCAGGTTCTCGCCGCCCTGCACGGCCAGGTCGGCGCGGCCCTGTTCGATCTGCAGCCGGGCCGCCGCGCCCGAGTCGGTGCCGAGCCGCTCGATCGCCGGCTTGCCCTTGCTCTCGCAGACGTCCTTGCTGAGCACCCCGATCTGGTCGTAGTAGTCGGTCTTGGAGCTGACCGCCACCTTCTTGCCGCAGATGCTGTCCTGGCTGGTGAACGGCGCCGCCTTGGCCGCGACCGTGTAGAACCGGCCCTGGGAGTTGAAGTAGTCGACGAAGGTCGCGGACTTCTGCCGGTCGAGGCTGTCCGAGATGCCCGACATCACCACGTCGACCCGGCCGGTGGCGACCGAGTTGAGCAACTGGTCGAAGGGCGACTCGACGAGCTGCACCTTCACGCCGAGCTTGCCCGCCAGCGCGTTCATCAGGTCGATGTCGGCACCGATGGTGGTAGAGGTGTTCTTGGGATCCTTGAACTCCATCGGCGGGAAGTCCGGCGAGGTGCCGATCCGGATGGTGCCGCTCTGGGCGATCGCGGCCGGCAGCCCCGCGGCCGCCGTGCTGCCACCGGACGGCGCGGCGCTCGGCGCGGACTGGCTCATCACGCAGCCCGAGAAGGCGAAGGCCGCCACCACGGCCCCGGCCACCGCCCGGCGCTTGGTTGTCATCATGATTTGCTCCTCGTTGTGGAAGATTGCGGACGGGGCCTCGACGTCAGGGAACGGAGTCCGTGGCGTCAGAGAATACGGGAGAGGAAAGCCTGGGTCCGGGGATGCTGCGGATTCACCAGCACCTCGTTCGGGGCGCCGAGTTCGGCGATCTCGCCGTCGGCCATGAACGCCACCCGGTCGGCGACGTCCTTGGCGAAGCCGATCTCGTGGGTCACCACGATCATCGTCATGCCCGACTCGCCGAGGTCGCGCATCACCTGCAGCACCTCGCCCACCAGTTCGGGGTCGAGCGCCGAGGTCGGCTCGTCGAACAGCATCAGCTGCGGGTTCATCGCCAGCGCCCGGGCGATCGCCACCCGCTGCTGCTGACCGCCCGACATCTGCCGCGGATAGGCATTGCCGCGGTCGCCGAGCCCGACCTTCTCGAGCAGCTCCTGCGCGGCCGCCTTGGCCTCGGCCGGCTTGCGCTTCTGCACCTGGACGGGGCCCTCGATGATGTTCTCCAGCGCGGTCATGTGCGGGAACAGGTTCCAGCGCTGGAACACCATGCCGATCGAGCGGCGCTGCCGCGCGGCCTCCTTGTCGGACATCTCGTGCAGCTTCGTGCCCTGCTGCCGGTAGCCGATCACCTCGTCCCCGACCCAGATCCGGCCGGCCGAAACCGTCTCCAGATGGTTCACGCAGCGCAGCAGCGTGCTCTTGCCGGAGCCGGAGGCACCGAGCAGCACGACCACCTCGCCCTTGTTGATGGTCAGGTCGATGCCGCGCAGCACGTGCAGGGCGCCGAAGTTCTTGTGCACCCCTTCGATCCGGACCAGCGGCTGTCCCGTCGCGACCTCGGTTCCGGCCAGCGTCTGTGCGGTCATCTCAACTCCTCTTGGTTCCGAAGATGGCCCGCAGCTTCTGCAGCGGCGTGGGCGGCAGCGCCCGGCTGGAGGCACCCTTGGCGAAGGCCCGTTCGAGGTAGAACTGTCCGATCGACATCAGCGACACCGCCGCCAGGTACCAGACCGCGCAGACGATCAGCAGCTCCATGATCTTGCTGTTCACGTAGTAGATGTGCTGCGCCTCGGAGAGGATCTCGGTGACGCCGATCGCCGAAGCCAGCGACGTGGTCTTCACCATGCCGATGACCTCGTTGCCCAGCGGCGGGATGACCACCCGCATCGCCTGCGGCAGCACGATGCGGCGCATCAGGTGCAACCGGGTCATGCCGATCGCGCTGGCCGCCTCGGTCTGGCCCTCGTCGACCGACAGGATGCCGGAGCGGATCACCTCGGAGGTGTAGGCGCCCTGGTTCAGGCCCAGGCCGATGCAGGCCGCCACGAACGGCGTGACGATCTCGATGGTCTTCACCGCCCCGACGCCCGGGACGAAGACCGCCGGGAAGATCAGCGCCACGTTGAACCACATCAGCAGCTGCAGGTAGACCGGCGTGCCGCGGAAGATCCAGACGTAGAGCCAGGCCACCCCCGAGGTGACCGGGTTCTTCGACATCCGCATCACCGCGGTGATCACGCCCATCGCGATGCCGATGATCATCGAGACCACGGTCAGCACCAGCGCGACCAGGATGCCCTGGATGATCACCGGATAGCTCATGTACTCAGCGACGACCGACCAGTCGAGCTGGGCGTTGGCCATGGCCAGCGCGAGCCAGATCATGAAAGCGGTCACCACGAAGGCACCGACCCAGCGGCCGATGTGCCGTCGCGGGACGACGGTCAGTTCCTGCACATCGACGGCGGCCGCCGGCGGTGTGGTGGTCGGCAGGGTCATCAGGAGATCTCCATCACAGGGGGTACAGAGGCGCGGGACGACCCAGGGCCGCCGTGGGAGGATCGATCGCTTGCCCCGCCGAATGGTCTGCGTGCATCGCCGTCCTACTTCCGGTCGGGTACCGCGGGTTCCGCGCCCGGGCTGTTCCCTACTCGCACGCCGCCGGGGTACCGTTTCGATCTCGTCAGAGACCGGTGTCTTGCACCGCACGCTAACAGGACACCGGTGTCTGAGGCTAGAGATCCGCCACCTCTGCCCGACCCGCAACACGATCGCAACGAAAGGCCCGGTGACATGGAGCGACCGCCGGCTCGACCGTCCCTGGCGAAAGGCCGGGCCGGCGGCGAGGTGACCCTGCGTCAGGTGGCGGACGCCGCCGGCGTCTCCCGCTCGACCGCCGCCCGCACCCTGGGCAACTACGGAACCGTCGATGCCCGGCTCCAGGCCAGGGTGCTGGCCGCCGCCGAGCAGCTCGGCTACCGGCGCAACGCGCTGGCGCGCAGCGTCAGCTCCGGCCGCTCGAACACCATCGGCGTGGTGGTCAGCGACATCGAGGACCCGCACTTCGCCCGGGCGGTGCGCGGCATCTCGGACATCGCCGGACGCCGCGGATTCGACGTGATCCTGGCCAACACGGACGAGAAGATCGAGGCCGAGCAGGCCGCGGTCAAGGTCTTCCTGGACAAGCGCGTGGACGGCCTGATCGTCACCCCGGCGTCCGGCATGGTCTCCACCCACCTGAACGAGATCCTGCAGATGCCCCGGCCGCTGGTGCTGATCGACCGGTTCCTGCCGGGGCTGGACTGCGACTGGGTGGGCGCGGACGACTACGCGTCGACCTACGCCGTGATCGAGCGGCTGGCCGCCGAGGGGCATCGCCGGATCGACCTGGTGGCGGCCACCTCGCGTCCGGCGATCGAGATCGAACAGGGCATCAGCCGGCCGATCTCGCCCATCGCGCGGCGCATCCAGGCGCTCCGGGACGCCTCGGCCGCGCTCGGCCTGGACTACCGGCTGCACACCGGCGCCATGTCGCGCGACCGCACCCGGCAGGTGGTCAGCGCCGCCCTCGACCTGCCGGATCCGCCGACCGCGCTGCTCGCCTCGTACAGCGAGGTGGCGCTGACCGCCTTCCAGGAACTGCGGCACCGCGGCCTGGCGGTGCCCGGGCAGGTGTCCCTGGTCAGCCTCGACGACGCCCAGTGGATGACGGTGAGCACCCCGGCCATCTCCGCGGTACAGCGACCCTCCTACGCCATGGGTGTGCGCGCCACCGAGGTGCTGCTGGCCAGGCTGGCCGGGGACGGCCCCGCGACCCGTGAACACACGCTGCCCAACCTCGTCGTCGACCGGGACTCGGTCGGCACGGTTTCGGGCACAATGGCGGCGTCGTCCGCCCGGAAGGGATTCCGATGAACTACCGCAACGTGCAGGCGCCCACTGCCGTGGTGATGGTGCGCCCGCACCGGTTCCGGGTCAACGCCGAGACCCTGGCCGACAATGCCTTCCAGGCGGCGCCCGCCGGCGAGCTGGCCTCGGACGCGATCGCGGCGTCCGCCCGCGCCGAGTTCGACGCTGCGGTCGAGCAGCTGCTGGCGGCCGGGATCACCGTGCACGTCTTCGACGACTTCGGGCAGCTGGACACCCCCGATTCGGTCTTTCCCAACAACTGGTTCTCGACGCACCACGGCGGACGCGTCGCGATCTACCCGATGTACGCGCCCAACCGGCGCCGGGAGCGCCGCGCCGACGTGATCGAGCTGCTGAAGAGC
>JBDHZN010000189.1:0-7275 GCA_039811845.1 Micropruina sp. | reverse complement strand
CCGGTCGCGGCGATGCGCTACAGTCGTGGGCGGCCCGATGGCTCGGGCCCCCGTAGCTCAGGGGATAGAGCGCCGCCCTCCGGAGGCGGGTGCGCAGGTTCGAATCCTGCCGGGGGCGCAGTGTGATGTCTCAGGACATCGGAATAGCCGGACCTACGAGGTTGTAGGTCCGGCTATTGCTTTGTGGGTCCTGGTGGTCGGCCTGTGGGCTGGTAGTCGCGGGTGGGGTCGAGGATGAGCTCGCGGAGGATCTCGCCGGTGGTGGCGTTGATGATGGTGATGTCGAGGTCTTGGACCAGGAGCCGGATGTAGGTTCCGGCGTGGGTTCGGCCGACGCCGATGTGGTGCAGTCGGCCGTTGTGGCGCAGGGTCACGACGCCGGACTTGTCGATCTTGTCGGTGCGGACCCGGTCGTGGGTCTGGTGGCTGTGGTCGCTGTTGGGGCCGGCCTTGGGTCGGCTGGTGTAGGCCGTTGCGGGGGTGGCCCGGTGCTCCAGGGAGCGGTGCGGACGGCGCGTGTTGTACTCGGTGCGGAACTGGTCGAGCAGCGCCTGCAGGTCGGCGAGCGTGGCTGGTTGGGGTTGCTGGGCGCGTAGCCAGTTCTTCATGGTCTGCTGGAACCTCTCGACTTTCCCGCAGGTGGTCGGGTGGCTGGGGCGGGAGTTCTTCTGGGTGATCCCGAGGCGGCGTAGCTCGTTCTCGAGCTTGGTCTTGCCGCCCTTCCCACCCGCGAAGCGGACGGTGTAGACCATGCCGTTGTCGGTCAGGGTGGATGCGGGGTACCCGTGCTGACTTGCGGTTTCGGTGAACGTGTGGAGCGCGATCGGTGCGGTGATCCGCACGTGTGCGGAGATGTGCAGGGCGTAGCGGGAGTGATCATCGAGCCAGGTGATGATCTCCACGTCCGTGCCGGGGCGGTGGTCGGGACGGGTGAGGCGGTAGTGGGTGAAGTCGGACTGCCAGGTCTCGTTCGGCATCGCTGCTTCGAACCGGATGTAGGACGACTTCGGGCGCTTGGCCGGGTCTGGGGTGACCTGGCCGTAGCGGGTCAGGATCCGGTGCACTGTGGCCCGCGACACCGTGACCGAGTGGTGCTCGGCCAGGTGCCAGCAGATGGTCTCCGGCCCGGCATCATGACCGACCTCGGTGAGTTGCTTGCGCAGCGTCAAGATCAGCTCGACGTGCTCGGGTGGGATCGCGGCGGGTGAGTTCTTCGGCGCGCGTGAGCGAGGCTCGAATGCGGCCTCGCCCTCGGCTCGGTAGCGGGCCATGAGCTTGCTGATCCAGCCCTGAGTGACGCCGTAGGTGCGGGCGGCTTCGGACTGGGACTGGCCCGCCAGGACAGCAGTGATCACAAGGCGACGTTTCGACACCCCGAAGCCTCAGGCCGGCTCGGCCGGTGAGCACGCACGCCATGCCGATGACCCGAGACACGCCTATTCCAATGACCTGAGACACCCCATTCCGATGTCCTGAACCAGCACACTGCCGGGGGCGCACTGCCGGGGGCGCAGATGATCCCGCACCTGAATCAGGTGCGGGATCAGCGCATTTTCCGATCCTGTCACGAAAGCACCGTCGGCGACGCCGACGGCTCAGTCAGCCCCAGTTCGCGGCCTTGGTGAGGCAGAACGGATGTCCGTCGGGGTCGAGCAGAACCGTCCAGGTGTCCCCCGGTTGGTCCGTCGGCTTCGTTGCCCCCAGTGCGAGCAGTTGCTCTTCCGCGGCGGCCAGATCGTCGACGGCCAGGTCGAGATGGAACTGCTTCGTCCCGGCCGGGTTGGGCCACTCCGGACGCTGCCAGTCGTCGACCCGGCCGAAGCCGAGCCGTAGCGTGCCGTCGCTCGCCATTCCGTAGTTGTCGTCGGCGTAGGTGACTTTCCAACCCAGCGCCGCAGCCCAGAACTCCGCCTCCTTGGACGGGTCGGCGCAGTCGATGGTGACCATGGCCAGCGCGGCCGGGGATTCGGTGGTCATCGCTCCTCCTTCGATGTCGTGTCAGTCCACCTTTCTAGAATCCGGGTATGGCGGCTAGCACAAACGCGACAGGTCGGGTCCCGGCCTCGAAGGGTCTGTTGCAGCCGGAGGAGTTCGCCCGTCGCGTCCGGTTCGACGAGGTGCCTGCTTCCGGGCCCGCTGCCGCGTGGGTGGAGCGGGTCTGGTCGGCCAGCTGGGAGTTTCCCGACGGCGTGAGTGCGACGACCTCGCTGATCCCGCATCCGGCGGTGGAGATCAGCGTCGAGCGCGGCCAGTTGGCGCGAACCGGCCGCGATCGCGACGGGGTGTGGCTGACCGGGGTGGTGACCAGCAGGTTCGACGTCACCCAGTTCGGCAGTGGTGGCGTGCTCGGCCTCAAGTTCCGGCCGGGCGGGTTCGCCGCCTGGTCCGGCATCCCCGCCGATCAGCTCACCGATCGGGTGGAGCCCGCCGGCGATCGACTCCCGGGCATGGATGGCCTGGCGCACCTTCCGCTGGTGGCGAGCGAGTCGGCGTCGGTGATGCTCGATTCGGTGCTGACCGGCGCTGGTGCGGCCGAGCCGATTCCCGCCTTGGTGGAAGACACCTTGGCGCTGCTCGTGGAGCCGGCGCTCACCCGGGTGGACCAGCTGGCGCGGCGCTCGGGCTGTTCGGTGCGGACGCTGCAACGCACCACTCGGCACTACGTGGGGGTGGGTCCCAAGTGGCTGATCCGGCAGCAACGGATGCACGATGCCGTGGCTGCGCTGGACGCCGAGACCGGCGAAGGCCTCGCCGAGCTGGCCGCAAGGCTGGGCTGGTACGACCAGAACCAGTTCGGACGCGACTTCGTCCGGCTCGTCGGCAGCACCCCGAGCGCCTACCGCGACCGCACCCGGGCGGGCGGCACTCGCTGATCGGAGAGGAATCGTGACGTGTCAGCTCGATAACGGCATGGCCGGTTCCACCACCCCGCTCGCCTTAGTAGCATCGAACAGGTGCAGGCGTCGCGGCCTGCCCAACAAAGTACGGAAGAAGGCGATCGTGCCCCTCGCGCCCGAGAATGTGACGGCGTCCAACGAGCAGACCGACGAATTCGGCGCCAACGACTGGTTGATCGACGAGATGTATCAGGCCTATCGGGAGAACCCCGACTCGGTCGATCCCCGTTGGCAACGTTTCTTCGCCGAACGCGCCGCCGCACCGGCCAACGGTGCGACCGTTCCAGCAGAAGCTCCGCCGGGACCGGCACCGACAGCGGTGTCCGAGACCACACCGGCGCAGCCGGCAGCGAGCACGCCGAAGCCGGCTCACACCGGCGCCGAGCCGAGTCCAGCTCGTCCGGAGGGTGAGTCCTACTCCGTGGTGGCTGACAAACGCTCGCCGAGCGCTCCCGCCGCGACCGCAACACCGCCGGCGAAGGCCAAGGCTGCCGACGCCGAGCCCGCCAAGGAGTCGAGCGCCGAGCCGCGCACCTCGTCGGCGAAGGTCGAATCCGGCGGCAGCGCCCGCCACGACCGCGTCCCCGAGTCTCCCGGCTCCGGGATGGGACTGTCGGCGAACCGGCCCAGTCTCGCCGTGCGCAACGCGGCGGCGTCCGAGCCGACCCGTACCCAGCTGCGGGGCGCGCCGATGCGGACCGCCCGCAATATGGACGCCTCGTTGGCGATGCCGACGGCCACCTCGGTGCGCAACGTGCCGATGAAGCTGGCCATCGACCAGCGGCAGATGGTCAACTCACACCTGGCCCGGACCACCGGCGGCAAGGTGTCGTTCACCCATCTGATCGGCTACGCGATGGTGCAGGCTCTCAAGCGGGTGCCGGCGATGAACAACGCCTACGACGAGGTCGACGGCAAGCCCTTCCTGGTCGAGCCGAACACGATCAACCTCGGCCTGGCCATCGACATGGCCAAGCCGGACGGCACCCGGCAGTTGCTGGTGCCCTGCATCAGGGGCTGCGAGAACCTCAACTTCGGGCAGTTCTGGTCCTCCTACGAAGCGCTGGTCCGCAAGGCCCGCGCCGGCAAGCTGGAGGTCGCCGACTTCCAGGGCACCACGGCGACCCTGACCAACCCGGGCGGCATCGGCACCAGCCATTCGGTGCCGCGGCTGATGGCCGGCCAGGGGCTGATCCTGGGCGTCGGGTCGATCGACTACCCGCCCGAGTTCCAGGGCGCGTCCCAGCGCCGGATCACCGAGTCCGGCGTGTCGAAGGTGACCACGCTCACGTCGACCTACGACCACCGCATCATCCAGGGCGCCCAGTCGGGCGAGTTCCTCAAGGTGATTCACGAGTTGCTGCTCGGCAAGCACGGCTTTTACGACGAGATCTTCGCCTCGCTGCGCATTCCGTACGCACCGATCCGGTGGGCCCAGGACGTCAGCGCCGAGCGGCCCGGGCAGATCCCCAAGTCGGCCCGGGTTTTCTCGCTGATCGCCGCCTACCGGCAGTTCGGGCATCTGATGGCCGACATCGACCCGCTCGAGTATCGGCAACGGTCGCACCCCGAACTCACGCTGGAGTACCACGGCCTCACCCTGTGGGATCTCGACCGCGAGTTCCCGGTCGGCAATTTCGGCGGCCACGACGGCGAGATCATGCCGCTGCGCGACATCCTGGAGACGCTGCGCGGCTCGTACTGCCGGCACGTCGGCATCGAGTACATGCACATCCAGGACAACGAGCAGCGGGCCTGGATCCAGAAGCGGGTCGAGGTGCAGCACGCGCCGTGGCCGCGCGACGAGCACCTGCGGATCCTCGATCGGCTGAACGAGGCCGAGATCTTCGAGACCTTCCTGCAGACCAAATTCGTCGGCCAGAAGCGGTTCAGCCTGGAAGGCGGCGAATCCACCATCGTGCTGCTCGACGAGCTGTGCGACCAGGCTGCCAACACCGGGCTCGACGAGGTGTGCATCGGCATGCCGCACCGTGGCCGGCTGAACGTGCTCGCCAACATCGTCGGCAAGAGCTACAGCCAGATCTTCCGCGAGTTCGAGGGCAACGTCGACCCGCGGCTGGCCCAGGGCACCGGCGACGTGAAGTACCACCTGGGCGCCGAGGGCGAGTTCACCGCGCTGTCGGGCAAGACCATCAAGACCTCGGTCGCCGCCAACCCGAGCCATCTGGAGGCGGTCGATCCGGTGCTGGAGGGCATCGCCCGGGCCAAGCTCGACCACCTGGACTCGCGCGACGGCTTCCCGGTGCTGCCGATCCTGCTGCACGGTGACGCCTCGTTCGCCGGCCAGGGCGTCGTCTACGAGACGCTGCAGATGAGCCAGCTGCGTGCGTACAAGACCGGCGGCACCGTCCATGTGATCGTCAACAACCAGGTCGGCTTCACCACCGGACCGCTCGATTCGCGCACCTCGGCCTACTGCACCGACGTCGCCAAGACGATTCAGGCGCCGATCTTCCATCTGAACGGCGACGATCCCGAGGCCTGCGCCCGGATCGCCCAGCTCGCCTTCCAGTACCGCGAGCGGTTCAACAAGGACGTCGTGCTCGACATCGTCTGCTACCGGCGCCGCGGCCATAACGAGGGCGACGATCCCAGCTTCACCCAGCCCCGGATGTACGACCTGATCGAGCAGAAGCGCAGCGTCCGCAAGCTGTACACCGAGGCCCTGATCGGCCGCGGCGACATCAGCACCGAAGACGCCGAAGCAGTCCTGACCCGCTTCCGGGACGGCCTGGAGAGCGTCTTCAAGCAGGCCCGCGAGGAGGCCGAAGAGGACAACGGCTACCGGCGGGTGCCCTACTACCCGCCGAAACTCGGCAAGACCCAGGGCACCACCATCAGCGCCGAGACGATGGCCAAGATCGCCAACGCCCACGTCACCTTTCCCGAGGGCTTCACCGTGCACCCGAAGGTGCTGCCGCAGTTGCAGCGCCGAGCGGACGGCATCACGCACGGCCCGATCGACTGGGCGACCGGTGAGCTGTTGGCCTTCGGCTCGCTGCTGCTGGAGGGACGCCCCGTCCGGCTCGTCGGTCAGGACAGCCGGCGCGGCACCTTCGTGCAGCGCTTCGCGGCCGTGATCGACCGCAACACCGCCGAGGCGTACGTACCACTCAACCATCTCGCCGCCGACCAGGGCACCTTCCACGTCTACGATTCGCTGCTCAGCGAGTACGCGTCGATGGGCTTCGAGTACGGCTACTCGGTGGCCGCACCCGACGCACTGGTCTGCTGGGAGGCGCAGTTCGGCGATTTCGCCAACGGCGCCCAGACCATCGCCGACGAGTTCATCGTCTCGGGCAACGCGAAATGGACGCAGAAGTCGGGTGTGGTGCTGCTGCTGCCGCACGGCTTCGAGGGCCAGGGGCCGGACCATTCGTCGGCTCGGATCGAACGCTGGCTGCAACTGTGTCACGAGGGCGCGCTGGCCGTCTGCCAGCCGTCCACGCCGGCCAGCTACTTTCACCTGCTGCGCACCCACGCCTACGTCAACTGGCACCGTCCGGTGGTGATCGCGACCCCGAAGTCGATGCTGCGCGCCAAGCAGGCCGTCTCGCAGCCGAGCGACTTCACCCAGGGCCGCTGGGAGCCGGCCACCGGTGACCCGACGATCACCGACCCGTCGCAGGTGCGCCGCATCCTGCTGTGTTCGGGCAAGGTCCGCTGGGAGCTGGTCACGGCGCGAGCCGAGGCCGGCCTGGAGGGCAAGGTGGCCATCATCGCCCTGGAGCGGCTCTACCCGCTGCCCGCGAAGGAGCTGGCGGCTCAGCTCGCCAGCTATCCGGCGGACGCCGACATCCGCTACGTCCAGGACGAGCCGGAGAACCAAGGCGCCTGGTGGTTCATGAAGCAGCACCTGCCTTCGGCGGTTGCGGCGTTCCTGCCCGGTTACCAGCTGACGATCACCCCGGTCACCCGGCCGGCGGCGTCCGCACCCTCGGTCGGTTCGCTCAAGGTGCACCGTGAGCAGCACGACGACCTGATGGCGCGGGCCTTCGCCGAGTAGGCACTCCCCCCGGGATGACCCGTCATCGGTCATCCTGGGGCCACTCTGCGACTCCCAACCCGAGGATCGAGCGCGTCTCGGGCATACCCGTCATCCCGGGCTCGACCGTCATCCCGGGCATACCCGTCATCCCGGGCATAACCGTCATCCTGGGCTCGACCCGGGATCTCGGCTCAGACGGGCCTGGGCTTAGCAAGAGATCCCGGCGTTCGCCGGGATGACGACGGTGGTTACGGGCTACGGCGTCCGGGTCTGCTCCGGCTGATCGGTGACGCTGCCCCGTTCACGCAGGGCTTTGGTCGTGCTGGGCATCGCCACGCCGACCACCGCGCCCAGGCAGACCGGGACCAG
>JBDHZN010000188.1:0-7366 GCA_039811845.1 Micropruina sp. | reverse complement strand
GGTTCGGGTGAGGGAGCCTCCGCTGGCCGGTCGGCGGGGGAGCGGCGCACGGCCGATCAGGTGATCGACAGTTTCCGGTTCACGCTGGCGCGGCAGATCCTGGGCGAGATCCGGGGGCCTGAGGTGTGGTCGATGATCAAGCTGATGGAGTCGGGGGCGGGCAGCCTGTCCACCACGCACGCCGCGGATGCGTCGGCGACGATGCGCAAGCTGATCACCTGCGCGATGGAGGCCGGTCCGCACGTCACCTTGGAACTGGCAGCCACGAAGCTGGCGGACACGGTCGACTTCATCGTCCAGATGCGCTGCGACCTCGACCGGACACCCGGACAACTGGCACGAAAGATCCGCCGGGTCGCCGAGATCCTGGCCGTCGAACCCGGTGAGGCCGGACGGCACTACAGCCTGACGACAATCTTCAGGTCACAGGCGCGGGCGGTCGGGGTCGCTGATACCCCGCCCCAGCAGGACGTCTTGGAAGGTCTGATCGAGCACGGCTTCGACCATGCGGCGTTCCTGGCTGAGGCCGAGTCGTCTCCGAGGCGGCGGTCATGACCGGCGTGCTGGCCGCGCTGGCAGGGGCGATGATCGCCGGCGGCATCCTCGGCATCATCACCGGCCTGCGACCTGCCCCAATCACGGAAGCCAAGCGGAGTGCTCGGCCATCAACGTCGTGGCGGCGTCGTTGGATCTCCGTCCCGCCCGCGCGCCGGTGGGCGAGCCTCGCGGCGCTCGTCGCCGGCGTGATCGTGGCGGGTGTGACCGGGTGGATGATCGCGATCGTGATCTTGCCGGTCGCCGTGCTCGGGATGCCGATTCTGCTGGCCTCCCCGGCGGATACGGGTCGGATCGACAAGTTGGACGGGATCGCGGAGTGGACGCGGAACCTGTCTGGGGTGCTGGTCGCCGGGCAAGGGCTCGAGCAGGCACTCACCGCGAGCCTGCGCTCCTGCCCGGACGCAATCCGGCCCGAAGTCGGGTCGTTGGTGGCCCGGCTGCGCAGCCGCTGGCCCACCGAGGCCGCGCTGCGGGCGTTCGCCGACGATCTGGACGACGCCACCGGCGACCTGGTCGCCGCCGCTTTGATTCTGGGGTCGCGCAAACGCGGACCGGGGTTGGCGGGCATCCTGACTGGGTTGGCCGAGTCGGCTGCGGCCGATGTGCGGGCCCGCCGCCAGATCGAGGCCGACCGGGCCAAACCGCGCACCATTGCCCGACTCGTCACCCTCCTGTCGGCCGGAGCCCTCACCGTGTTGGCGTTGACCGGTTCATTCCTGGAGCCGTACCGGACGCCGCTGGGCCAGCTCATCCTGTTGATGCTACTGGCCGCCTACACGGCATCGCTGGTGTGGCTCAAGAAGGCCGCCCAGTCTCCGCCACCGGCCCGATTCCTGGGAGTGCCGCGATGACCATCCAGGTGCTGTCGGTGTTGGCCGGGATGCTGGTGATGGCCGGCGTTGCGACGTTCTGGTGGTGGACGTCCCCGGCCGAACCCGACCTGGTGACAGTCCTGGACCGGCTCGCACCCCGCCGCACACCACCCGCGAGCCCTCGGGAGGCGAGCGGTTCAAGCACGGGGGAGAGGGTCGGGCGGTGGGCGATCCATCGGCTCTCGTTGACCTGGATTCAGGTGCCCACGAAGGACCTGGCGGTGCTGCGCAAGACGGTGGCTTCCTTCTACGGCGACAAGCTCACCTTCGCCGCCGTCGCCCTCGTCGCGGTCCCGTTGCTGGCGTGGCTGTTCTCGCTGAGTTTCCCAATGACGCCGGCCATCCCGGCCGCCGCCACCCTCGCCGCAGCGGTGGTGGCCTGGTTCGTTCCCGACATGGACGTTCGTCGTGACGCCGCGAAGGCCCGGACGGAGATCGCCCGGGCACTCACCGCCTACACCGATCTGGTCGCGCTTGAACGCCGCGGCGGTGGCTCCGGGTCACGGCAGGCGATGGAACTGGCCGCCGAGATCGGCGACAGCTGGCCGTTCCGCCGCATCAGCGAGACCCTGGCGCGGTCCCGGTTCTCCGGTCAACAGCCCTGGGACGCCCTCCACGACTTGGCCGGCCAGCTCGCTGTGCCCGATCTCGATGACTTGGCCGACATCATGCGGCTGTGCGGCGAGGAAGGCGCCCAGGTTTACGACACGCTGCGCGCCAAAGCCGAAGCGAGCCGGAACGCTCTGCTCGCCGCCGACCAGGCCGACGCGAACGCCACCGGAGAACGCATGTTCATCCCGGCCAGCCTCCCCGCCGTCGTCACCGTCACCATCCTGCTCGTCCCCGCCATCCTGCGCCTCATCGCGCCCTAGAAGCCCACCCATCGGGAAGGAACCCGACCATGACCCAGCTCAACCAGACCATCACCGCCTACCTCACCGTCGCGCTCGTCTCTCTCCGCAGGTGGCTCGGCACCTCCCGCCGAGGCGAGCGGGGCAGCGTCACCCTGGAACACCTGATCTGGGCGATCGTGATCATCGCAGTGGTCGCCATCGCAGCCGCGGCCATCACCGCAGCCATCAACCGCAGGACCGACCTCCTCAACTGACGCCGCTCATGAGGATCAGGACCCGACTGCGGGACGACGAGCGGGGCTCGGCGACCATCGAGGCCGTCGTGATCCTGCCGGTCCTGTTCGGGCTGCTGTTCACCGCACTCCAGATCGGCCTGTACTTCTACGGCCGCACCGCAGCGTCCTCCACGGCCAGCGTCGGCGCCCGCGCAGCCGCCGCAGAGAACGGCACCGGGCAGGCCTGCCAGCAGGCGGCAACCGCGTTCGCTGCCAGCCTGGCCGACTCCCTCAGCAACACACAGATCACCTGCACCACGACCACCACCACAGTCACCGTCCGGGTCACCGGCACCACCCTCACCGTGATCCCGGGCTGGACGATGCGCGCCGACCAGACCATCACCCTGCCCAAGGAGCGAATCACATGACGGCCACCGACCGGCCACGACGCGAACGCCCGGCTGTGCGCGGTGAGCGAGGTTCCGCAGCCATCGAGGCCGTCATCATCGTGCCCGTCATGATCCCTCTGCTCCTGCTGGTCATCGCCGGTGGGCAGATCGCGCTCGCCCACCAGACGGTCCAGGCGATCGCGGCCGACACGGTCCGCACCGCATCCCTGCAACGCACCGCCCCCGCCGCCCAGAAGGCAGCACTCGCCACGGCACATCACGCTCTCGACCAACAAGTGGCGTGCACCGACCGCGATGTGGCGCTGGACCTGAAAGGGTTCGCAACCCCCGTCGGCACCCCTGCATCGGTGACGGCCACCATCACCTGTCGCGTAGAAGCGCTCGGGCTCCCCGGCCTTCCGAGCGTCACCGTTTCGGCAACCATGCGGTCCCCGATCGACTCCTACCGCGGGAGGCAACCATGACCATCCGACGGACTCAGCATTGGCGAACGCTCCTGACGTGGCTGCGGGGACGGCTACGAGATGAACGTGGCTCGGTCACCCTGTGGGCACTGCTGTCAACGATCACCTTCACGCTGATCGTGGGGATCTCGGTCGACCTCACCGGTCAGATCCACGCCAAGCAACGCGCCACCGACGTCGCGGCCCAAGCTGTCCGGGTCGCCGGGCAGCGGGTCAACCCGACCACCCTGATGGGCGGACGACCCATCTCCACCGTCGACGCCGCCGACGCCAAAGCCGCCGCACAACGCACGATCACCGACGCCGGGATGACCGGAACAGTCACGATCCAGGGCGGCGTCCGGATCACCGTCACCACCACCGCCCGCTACCAGCCCGTGTTCCTCAGCTCGCTCGGCTTCGGCCCGCTGACCGTCACCGGCAACGCGACCGGACGCCTCGTCCGCATCCAAGACGGGACAGAACGATGACCAAACCAGCACCGACCCGCAACACAGTCTTCTCGCACGAGTCGACCGGAGCGAGGCTCCGCCGCATCCTCACCGGCATCGCCGCCCTCATCGGCCTCGCGACCTTGATGATCGGGATGCCGCTGCTGCTGTGGGCCGTCCGGGACGTCGGCACCTTGCACATCGAATGGACGTTCACCGGCCTCTGGCGAGCGTTGCTGCGCCCCGACGACGGCACCCTGTTCCTGGCCCTGGTCAAGCTGGCCGGCTGGATCACCTGGGCCGTCCTGCTGACCAGCATGGTCATCGAACTGATCGGCCGCCTCCGGCACGTCCGCGTGCCCAACCTGCGTGGGCTCGGCGTCCCGCAAGCGATCGCCCGGGGCCTGGTCGCCGCCGTCGCCGCACTGTTCCTCACCACCAGCGGACAGCTGCCCAAGATCCCCGTCGCGACCGCCGAACCCGTCCCACCACCGGTACCCGCAGCCGGCGCACCCGCACATCTCGGGCAGCCGGCCCACGCGCGACAGCCTGCCCACAAGCACCGCAGCCCCCAGCAGTACACGGTCCGCAAGGGCGACACACTGAGCCAGATCGCCCTCGACAAGCTCGGCAACGCCCACCGCTACCCGGAGATCTTCAAGGCATCCCGCGACATCCACCAACCAGGCGGCCGCCGGCTCACGGATCCCGACGTCATCGACATCGGCTGGAAACTCAACCTGCCCGCGAAATCGAACGGGACGGCCAACGGGCAGGATCACGTCGAGACGCCCGACCGGCCAGCACGCTCGACAACGGGCGTAACGCCACCTCGTGCTGAGACCCAGGCCACGAGACGACCCGGGAACGGAACCCCCTCACCGTCACCGCCGGCGGTACCGTCATCGACCGTTGCGCCGACCGCTGCACCTGCCCCAACCGGTGTCGCGGCCACTCCAGCGCCGGGCACCTCCGCTGACCACACCACCGAGGCGGACCACTTCCAGCCTGGCTGGCTGCTCACCGGCCTGGCCGGGGCGGGCGGCATCCTGGGCGGATCGATGTGGCTCGCGCTACGGCGACGCCGCGCACTGCAAAGCCATCACCGCCGACATGGGTTCATGGTCGCCCCGCCACCACCGGTGACCATCCCGGTGGAGAAGACGCTGCGCCACGTCGGCGCGCCGATCGCCCACCGGATCAGCTTCATTGACGACGCCCTGCGTCGCACCGCCCACGCCATCATGACCGCGGGGTCGCGCTTGCCGGCCGTCCAAGCCCTCGAAGTCACCGACAGCCAGATTGTCGTCCATTTGTGCGAGCCGGGCAAGTTCCCAGCCCCTTGGCGAGAGGGGGACAACGACACCTGGCAGGTCGACACCAGCGCTGATCTCGACGCGATCGGGCCGAGCAGCGCTGGTGGGCCGTCGCCGTGGCCGCACCTGGTCACCCTCGGCACTGACCCTGACGGACACTGCTGGCTGGTGAACCTCGAAGCCTTCGGCATCGCCACCATCACCGGCGACGCGTCCTGAAGTCGCTGCTGCTGCTGATCTCGTCGCTGGGCTGGATGAGCACCAAGGACCCGACCTACATCGTGCTCTCGTCGATCGCCGACGCCACCTTCTTCTTCCTGCCGCTGATGGTCGCCGGCACCACCGCAACCAAGCTCGGAATCAACCGCCTGGTGGCCATCGCCGCTTGTGCGCCCCTGGTCCTGCCGTCGCTGACGGCGCTGATGAAGGACCCTGGCCTGAGTGTCTTCGGGCTGCCGGTGACCAACGTCGCCTACAACGCGCAGGTCTTCCCGTCGCTGCTGATCGTGCTGTTCCTGGCGCTCAACGAGCGGTTCTGGACGCGGGTGTCGCCCAAGCCGATCCGGATCTTCTTCGTCCCGATGATGAGCCTGCTGATCACCGTGCCGGTGGGCCTGGTCGCCCTCGGCCCGCTCGGCTACAACCTGGGCCTGGTGTTCACCGGCGCCATCCTGTGGGTGTTCAGCACGTTCGGCTGGGTGGCCACGATGCTGCTGGCCATGGCCCTGCCGTTCCTGGTGTCCCTGGGCATGCACAAGCCGTTCCTGCCGTACGCCATCAACCAGTACTCGACCACCGGTGCCGAGCCGCTCTACCTGCCCGCGTCGCTGGCGCACAACATCGCCGAGTCCGGCGCCATGTTCGGCGTGGCGGCGCGCACCAAGAACGGCGACCTGCGCTCGACCGCGCTCTCGGCCGGCATCTCGGCCCTGTTCGGCATCACCGAGCCGGCGCTGTACGGAGTCACCATCCAGAACAAGCGCGCCCTGTGGAGCGTCCTGATCGGCGCCGGTGCCGGCGGCGCCTACGTCGGCCTGACCCACGTCACCGGCCATGCCATCGTCGGCCCGGGCCTGGCCAGCATGTCGCTGTTCATCAACCCGGAGAACCCGATGAACATCATCAACGCCTTCATCGGCTTCGGCATCGCCTTCGCCGGTGCGCTGATCGCGTCGCTGATGTTCTGGAAGGACTCCGACTCTGCCAGCATCGAGGCCAGCCAGGAGCGCGCCGCGGCGTCCGAGGTCCCCGTCGAGGCGGCCCCTGCCGGTTCCGACATCGCCGACACCGAGCTGTTCAGCCCCCTGACCGGGACCGCCATTCCGCTCAGCCAGGTGCCGGACGCCGTCTTCGCCGGCGGCGCGCTGGGCGACGGCATCGCCGTCGTCCCCACCGAGGGCATCGTCAAGGCCCCCGCGGACGCCACCGTGGTGACCGTCTTCGAGTCCAAGCATGCGATCACCCTGCGGGCCGATTCCGGCGCCGAGATCCTGATCCACGTCGGCCTGGACACCGTCAAGCTGCAGGGCGTCCCATTCGAGGCGCTGGTCGCCAACGGTGAGCACGTGAGCGCCGGAGAGCCGCTGCTGAAGGTCGACCTCGACGCGATCCGGACGGCGGGCTACGACACCACCACGCCGGTCGTGGTGCTCAACTCCGCGAAGTATGGTCTGACACCGTTGACCGAGGGCGACGTCACCGCAGGTGCGCCGCTGCTGGCCCTGACGGTGAAGGGAGAAGTCGATGTCGCCGTTTCCTGACGGCTTCCTGTGGGGCGGCGCGCTGGCGGCGAACCAGGTCGAAGGAGCCTGGGACGCCGACGGCCGCGGCCCGTCGGTCGCCGACATCGCGACCTACAAGCCGAACGTCGACCTCAAGGAGTACGCGGCGCACCACGTGGTGACCACGCCGGGCATCGAGGCCGCCCTGGCCGACAGGGATGTGACCTATTACCCGAAGCGGCGCGGCATCGACTTCTACCACCGCTGGCGTGAAGACCTGGCCCTGTTCGCCGAGCTGGGGTTCGGCGTCCTGCGGGTGTCGATCGCCTGGAGCAGGCTCTACCCGACCGGCGAGGAGGAGACGCCCAACCCCGCCGGGGTGGCCTTCTACCGGGAGCTGTTCACCGAGATGCGCCGGCTCGGCATCGAGCCGCTGGTCACCCTGTCGCACTACGAGATGCCGATCGCCCTGGCCCTGAACTACAACGGCTGGAGCGACCGGCGGGTGGTCGAGATGTTCGT
>JBDHZN010000187.1:0-7403 GCA_039811845.1 Micropruina sp. | reverse complement strand
GAGATCGCTCAGCGGATCAAGGCCGGCGACGTCGCGGTCGATCTGCTTCGACCATTGCCGCCGGTGCTCGGCTGGCTGGCCGCCGAGTACGGGCGGGCCGGCAGTGCCCTGCTGGTCCGGGTGCTGCCGATGCTGGTGCTCGGCGCATTGACCACCGGGCTGTCGCTGCCGGTCGCTCCCGGGTTGTGGGTGCTGAGCCTGGTGTCTCTGCTGCTCGCCGTCACCCTCGCCTTTCAAGGACTGCTGCTGGTCAACCTCGCCGCGTTGTGGGTGCTGGAGGTCCGCGGTTACATCAATCTCTACGTGATCGTGATGAACCTGTTCTGCGGGTTGATCGTGCCGGTCTCATGGTTCCCCGACTGGCTGCTGGCGATCAGCCTCGCCACACCGTTCCCCAGCATGTTCCAGGCCCCGATCGACCTGGCGATGGGCGTCGGCTCGGCACCGGCGACGTTGGCCATTCAACTGTTCTGGGTCCTGGTGCTGGGCGGTGTCGCCCAGTTGGTGCTGCGGCACGGCCTAAGCAGGGTGGTGATCCAAGGTGGCTGAGCAGGTGAGCACCTCACGGATGGTCTGGACGATGCTGGCCGCCCGGCTACGGTCGCAGACCGTCTACCGGGGCAGCTTCGCCGGCGACTTGGCGTCCCAGGCGTTGCTCGGCCTCACCGAGCTGGCCGAGATCTACGTGCTCTTGCACAATGCGCCGGTCTTCGGCGGGATGACCCTGTCGCAGGCCTGTGTGGTCTACGGAATGGCTGCGATCGCCTTCGGGCTGGCCGACATGCTCTTCGGGCAGCTGGACGCGGTCAATGTGGCGATCCGGACAGGCCAGCTGGAAACCCTGCTGGTGCGCCCGGTGCCGCTGCTGCTGCAGTTGATCACCGCCGACGTCCAGCTGCGCCGGCTAGGCCGGGTGGCCCTCGGGCTGGCCGTCTACCTGTGGGCTCTCACCGTCACCGGTGTGCAGCTGGCACCGGCGTCCGTGCTGCTCGCGGTGGTCGCGCCACTGGCCGGTTCGCTCATCTTCGGAGCGTTGTTCCTGGCCGCCGGCAGCCTGCAGTTCTGGCTGATCGACGGAGCGCAGGCGGGCAACTCGATCACCTATGGCGGACGGTACGTGGCCAGCGTTCCGGCCGGCGCGCTGCTGCTGCCGGTGCGGGTGTTCTTCACCTTCGTGGTGCCCGCGACCTTGATCGCGTTCGTTCCTGCGGCGGTGCTGACCGGTGCACCGCTGCCGTGGCCGTTCGAAGCGTGGATGGCCTGGCTGGGGATGCCGGTCGCGGCGCTGATCTGGGGCGTGGTGGGATTGCTGTGGCGGGCCGCCGTCCGTCACTACACCGGGGCGGGAGGCTGAGTTTCATGGCGATCATTGAGGCGCGGGGGCTGACCCGCGACTACCGTCGGCGCGGTGGCGGGCTGCGCGCTCTGGACGCACTCGACCTGACGGTGGAACCCGGCGCGTCCATCGGCTACCTGGGTGCCAATGGCTCGGGGAAGTCGACCACCATCAAGATGCTCTGCGGCATCCTCACCCCGACCGCGGGCACGATCCGCACCTGCGGCCTCGATCCGGTACCGAACCGGCGTCGGCTGGCTCGTCGGATCGGTGTGGTGTTCGGCCAGCGCAGCGTGCTGTGGTGGGACCTGCCTCTGGCCGACAGCTTCCAGATCCTGGCCGCCATGCATCGGTTGCCGTCGTCGGTCTGGCGTTCCCGGCTCACCGAGCTGGTGGGCGAGTTGGCGCTGGCCGACTTCCTCGACCAGCCCGTGCGGGAACTGTCGCTTGGCCAACGGATGCGCGGCGAGGTGGCCGCGGCGCTACTGCACTCCCCCGAGTTGCTGGTGCTCGACGAACCAACCATCGGTCTGGACGTGCTCAGCAAGGGCGCGCTGCGTGACTTTTTGCAGCGCGAGCGGGCCGAGCGCGGCACCACGTTGTTCCTCACCACGCATGACCTCGGCGACGTCCAGCGGCTGTGCGATCGAATGGTGATCATCGATCGCGGCAGGCTCGCCTTCGACGGCACCGCGGCCGACCTGGCGCGGGTCACGGACGCCGAGCGCGTCCTGGTCGCCGATCTGACCGAACCGGTCGGAGAGGTCGCTCTGCCCGACGGTGCCAGGCTGGTGGGCATCGAGGCTGGCGGGCATCGCGTCCGGATCTCGTTCCGGCCCGGCGCAGTCAGCGCCGCCGACCTGTTCGCCGCCGTCGCCGACCAGGCACGGGTGGATGACCTGACCCTGACTGAGCCCGCGATCGAGGAGTTGGTGGCCCGGATCTACACCCGTCCCCCAACGCCCTGACTTTGTCAGCCACCCCTTTTCTTGGGCCCAGAAGAGCCCGGGGTCCCGACAAGCTCGACCAATCAGCCCGCGACCCGGGCAGGATGCCCGCATATTGCGCTGGCAGCGGACGACGCCGCGCCACGGGCAGCGACCCGACTAGGGTCTGTGCAGAGATTATGTGTTGGGCTGTTGTAGGAGAAGCAATGGAGATCAAGGTCGGCATCGTCCACGGCGCTCGGGAGATCATCGTCGAGACCGAGGAGACGGCGGCGTCCGTCGAGACGGCGTTCAGCAAGGCGGTCGACGACGGCTCGGTGCTCACCCTGACCGATGATCGGGGCCGCAAGGTGCTGATCCCGGCGTCCCGGATCGCCTATCTCGAACTCGGCCAGGAGGCGGCCCGCCGGGTGGGCTTCGGCTCTCTCTGAGGCTTGCGTCGGGCTGCACCGCACGTCGCCGAGGCACCGGACGGCCGGTCGGGCTAGACTGACGGCCGAACGCACACGATGTGCGTCCCCACCGCCCGTGCGGCCGATGATCCCGCCGCCGGTGTGTGGGTGTCACTTTCCGGCCTGACGGCCGGTGCACGTAAGGCCATAACACTGAGCGACACCGCTTCCGAGGCGCTGCAGTCCGCAGACGCCCAACCGACATTCGCCGACCTCGGCGTCATTCCTGAAATCGTCGAGGCCCTCAAGGCTGTCGGCATCGAACACCCGTTCCCGATCCAGTCGCTGGCGATTCCGATCGCGGTCAACGGCACCGACATGATCGGGCAGGCCCGGACGGGCACCGGCAAGACCCTCGCGTTCGGCGTCAGCCTGTTGCAACGCGTCGTGGTCAAAACCGATCCCGGCTACGCCGATCATTCGCCGAAGGGCAAACCACAGGCGCTGGTGATGTGCCCGACCCGTGAGCTCGCGTTGCAGGTCGCCGACGACCTCGAGGTGGCGTCATCGGTCCGCAAGGCGCGGGTGCTGACCGTCTACGGCGGCGTCGGCTACGACACCCAGGTCGGCACGCTGACCAGCGGCGTCGACATCGTCGTCGGTACCCCCGGACGGCTGCTCGATCTGGTCACCCGCCGTTCCCTCGACCTCTCCGCGGTCAAGGTGCTGGTGCTCGACGAGGCCGACGAGATGCTCGACATGGGCTTCCTGCCCGACGTCGAGCGGCTGATCTCCAAGACTCCGCCGACCCGGCAGACGCTGCTGTTCAGCGCGACCATGCCGTCCGCGGTCGTCGGCCTGGCCCGGATGTACCTCAACCAGCCGGTCAACGTCCGTGCCGAAACGCAGGACGCCTCGGTCACCGTGCCCGAGGTCGACCAGTTCGTCTACCAGGCCCACGATCTCGACAAGCCCGAGATCATCGGACGCCTGCTGCAGGCCGAGGGCTGCACCAAGTCGATCATCTTCACCCGGACGAAGCGCTCCGCACAGCGGCTCACCGACGAACTCACCGACCGTGGCTTCTCCGTCGGCTCGCTGCACGGCAACCTGAACCAGGTGCTGCGCGAGAAGTCGCTGAAGCGGTTCCACGAGGGCAAGGTGGACGTCCTCGTCGCCACCGACGTGGCGGCCCGCGGCATCGACGTCACCGGCGTGTCGCACGTGGTCAACTACGAATGCCCCGACGACGACAAGACCTACGTGCACCGCATCGGCCGCACCGGCCGGGCCGGCGCCAAGGGCGTCGCGATCACCCTGGTCGACTGGGCCGACCTGACCCGGTGGAAGGTGATCAACAAGACCCTCGACCTCGGTTTCCCCGACCCCGCCGAGACCTACTCCACCTCGCACCACCTGTTCACCGAGCTCGGCATCGCGCCGGGCACCAAGGGCCGGATCGCCCCGCCCAAGGAGGCCGAGCCGCGCAAGCCCCGCGAACCGCGCGAGCGCGGCCCCAAGGCCGAGCGTGTCGAGACCACGGACGGCCGCGTCCGCCGTCAGCGCCGTCGCCGCTCCGGCGACAAGCCGGTCCAGCCCGAGACCAGCGAGGCCGTCGTCAGCCCCGAGGCGTCCGGCGAATCGGCGTCCGACAAGCCCCGTCGCCGGCGCCGCCGGCGTTCCTCCGCCGGCAACGCGCCGCAGCCCGCGCCCGCCGAGTAGCCGATCGCTTGAACCGAAAAGGAACCGTCCCCTGAACCGAAACGGGGACGGTTCCTTTTCGGTTCATCCCCGGTCAGGCCGGTCAGGGGGTCGTGCCGCGCTCGAGGGCCCGCATACCCATCCGGTCGGACGCCTCGGCGTCCGGGACCCCGATGGCGCCGCAGTAGAGCGGGATCTCGTGCTCGATGTCGATGCCGGCCAGGGTGGCCAGCTCGTCGTCGTAGAAGCCGCCGAGGTTGACGCAGCCGAGGCCGAGTCCGAACGCCGCCAGGTTCAGGTTCTGCATCACATGCCCGGCCTCGATCAGGGCGTAGCGATAGCCGCGATCGCCGTACTTGGGCAGGCTGCGTCCGCCGGCGAAGCTGATCACGCAGACCAGCGCCGCCTCGGCCACCCACGGCTGACCCATGAACAGGTAGGCGAGGAACGCCGGCGGCAGTTCCACGGCCCGCACCAGCTCCAGCCCGTGCGCGGCCGGCACGTAGTGGTACACCCCCGCGTCGAGCCCCCGCACGGCCCGCACCAGCAGGCTGAGCTCCAGCGGGTACAGCCCCCCTCCCGACGGCACCGGACGGTCCTGCATCGCCGGACCGCTGCGGCGTCCCACCCCGTAGCCGGATCCCAGCAGCGCCGACAGCTTCTCCAGTGGCACGGCGTCGGTCCGGAACCGCCGGCAGGACACCCGGCCGTCCAGCGCCTCGTCCAACCGGACGCCGAGGGCCGGGCCCGCTGGCAGCGGCGTCCAGGCCAGGGCGCCGTCCTCGCGGCCGGGCACCACCGGTGGTGACTTTCCGCCCGAGGAGGCGTTGAACAGCCAGCGCGCCGTGCTGCGGTGATAGGTCCAGGCGCTCGGCGTGTCGTCGGCGAAGGCGAAGTCGCGCATGTCAGGCTAGCGGATGCGGGTCGGGATTGAGGTCGGCCCGCTCGGCGGGCCGCGAGCGCAGCCCCCACCGATGCGGGGCGGTGAACAGCCGGGCGTGGCCGAGCCGGGCCTGGTCGGCGCCGAAATGGATCGGCTGGAAGCCGGGCACGATCCCCCGCACCACCCGGACGCCGAGCGCCGCCACATCGGACGGGGTGACGTCCACGATCAGCACGTCGCCGGCCACCGCGGCCAGGGACGTCACCAGGTCCTCCAGTCCGCGGCCGCGGACCGGCGGGGTGACCCAGGCGCGCGGCTCGGACGCCCGCAGGTGCGCCATCCGCGCCGCCGCCACCGCCGGATCGGAGTAGAGCAGGTCGTGATCCTCCAGCTCGTGCACCCGGGACGGGTCTGCGGCCAGCCCGGCCCGATGCTCCCGCACGGCCGGATCCTGCAGCCGGGCCCGCAGCGCCGGACGCACCTGACCCACCTCCAGCACTGCCGACCGTGCCGCCCGCAGCGGATCCAGGGCGGCGCCCAGTCCCACCACGGCGGCCGGCTCGTCCTCGCCCCAGCCGACCGCCATCGCCACGTAGGCGGCGCCGTCGGTGGGCAGCAGGTGCACGTCGATCCGGACGCCGCGCCGCCGGTACAGCTCGGCCAGCGCGGCGGCGTCCGCATCCGGCAGCGTGCCGGCGTCATAGGGGTCGGTGACCAGCCGGTGCGCCCAGGCGATGCAGAACGCGTCCCGCTCGATCACCTCCAGCAGCGCCTGCTCGGCGGCGAAGCCGACCGTGGGGCCGGCGGCGAACCCGTTCGAGGTGGGTGCGAACAGCAACGCCTGGCGCGGCCAGCGGCTGCCGTGCAGGGTCGCCGCCTGGAAGGGCACCCACACCTCGTTCCCGCTCACCAAGGACCGCCCCGGCACCCAGTCGAGCGGCAGGTCGTCACGATAGCGGGCGTGGCCGAGCCGTTCGGCGTCCTCGGGGGCGAACAGCACCAGCTCGTGCGGATCGAGGCTCTCCCCCGGCAGCTCGCCCCGTGCGCAGCTGACGACGCGCTCCGGCGTCCAGGTCAGCGACGCGTAGCGTTCCAGTGCCTCCCCGATGGCGCCGTCCCGCGCAGCCGTCCGGGTCATGCCCTTGCCCGAGCAGGTGACGAAGGCGTCCTCGCCCTGGCCGAACAGGGCGTTCGCCAGCTGTGCCCGGACGATGAACGGCTGTCGCGGCTCCTGGACGGGTTTGGGAACGTCGTCCAGATAGCGGATCAGCCCGCACAGCTCGCTGACGCTCCGGGCCGCGATCGCGTCGAAGTCGGTGACCCGGCCGTCCGGATGCTCATCGTCCGCCGGCCCGTCCGGCGGCGGGTCTTTTTTTCGGCAGGCCGGGCAATCCGGACGCGGCAGCACCGGATGCCGGGTGCTGCCGCCCTTCAACTGGTCGAGGACGATGACCGTGCCAGCCAGGGTCGTCGGCAGCGCGGAGGTGGTCAGCGCCACCGTCTCGCGGACGACGACCGCCCAGGCGGCCTCGGCCAGGCCCGGCAACGACGGACGGCCCAGGCCGGCCCGGGCGCGGGCCAGGGCCTCCTCGCGCGCCATCGCCACCGCGAAGTCGTCCGAACAGGCCAGCGCCCGCATCCGCCAGCACAGATAGCAGGGCCCCTCGCCGGGCAGCACCAGCGGGCCGAGGTAGCCGAACGAGCCGTCCAGCGCGACGAACAGGGCGGGGGTCCCGGCGTCCAGGCAGGCCCGGTTGACCCATGAGCGCACCGCCGTCCAGCCGGCGTCCACCGCGCAGATCACCAGGTCGCGGCCGGCGACCAGGCCCCGCAGGTCCTCGGCCCGCACCCGATCGGGCGGGACGACCTCGACGTCACCGACCGCCGCCTCCGCGGCCAGCGCCGACAGCGCGGCGGCGTCCTCGCCGATCACCAGCAGCCGGACGGCCGCCAACCGGCGCGCCAGGGCGTCCCGGGTGGCGGCGTCCGTGCTGAGCAGGCTCAGCCAGGCCGCGGGCGGGTTCGGCCCGCTCTCGGTCACCATGCCGGCCTCGATCAGCCGGTCGAGCAGCCGGGACAGCTCGGCGGCCGGCAGGTCAGCCAGCCCGGCGAGCAGCGCGGCCCGCGCGGGCCGCTCGGCCAGG
>JBDHZN010000186.1:0-7449 GCA_039811845.1 Micropruina sp. | reverse complement strand
TGGGTGCCACCACGATCCGGCGCGGCGACGAGTTGCTCGGCCTGACCACCGCCTGGCTGCATGCCGGCGCCCGCTGCGTGATCGCCTCCCCGGCCAGCGTGTCGGACGAGGTGGCGGCGGCCATCCTGCCCGACATGCACGCAGAACTGGCCCGCGGTCTGCCGCCGGCCGACGCCCTGGCGTCCGCGACCGCCCAACACCCCGACCTGCTGTCCACCTTCCAGTGCTACGGCGCCGGATGGTGAGTTTTAGTGACCCGGCCACCAACCTTCGCCCGCTGCGCGACGCCCGGACGGCGCCTCGCTGCGTTCTCCTCAGTCGCCATACGACCCGGTATGACTCCTTCGTCGGCCTTGCGAAGCATCCGACCGGACGCCGCTCGCCGGGGCAAACGTTGGTGGCCGGGTCACTAAGACGAAGTCGGCGACCGTGTTCACCAGCGTCCGCTTCAGGCGTTCGACGCCGGCCCGGTCGGCCTTTGTCCGGGGCGCGAACGAATGGGCGCCGGGTACCGCGACGATCTCGGGCTGCGCTCCCCCGGCCTGCTCAGCGGCTACCCGGACGTCGTCCGGCGAGCCGAACGGGTCACGCTCGCCCTGGATGACGAGCACCGGCCCGGCCACCCCGGCCAGCTCGGCGATCCGGGAGTTCTCCGGCTTGCCGGGCGGATGCAGCGGGAACGCCAGGCAGATCACGCCGGCCTGTCGTTCGTCGAAGCAGCGGCAGGCCACCCGAGCGCCGGCGCTGCGTCCGCCGACCCACAGCGGCAGCCCCGGGTGCTCGGCCAGCATCCGATCCAGCGCCGGACGCCAGCCCTCGTCCAGGATGGGCGGACGCGCGGCAACTCGTTTGCCGGCCACCCGCCAGGGTTGCTCGTGCAGCACCACCACGATCCCGCGCGAGGGCAGCTCGGCGGCCAGCGTGATCAGGTCGAAGGCGTGGGTGCCGCCGCCGGCCCCGTGGCCCAGCAGCAGCACGGCGCGCGGGTCGTCCGGGGCATGCACGGTGAGCCGCGACGGGCCGTGCGGCGTCCTGACTGTCGGCAGCTTCATGACAGCATTCTGGCGTCCGCGAAGGCGGTTCGGGGCACCTGTCACTATGGGCGTATGGACGTGACCTGGATCGGGGCCGCGCTCGGCGTGGCGGTGTTGCTGGTGTGGGCCTGGCGGGCCCAACGACGGAAGTTCGCCGACGAGATGTTCGCCGGGGTCATTCCCGGCCTGACACCGCTCGGCGGTCAGGCGGAGACCCGCGTGCCGGTGCCGGGCGGCAGCGAGTACAGCGGCGAGGTCGCGGTCGCGTTCAACCCCCCTCGGGGCGTCGGACCAGGACTGGCCGGCACCGTCGTGGACGGCACCCCCGAGAACCGTGACGTGATGGCGACCATCGTCGACCTGGCCGCCCGCGGGCATCTGACCATCACCGTGGTGGAGAGCCCGCAGGCCCGCGGCGGCAAGGATTGGGAGCTGCACGTCGCCGACAATCCGCCCGCTGATCCGCTCGACCCCATCGAGCAGCAGCTGCTCGGCGATCTGTTCCTGGTCACGCCCGACGTCCGGCTGTCCGAACTACCGGCCCAGGGCAACCGTGCGTTCGGCGACTTCCAGTACACCCTGGCGAACGCCTCCTACGAACGCGGCTACTTCCGCCAGGTCACCGGCATGCACCCCGTCCGGGTGGTGTGGATCGTGGCCGGGCTGTTGCTCCTGGTCGGTTTCGCCACGAGCACCGGTGCCGCGATGGCGGCCGGCGCGGTCGCGGCCCTCGGCGGCGCGCTGATCGGCACCCGCGCCGCGCAGCGACCGGTACGCAGCGCGGAGGGCACCGCCCTGCGCATCCAGACGCTGAGCTTCAAGCGCTACCTGGAGACCGCCGAGGTTGAACAGTTCTCCTACGAGGAGGCGGCCGGCATCTTCTCCAAGTACCTGCCCTGGGCGATCGCGCTGGGGGTTGCCGATCACTGGGTGAAGGTGTTCGGCGATCTGGCCGCGCAGGCCCGCGCCGACGGCTACGACGACGGCTTCGACCTTGTCTGGCTAGGGGTAATGGGCTGGGGGCTGCACGATGCGATGTTCACCCTGGCGATGTTCTCGGCGATGGACGGCTTCGACGGCATGGGCGACGCCGGCTCGCTGGGCGACGCGTTCGGCGATGCCGGCGGCATGTTCGACGGCGGCACGATGGACAGCCTGGGAGCCGACGCCGGGAGCGCGTTCGGCGACTCGGGTGGCTTCGGCGGCGACTTCTCCTCGGTCTCCGACGGCGGGGACGTCGGCGGTGGCGGAGGCGACTGGGGCGGCTTCGGCGGCGGCGACTGGGGTGGTTTCGGCGACTTCGGCGGTGGCGACTGAGTCACCGGCATGCCGGGGCCCAGAATGCTGCCATGAGAGTCACCACCTGGTCGTTGCAGATGCTCCAACCGGCAGCGCGGGCGCCGCGTCCCCTGCCTGACGGCGTCCGGTTGGAACGGGCGGACGGCATCACCCCCGAATACGCGCGCTTCCTCTATGCGCTGGTGGGCGGCAACTGGTATTGGCTCGACCGTCTGCGCTGGTCACGGCAGCAATGGGCAGCGGAGCTCGCGGTGCCCGGCCGGGAGTTCTGGGTGCTGTACGGCGAGGGCGTCCCACTGGGCTACCTGCATCTGCATCCGGTGGTCGAGGCGGACGGCACCCACGTCGAGATCCGCTACTTCGGGCTCGCCGAACAGGGTCTCGGACGCCGTCTCGGCGGCCCGCTGCTGGAACACGGCATCGCGGCCGCCTGGTCGATCGCCGAACGCTCGGAGTTGCCCGGCGTCGTCCGGGTCTGGGTGCACACCTGCAGCCTGGACGGGGCAGCGGCGCTGACCAATTACCAGGCTCGCGGGCTGGAGATCTTCGCCACCGAAGAGACCGATGAAGAGTTGCCCGAAGCCTCGCCGGGTCCCTGGATCGCCAGCGGCGGATCGGCGGCCACCGAGTGAACCTTCACCAGTGCGTGTGGAGCCCTGGTAGTGCCCTCAGCACCGGGTCGCGGGTGACCAAGGGAAGCCCGTCGGCCATGGATTGCGCGGCAAGGAAGCGATCGAACGGATCCCGGTGATGCCAGGTCAGCGAACCTGCCAGCAGCGCATGCCGGCTCGTGATCGGTAGCTCGTCGGCTTCAATCTCACCCAAACGGTCGAACCATGTCGCGAGCAAAGGCTCGGCCACGCCCAGTTTCCCGAGGCGGACCTTGGTGGCGATCTCCATTGCCGTCGCAGACGAGACGCACAGTCGAGTCTCCGGGTCGGCGAGTTCAGCGACCAGCCCGGACGGCATCCGGTGTGGCTCCCCCAATAGCCAGAGCAGAGCATGAGTGTCGAGCAGGTAGCTCACTCCCATGCGGCGAGTTCCTCTTCGGGCAGCGGCTCGAAGAACGTGTCGGGCAACCGGAAGGCCATCTGGCCGAACTGCCGCGCCGCCCTCGGTTCGATGCGGACGAGGCGGGCCACCGGCTTTCCTGCCCGCGCGAGCACGATGTCCTCGCCTTGCTCGACGCGCGCGAGCAACTCCGAGAGTCGCGTCTTGGCCTCCCCCACATTCACCATCGTCACGCCTCCACGGTAGGCACAGAGGCGAGCTTGGTCAAGCAGCTTGGTCAACCCTCGAACGACGGTCGTGCGCTCGGCGGTGGCGACTGTGGCGAAGGCGCAGCGACTCACAGATCCGCCGCCATCCTCGACGTCGCCGCATCTGACATGCTGAAACCTGCCCGGACGCGAGAAGGAGCGGAATGGACTTCCACAATCTGTACGCCCACGGTTTTGCCCGGGTGGCGGCGCTCACCCTGCCGATCGCCATGGTGCAGCCGGAGGTCAATGCGGCCGCGATCCTGGCCCAAGCGCGCGAGTTGGACGCCGAGGGCGTCGCACTGGCCGTGTTTCCGGAGCTGGGCCTGACCGGGTATTCGATCGAGGACCTGCTGCTGCAGGACGTGGTACTGGACGCCGCGCACGCCGCCATCGGGTCGCTGGTCGAGGGTTCCGCCGAGCTCGGCACCGTGCTGGTGGTCGGGGCTCCGCTGCGCAGCCTGCACCGCATCTACAACTGCGCGATCGTCATCCACCGTGGGCAGATCCTGGGCGTGGTGCCGAAGTCGTACCTGCCCACCTACCGGGAGTTCTACGAGCGGCGGCAGATCGCACCCGGCGACGACGTCACCGGGGAGATCCGGGTGGCGGGCAGAGACGTGCCGTTCGGTCCCGACCTGCTGTTCGCCGCCGACGACGTCCCGCATTTCGTGCTGCATGTGGAGATCTGCGAGGACATGTGGGTGCCGATCCCGCCCAGCGCCGAGGCCGCGCTGGCCGGGGCCACCGTGCTGGCCAATCTGTCCGGTTCGCCGATCACGGTGGCCAAGTCGGTCGAGCGGCATCAGCTGTGCGGTGCGAACTCGTCGCGCTGCCTGGCCGCCTATGTCTATGCCGCCGCCGGTGAGGGCGAGTCGTCCACCGATCTGTCCTGGGACGGCCAGACGATGATCTACGAGAACGGCACTCTGTTGGCCGAATCGGAGCGGTTCCCGAACGGGCCGCGGGCGTCGATCGCCGACGTCCATCTCGGCCGGCTGCATCAGGAGCGGCTGCGGATGGGCACCTTCGACGACAACCGCCGGGCTCACGCCGACCGGGTGGACGGCTTCCGCTGGATCCCGTTCACGCTCGGTGCGCCGTCCGGCGACCTGGGGTTGAGAAGGGACGTCGCCCGGTTCCCGTTCGTGCCGTCCGACCCGGCCCGGCTCGCTCAGGACTGCTATGAGGCGTACAACATCCAGGTCAGCGGGCTGGAGCAGCGGCTGCGGGCGATCGGCCAGCCGAAGCTGGTGATCGGCGTCTCGGGCGGCCTGGATTCCACCCACGCGTTGATCGTGGCCGCCAAGGCGATGGACCGGCTGGGCCGCCCGCGCACCGACATCCTGACCTTCACCATGCCGGGCTTCGCGACGTCCGATCACACCCGGAACAACGCCACCCGGCTCGCGGAGTCGCTGGGCGTCAGCTTCGCCACCCTGGACATCACCGGCACCGCGCGCACCATGCTGGCCGAGATGGACCATCCGTTCGCCGAGGGCGAGCCGGTCTACGACATCACCTTCGAGAACGTGCAAGCCGGGCTGCGCACCGACTATCTGTTCCGGCTGGCGAACCAGCGCGGCGGCATCGTGCTCGGCACCGGTGACTTGTCCGAGTTGGCGCTGGGCTGGTGCACCTACGGCGTCGGCGATCAGATGAGCCACTACAACGTCAACGGCGGCGTGCCGAAGACGCTGATGCAGCACCTGATCCGCTGGGTGAGCGCGTCCGGGCAGTTCAGCGACGAGGTCGGTGAGGTACTGCACGCCATCCTGGACACCGAGATCACCCCGGAGCTGGTGCCCACCACGCCGGGCGAGAAGCCGCAGTCGACCGAGGCGTCCATCGGCCCCTACAACCTGCAGGACTTCACCCTGTACCACGTCCTGCGGCACGGGACGGCGCCGTCGACGATCGCCTTCCTCGCGCACCATGCCTGGTCGGATGCCGCCCGCGGCGACTGGCCCGAAGGCTTCCCGGACGACAAACGGGTCGCCTACGACCTGCCGACGATCAAGAAATGGCTGGAGGTGTTCCTGGCCCGGTTCTTCGGTTTCGCCCAGTTCAAGCGCTCGGCACTGCCGAACGGCCCGAAGGTGGTGCGCGGCGGCTCACTGTCCCCGCGCGGCGACTGGCGGATGCCGTCCGATGTGTCGGCGACGCTGTGGTTGGACGAACTGCGCCGCAACGTGCCATGACCCATGCCATCCCGGCCAGGCCGCCCCACGTCATCCCGGCGAATGCCGGGATCTCGACCCTAAACCGGCCACCACGAGACCCGCTCACACCTACTACCGAGCCAAGGGGAAATCAGTGACCAGCGTCATCTTCGACATCGCGAATGTGATCGTCGACTGGGATCCGCGGCGTACGCTGCCCGGCGCGCTTCCTCAGCCCGAGGTGGACGAGTTCTTCGCCGCTGCCGAGTTCTGGGCGCTCAACGAGGCCTGGGACCATGGCCTGCCGGTGGCCGAGGCCATCGCCGAGATGGACCGCCGGGCACCGCAACTCGGTGCCGCGTTCCGGCTCTACGTCGACCGGTACGCCCATTCGGTGACCGGGCTGGTGCCGGGTACCACCGAGGTGATCCGCGAACTGCAGGCGGCCGGCGTGCGCTGCTTCGGTCTGTCCAACTGGCCCAAGGAGACCTTCGACATCGCCCGGGCGGCCGGTCCGATCGTCGACGAGTTGGACGACGTGGTCGTCTCGGGCGAGGTGGGCCTGACCAAGCCTGATCCGGAGATCTATCGGCTGAGCCTGCGCCGCTTCGGTCTGGCCGCCGAGTCGACGGTGTTCGTCGACGACCGGCAGAATAATGTCGACGCCTCGATCGAGGTCGGCATGACCGGGCTGCTGTTCACCGACGCCGACCGGCTCCGGGACGATCTGACCCGGCTGGGACTGCTGTGAGGAGCGGCCGGTGAGCGTCGAGACGCCGCGGGTGAATCCGCCCCAGCTGCCCCCGCTGATCGGACGCGAGCTGGGCCCGGACGCCGACGACGCCACACTCATCGAGGCGCGGGTCTCCTGGCATGCCCCCGAAGCCACCGCGGTCGGGGCGACGATCAGCGACTCACGGCTGGTTCAGCTGCCGGCCCAACGGTTGGCAGCTCGCCGGACCCGGCTGACCGAGGTCGAAGTGGACGACCCGGTCACCGTCACCTGGGACGCGCCCCGTTCGGAGTGGCGTGGCGTTGTCATCAGCGGCGGCAGCATCGGTGTGCTGGACGCCTCCGGCGCCCGCTGGAACAACGTGAGTCTGCGTGGCGTCCGGATCGGCTACCTCAACCTGCGGGAGGCCGTCGTCGCCGACGTCCAGCTCACCGGCTGCCGCGTCGGCACCCTGGATCTGACCGGTTCGAACGTCACCCGGACGGCACTGGCCGACTGTCTGGTCGAGGACCTCGATCTGCACAACCGCAAGGGGGAACACCTTGACCTGCGGGGGCTCGACATGGTGCGGTTGAATCGTCTGGACGGTGTCGACGGCATGGCCGGAGCCATCATCACCGACGAGCAGGCGCACGGGCTCGGGCCGATCCTGGCCCAGGCTCTGCGCATCAGGATCGCCGAGGAGGATCTGTGACCACCGCCCTCATCTTCGACATCGCCAACGTGATCGTGGACTGGGATCCGATCCGCGCCCTGGATGGTGTCGTGGACGCCGATCGGATCGACGACTTCCTCACCTCGGAGGTGTTCTGGGAACTCAATGCCCGTACCGACGCCGGTATGCCGTTGCGCGACGCCCTGGTCGAGATGGACGACCAAGCCCCGCAGCTGGTCGAGATCTACCGGACTTATCTGGACCGCTTCCCGTTGACGGTCAGCGGACCGGTGCCGGGTACCGCCCA
>JBDHZN010000185.1:0-7465 GCA_039811845.1 Micropruina sp. | reverse complement strand
GTGTGCGGCAGCTTCTCGCAGTCGGCGAACGCCGCCCCACCCTTATAGTCGACGAGCAGAAAGGTAAGCCGGTCCGGACTGTGCCCGGCGGCCATGCCGAGCACCCAGGACTGGAGGAACTCCGATTTGCCGGCACCCGTCGTGCCACCGACCAGTGCGTGCGGCCCCTGCCGCCGCAGATCGAGGTACAGCGGCGCCAGCCCGTCATGACCGACCAGCGCACGCAGGTTTCCTTCCACCTTGCGGCGGACGGGGGGCGACCCGTCCCGGACGGTCAGCGAGTGGTTCTCTCGCCACTTGTCGATGACCGACTCGGCGGAGTCCAGCAGTTCCTCGCCGGCCAGCACCGGATAGGAGACCTGATTGGGCAGGTCCGAGTCGTCATCGATCGGCGACCCGATGTCGACCACGGGCGCCAGCGAACGCGCCAGTGCGTCGGAGGCACCTGCCGTCAACGGCTCGCAGGCCACCGGATGAACCCGCGCGCCGAGCCGCACCAGGCCCGCCAGCCCGCCGGCATCGGTGGAGTCGACTTCCACGAACGCCCGGCAGGCGGCCGGCAGCTGAGCGGTCGACGGGGCGCACCAGAGGAGGTAGATCTGCGCGTCCGGGCCGCGCTCGGCGAGTCGGGTGAGCCTGCCGCGATCCAAGGGGGCATCGTTCTCGACCACGACGACGATCGCCGGGGTCCGGACGGCGTCCCGCTCGGCGGCGGCGTCCGGACGCCACTCCCCACGTGGTGTGGGCGAGTCGTCGCCGAGGCGGGCGTCGACGACTCCTTCAAGCTGCGCGAGCAGGGCGGTTCCGGCGGTGAGGCTATCGGCGAGATGGTCGCCGGCGAGCGGGCTGTGCGCCGACGACGTGTGCGGCAGCCACTTCAGCCACTCCCAGTCCGGACGCGACGCGGGCGACATCAGGGCGCACAGCACCACCTCGGCCGGCGAATGCAGGGCAGCGATCTGCAGCACCAGGCCGCGCGCCACCGCCACCGATTTCGCCTCGGGGCCGGCTACGCCGAGCGCGCCGTCGCGGCCCAGGTCGGCGAGGATCGGGACCTCGTCGATCTCGCCGAACTCGGTGCGGAGCGCCTCCAACTGATCGAGGAACTCCGGTTTGGTGTCGTTCCCCTGCGGCAGGACGACCTCGTTGCGGCTCGGCGCTCGGCCCAGCCCCAGCCGGACCGCCAGGAAGTCGCTGTGCTCGGGACGCCGCGTCCACAACAGCGGGCCGAGCTGTTCGATCGCCGTCCGGCATTCCGTCAGCGTCGGGGCTTCGGCCTGCCGGGCGCGGCGTTCGGCGTCCCGCTCGGACTCGAGGCGTTCCTGGAGCCGCAGCATTGAGGTGTCGAACTGCTTGTTCTGGGCCTTGAACTGGCGGCGGCTCACCATGGTCTGGTCGACCCACGCGCCGACCAGCAGAACTGGACTCAGCGCCATCATCAACACCGCCATGATCTGAGGTTGGATGGCGTAGATGACCGCCCCCAAGATCAGCGGTGCGGCCAGGGCGATCAGCGGGAACCGTTGTGGTTGCGCCAGCGCTGGCGGTTTCGGCGCCTCGAACTCGCGCCCCGGGTAGGGCGGCACCACCCGCGGTGAGCGGATGTGTTCCACCAGTGACCCGGACGCCTGGACGGCCCGCGCCAGCTGGGTGATCCGCAGCGAAGTTTCGCCCACGACGACGACGTCGGCCGCGGTCACGGTGGCCCGGCTCACCAGGCCGCCCGAGATCAGCACCCCGTTGGCCGAGTTCAGGTCGGTGATCTCCACCACGTCGCCGACGGTGATCCGAGCATGTCGCTTCGAGATCAGCGGATCGGTGAGCAGGACGTCGATGCCGGGGTCGCGATGATCCCGGCCGATCACGCTGACCCCGGTGGGCAGGCTGAACTCCTTGCCGGCGTCCCGTCCCGAAACCACCCGCAGGACGGCGGCGGCCTGCCGCGTCGGTGCGGCGCCGGACGCGGTCACGGCGATTCGGGCGCCCGACCGCAGCCCGCTGTCCACGATGCCGAGCCCGGCATCCAGGTTGCGGGCAACGCCGCCGGCCTCGGTGACCCGCAAGGTGAGCGCGCTGGCCACGAAACCGTTTCCGGACGGATCAGCGGCGGCCAGTTGGGCCGCGACGTCCGCGACGGACGCGGTGGCGTCCGCGGCGATGCTCAGATCGACATCACCGGCGGGTCGTCGGAGGGTGACCTTGAACCGCATCAGGCCTCCTGCGGTTGATCGAGGAGGGCCAGATCGGCCCGCGTGACGAGGCGGGCCGCGATCGCGTACTCCACCAGGCGGGCCCGACGATTCATGGCGTGGTCACCAGGTGCGCCACGCATCCCCTTCACGCCGGCCCGGTCGAGCTTGTCGCAGACGTTGTCGAGCTTGCGATTGAAGCGGGTGAGCGCCCAGCCGAGCCGTTCGGCGGCCTTGGTGTTCGTGGGCACATCGCTGCGCCCGCTGCCGTCGCGCAGCAGCATCGGTTCGGCGAGCACGACCATGATCAGCTTCTGCGAGTCGGTGAACTCGGTCATGCCGATCGTGGTCTGACCGGACGACGCAGCCCCGCCGATCTCACCGAACAGCGGTTCGCTGAGATGGACGTTCACCTCGTAGGTGGTAGGGCCGGCGCTGAACACGACCACGGTCTGCTCGAACACCAAGGGCAGTCGCGCGCCGGGAGCCAGCCAGGAGTGCATCCGCCCGCCGCGGTCCGTCACGGTCACGGCGAGCCGCGATCCGACGTTGGAGAGCAGCCACATGTCGTTGACGCAGCCGATCTCCAACAGCCGCCGGTGCAGGAACGGGTTGGCGTCGACCTCCAGATCGGCGTCCCTTCCAATGCCGAACGGACGATCACGAGGAACCTCGTACCATTCGCCGCAGAACTCGACGGTGACCCTCGTCTCGCTGTGCGGCGTCACTTCGCACATCCCTGGGCCGTATCCAGAGCGGTACCGCCGTCAGAGCGCACCAGTTGCACCTCGATGCAGGTGTCGCCCGACTTGGCGGCGGGGATGGTCACCGATGCCTTGTCCGTTGACGTGTAGGTGTGGGTGACACCGATCTCCAGGCGCCGCCAGTGGTAGCGGTCTCCGGTCTTCGGCGCGGGGTTCATCCAGGTGAAGGTCACCTTGCCCGAGGCGATCTTCTTGCCCACCAGGTCGGTCACTTTCGGCGGCCGTCCACCCGAAGGCATCGGGTCGATCGGCTGGGAGCTGGCGGTCGGCGTGCGTGGTGCGGCGGGCTGCGGTGCCAGCATGAAGCCGGCCAGCCCGAGCCCTACGGCGACCACGACAGCCGCGACCACGCCGATCACGACCGGACGCCGGGAGCGGGTCCGGCCGGGCTGGTCCGGGTCTGGCGTGGTCGGCGCCAGCCCGCTGGTCGAGCCGACGCTCTGGCCTGACGTCGTGGCGAACCCCGGATCGATCCGAATACCGGTCGCTCCCCGCAACTGGGTGGCGGCCACCTCCTCGGCCTCGGGTCGGAGCAGCGCCCGGGCGGCCGTCTCGAACCCCGGCGCAGGCGAGACAGCGTTCGGTGGCGTCGGCGGCTGCGCCTCTATGGTCACCACCGAACGGACAACCGTGCGGCCTTCGTCCTCTAACCGCTCGTCGCTGTCGACGGCGTCGTCCATCACGTCGACGTTGGTGGACTGCATGCCGCGCTCGATCTGCAGACGCTGCAGTGCCCGGGCAAATGCCATCGCCGACGGATACCGGTCGTCGGGATCGCGGGCCAGCCCTGTGGCCAGCACCCTCTCGAAACTCGGTAGCACGTCGGCGCGTCCGATCTTCGGCAGCGGTGCGGTCTGGATCCGCCCCCTGAGATCGACGGTGCTGTTCGACGCGCCGGGGATCTCAAACGGGGTCCGGCCGGCCAGCACCGTGTAGAGCGTGGCCGCCAGCGAGTAGACGTCCGAGCGGGCGTCACCCATCCGTCCGGATTCGACGGCCTCGGGCGGCGCCCACGGCACCGAGAAGCCGGCCGCCGCGCCACTGGCGGTGGTGGCAGCGATGCCGAAGTCGGTGAGTGCCGGCCGTCCGTAGTCGGTGACCAGGATGTTCGCCGGCTTGATGTCGCGGTGCAGAATACCGGCCCGGTGCGCGGTCTCCACCGCACCGCCGATCTGGATGCCGACCCGCAGCGTTTCCGCCTCGCTGAACCGCGCAGCCCGGTAGCGGGCGTGAAGCGTGGGCTTCGAGCAGTACTCCATTACGATGAACGGACGGCCGTCGGCCGAGATGCCGGCCTGATGTACAGAGACGATCGACGGATGATTCGACAGCCGGGCCATCAGGGTCGCCTCGTTGCTGAAGTTGTCCAACGCGCCGGCCATCAATTCACCCTTGAGCAGCACCTTCACGGCCACGTTGCGGCGTCCCAGGTTCTGCTCCTCGTAGAGGTAGACATCGGCGAACCCGCCTGAGCCGAGATGTCGGACGAACTCGAAGCCCGGCAGCGCGGGTGGCGGAGCGGGCGGGCGGGAACTCATGTCAGACCTTCGAAGGCCAGAGTGACGCCGTCGCCCAGATCAACCTGGTCACCGGGAACCAGCATGTACGCCTCGCCCGGGTGCAGGCGCATCGGATCGGCACCCGCCCGGAGCAGCACCGTGCCATTGGTGGAGTTCAGATCGACCGCCAACACGTTCGCATGTTCGACGCGAATCTCCACGTGACTACGCGAGATCTCGCCGTTAGGGCTGTGCACCGTGACGAGTTGCGGCACGCTGCCGCCCTGGACCCGGGTGAACCGTGGACGGGAGCCGACGATCGCCGAGCGATCGAGAGCGATCGGCGGCTGGCCCGCCAGCAACATCCGCGGATGCTGGGGGGCAGGTAGCGCCGGTCCTTGCCGAGCGGCCAGCAGCGCCCGCAGATCGTCGACCATCACGGTCTCGCCGTCGTGGTCGGCCCATGGCGCCGGAGCTGCCGGCGCCGGAACCACTGCCGGGGTCGGCGGCGGAGGGGGCGGGGGCGGCGCACCGAACGACGGAACTCCGGCGATCAATCCGGCGGGAAGCGGCGGAGGAACGGGCGGAAGCGGCGGAGGCGGCGGCCCGGGCCTGCTGGGCGCCGGTTGGTCGAACTCCTGCTGGTCGACGGCCTCGTCCGCGGGGACACGCACGGCCGCCGACTCAGCGGACGCCATCATCGTTTCACCGAACAGCAGCTGGTCGTAGTCGGACTGCGGTTGATCTTCCGGGATGAGTTCAATCACCGTCGTCTGGCCCGGCGCCGCGGCCGATCGCGGTTCCGACACGGATTCCGAGACGTCTTCAGCCGGTGCGAGCTCGGGCAGCACGGTCTCCGATGTACCGTCCGGCCCGGCCTGCTCGGACTCCACCGCAGCCGGTTCAGGTTCCCACTCCGGCTCCGGCTCCGGCGGAACCGCACGTGCACCGTCCTCCTCGGCGGCCGAGCTGTCGGCGACAGCAGGCTCGGGGTCGGGCGTCGGCTCAATCGGGCGGGAGTCGTCCCCGATGTTCTCGTCAGCGGCCGGGTCATCCATCCGATCGAGCGGGGGCTGGGTGTCGAAGTCGAGGATCGCCACGTGCAATGACCGGGCCCAGAGCACGCCGTCGACCACCGGCAACGGCCCATCGGAATCGTCGACCCCGGAGCGGCCCACCATCAACTCAGCGCGGCCGACACCGGTCCACAGCCGTTCGTTCCAGGTGGTTACCCCGGTGCCGTTGACCAGGGTCGGCACGGTCTCGCCGATCAGCCAGAGCCGAGCGCTCACCTCGCCACGCATCGCCACGCGCACCTCACCGTCCGGGCTCAGCGCGACCACGCCGAACTCCGGCAGCCGGGAGAGGCTGGTCCCGAACGCCCCGACCAAACCGTCGATCAGCGCACCCAGGCCGCCGCCGGCGCGCAGGTCCATCCAGACCCGTTCCACGGCACTCATCGGCACCGCGCGCGGCAATAGTGCCACACCCGCCGGGGTCACCACGCCGTACCAATCACCGGGGCTATACCTGGTCATCGCCGCCTCCTTCGCTGTTGTCGATCTCCGCCCGCGGGACGGTATCGACCTCCACCTCGTCCAGCACCGAGGGCACGGTGGGGAACTCGTCGTCGTCCGCGGCCGCCTCGGTCACGCTCAGTGCATCGACGACGATCACGGTCACGTTGTCCCGGCCACCGTGCAGCAGCGCCTCGTGCACCAGCCGGACGGCCGCCGCGTCGGGTGAGGCCTCTTCGCCGAGCACGTTCTGCAGCAGGTCGAACCCCACCTCGCGGCTCAGCCCGTCCGAGCAGATCAGCAGGCGATCACCGACCTTCGCCGGCAGCATCCAGTAGTCCGGCTCGGCCCGGGAGCCGGCACCGACCGCCTTGGTGATCACATGTCGCTCGGCGTGCGTCTCCGCATCCTGCGGCCGCAGGCGTCCCTGCTCCAGCAACTCCTGGACGGCCGAATGGTCCACGCTGATCTGTTCCAGCCGGCCGCCGGTCAACCGGTACGTGCGGGAGTCGCCGATGTTCATCACCAGCCAGTAGGCGGCGCCACCCTGCTGCGAGACCGCGACGCCCGAGATTGTCGTTCCGGCGGCGCGGACGGCGTCGATCCCGGCAACATCCCGTGCCGCGTCGCGGAAGGCTGCGTGCACCTCGTCCAGGCTCACCGCGGGCCTCCCCACCAGATGCCGGAAGGCACCGAGCGCCCGCTCGCTGGCGACGTCGCCGGCCTCGTGTCCGCCCATGCCATCGGCCACCAGGAATAGCGGGAATTCGGCGATGAGGGTGTCCTCGTTCACCTTGCGCCGCAGCCCGACATCGGTACGGGCGCCCCACGCGAGTTCGACGTTCATCGCCACCGCCACCAGCCGGATCGGCGGGTGACGATGGATGCCGGTGCGAAGAACCGCCGTGCTCGTTGCCGCCAGTTCGCCTGCGTGCCGATCCGCTTGCGGACGCTGTCGACATCGGCCCAGTACGCCGACGCCTCGGCATCGGACGGCTCGCCGGCCGCGAACACCGCCACGTCTGCTCGGGCCGCGAGCCGGGGCAACTCCAGATCCGGGTAGCGGTCGGCCAGTTCGACGGCGTGCTCGCGTCGAGTACCGGCGGGAGTGACCCGCGTCCCGACGTCCGCGGCCGCGTCGACGATCTCTTCCCAGCCGCCGCTGACCCGATCCGGCAGCCGGTCGGCCGCGCGCCGGCGTCCGCGACGACGCGCCTTGGCGGCCAGCATCATCAGACCGGGGCCGAGAATGACGGCAAGCGCACCGAGCGTGATGCCGCCGATCCGCAGCGTCAGCCATAGCCAGGCCAGGTCGGGGCCACGGTTCTCGTCGCCCGCTTCGGCGTCCGGCGGCTGCGGCGGCAGCTCTGCGGGCTCCTGCGGGGGCAGCGGGGGCTGCGGCACCTGCGGGCGCGGCTTCTGCCGGGTTTGCGGCGTCCGCTTCTCCGGCTTGTTCTCGGGCCGCGGGAAGAACGACACCCAACCGAGGCCGTCGA
>JBDHZN010000184.1:0-7466 GCA_039811845.1 Micropruina sp. | reverse complement strand
ACCTCCGCGGACTGGCGAGGTCGCTGCTGCCGAGAGCCGTCATCGGGAAGTTGCGCCGCGTCCGCTACGCCGAGACCGCGGCGCAGCAGGCCGTCATGACCGCCACCCGTGCGACGAGTTCAGGCCTCGGGCTCGCTCGTGGCACTGGCCCCACGCTCTTCGGCCCACTGCTCCGGCCACGCCGTGCCGAGGTCGTCGAGAGCTTCGACTCGTGGCGGGTGATGGACGACCTGGCAGCCGCGCTCGGAGCCGCGCTGGACTCCGTGGAGTACGTCCGGTTGCCCCGCAAGACCAAGCTGATGCCCACCCTGGTCATCGCCGCCGCGGACGGCCCGGCCGCGCTCAAGGCGCTGCGTGGGCAGCACGCGACCCGCACGTGGTGGGTGGCCGCCGAGGTCGACGATCTGCTCCGCGTGCCTCAGCCCCTGACGGAGCCCTTCGGGCTCACCGGCGACGAATCGGCCCTGGTCTTCTTCCGCTATCTCATGGCTCCCAACGGGGAACTTCTCGGCGACGAGCGGATCGGCGTCCGGCTGGAGCTGTGGCCACGGACGGTCGGCGGCCGGGAACGCAGGCCGGACGGTGGCGCCTGGCCGCCGGGCACCCTGCTGGCGAGCAGTGCCAACCGGGTCACGGTCGGCATCGAGCCCGGCCAGTGGAGGGAGTCCCAATCGACCGAAGGGAACCTGCTCTCCGGCTCGGAGTTCCCCCACGTGCTGGACGTGAGCGAACCCATCGATGTGGTCTACACCTGGGTGGACGGCGGGGACCCGGACTGGCAGCGGCGGAAACGCCTCGCCCAAGGGCTGGACCTGAACGCCAGGCTCACCGACGACGCCCTGCTCTCCGCTCGCTTCGACAGCCACGACGAACTCCGCTATTCCCTGCGTTCGATCGAGATGTTCGCCAACTGGGTGCGTCACATCTGGTTGGTGACGGACCGCCAGGTTCCGGGCTGGCTGCGCCGTGATCACCCCCGGCTCACCGTGGTGGACCATCGAGACATATTCAGCGACCCGTCTGCCCTTCCGGTCTTCAATTCGCACGCGATCGAATCACAGTTGCACCATATCGACGGCCTGACGGACAAATATCTCTACCTGAACGACGATGTCTTCTTCGGCAGGCCCGTGCAGCCGGAGTTGTTTTTCTTCGGGAACGGCATCATGCGGTTCTTCCCCTCGCCCGCCGTGATCGACCAGGCGCCCCGGCAGGATGACGACCTGGCCGTGACTTCGGCCGCGAAGAGGAATCGTGAACTGATCGAGTCGACTTTCTCACGGACCTTCACCAACAAGGCACGACACACTGCGATTCCGCAATCCCGCACCGTCCTCTACGAGATGGAGGACCGATTTTCAGAGATCTTCGACACCGTCATGCGGTCGCGGTTCAGGAACCCGGAGGACTATTCGATCCCGTCCTCGCTCGCTCAGTACTACGCCTACGCCACCGGACGTGCCGTCACCGCGGGGATTCACTACGGCTACCTCAACCTGGCCGCACCGAATGCCGACCTGCGCCTGAAAGGGTGGCTGCGTTCCCGCAGCCACGAGTGCTTCTGCCTCAACGACACCGGCGACGGCCTGGGCAGCGCGCGAGAACTGACCTCGTTCCTGGAGAAGTACTTTCCAGTTCCCAGCGCGTTCGAGCAGGGGTGACGCCGGCCATCGCGCGCGGCGGGGTCAGTCCTCCACGTAGGGCTTGAGCACCTGCGCGGACAACTCTCCGGAGTGCCACTTCGCGGCGTAGGCCCGGCCCTGCTCGGCCAGGCGGAGACGCCGGTCCGGGTCTTCGGCCAAGGACACCAGCACGTCCTCAAGGTGCTCCGGAGGCCCGTCGACGATCGGGATGCTGTCGTCGACCCGCTCCCGGACGTCCGTGCTCAGATTCCCCACCACAACCCGGCCCGCGGCCATCGCCTCGACGGCGGCCGCCCCGTAGGAACCCGTGCGGATCTGGTCGATCACGATGTCCGCCCCCTCGATCAGCCCCGGCATCTCGGACGCCGGCACCTGACCCCGGTCGACGAGGTGATCGATGATGCCGCGCTCGTGCAGCCGCTCCAGGACCGGGACGATGACCTCCGATCCCTTGATCGGCGGCACCGATCGGCTCGGCCGATGAAGAACGCGGGGTTTCCGCCGTTCGACGATCGGCGCCATCCCGGACCACGCGTCCAGGTCGACCACGAGGGGCAGCCAGGTCGCACCCGGAAGATCGTTCAACAGGTCCGGGGTGGAGACGAACAACCGACCACCCTGTTCCTGGAAGGTTCTGGCGATCTCCCGGTTGCGGGCGGCAACATTCCCGTATCGATCCAGCCAATCCCCTGGGACATGAGCGAAATATGACTCAGGCACACGCGCCAGGTGCGCCTCCGGATCTCTGACATCGGTGCCGTGTGCCGCGAGCGCCACCGATACGCCGCCCCGCCTCAGCACCGCGATCTCCGCTTCGATGTCGTCCCCTAGAAGCCGGCCGAAGAGCGGTTTGTAGCCGTCGATCAGCACATGGGAGTAGGCGAGCAGGACCCTGCGCAGTTCGGCTGCCGCGCCGGCCGGGTCGGTTCCCGTGCGGGGGACGACGACGTGCGGCGATCGGGTGATCTCGCGGACGACTCCGAAGCTCTGCGCGGGAACCCCGACATGGGCCGCGACGGCCTCGGCCCAGTAATAGGCCTGACCGGCGGAGTTCGCCCGGCCGATCCCCAGGTTAACAGCCAGCAACTTCGGGTTCGCGACCCCCAGGAACGCCTCGACACCCTGAACGTACCGATCGCCCAGGGCCATCCGGAGTCCACTGGCGAGATCGACGACGACATCCGGGCGAGGGGCGGGGTGGCTGAGTCTCGCATAGGTCTCGCGGAGAACCCGCGCCTGCGCCTCCCAGCTGTGCTTCTCCAGGAGCTCCGGCGTGATGGCCCGACGATAGGGCTCCGGATCGTCCAGGACCTCCGAGATCACCTTGGTGAACCCGGCCACGCTGCCCGCCTTGAAGACCTCGCCCACACCCGTGGCCCGGATCTCCCGTGCCATCGCCTTGTTGCTGCTGGCGACGATCGGCAGGCCGGCATGGAGGAACTCGCGGAATTTGGTCGGCAACGAGAGGTCCAGATGCCCACCCGGCTTACGAGGAATGAGTCCGACGTGCGCGGAGGCAAGGTACTGCGTCACCTGGCCGGGCGGGACATAGCCAGCGAAATGCACCCGATCGGCCACGCCGAGATTGCGGGCCAATTTGACAATGGCGACGGTGGCACGGCTGTTCCGATTGGCGACAATGGCGAGGTGCAGATCGGGCAGTTTGGGCAAGGCCCGGACTACTGTGCCCAGCCCGCGCTCCGGAGCCACCCAACCGGAGTAGACCGCCAACGGCACTTCGTCCGGCAGCCCGATGGCCGTACGCAGATTGGGTGCCGAACCGTTTCGCGTGGCCGGCGGCGCATTCGTCACCACTCCGGGCCGGTCGCGGAGACGATACGCCTTCTTGAGCACGGTGGCGATTTCACCGCTGACAGTGGTGACGACGTCCGCGTCGCGAATGAACTCTCGTTCGATGGCGCCCATGGCCTGGTAGGGCGAACCGTCGGGGAAGGACTTGATGAGTTCGGGCACGCACTCATGGGAGTCGTAGAGCGTTCGGACTTTCCCGCCCCGGACGCGGCGTCCGGCGACGTGTGCGATCGCAGACGGCAGTGGAACGGTGTCATGGACGTGGACCATGTCCGGTTGTAGGGCGTCCAGGGCCCCCGCGAAGGCGACGTTGATATTGAGATAGACGGGATGGATCGACGCCCACCGCGGCTCGCCCGCCTTGGTTCCGCCACCCCTTACCGGCTTGGCGAGACCGGTCGGACGCCGTCCACGCACAAGGAGATTCACATTCCGCAGGGCCCTCATGGCGGGGATCGAAGCGGCGCGCTGCCGCCATCTCCGCACGACCTCGGCGAGTTGAGTCTCGAGACCATACGGGAGGAGCACGGCGGTGACGCCTTCAACGTGGAGCGCTTCTGCATGGTCGTCGGAGGTCGTTCCCAGGACAAGGGTTGCGAACCCCTGAGCGGCCGAAACCTGCGCCGACTTGATCACCCTGGAGTCCCCCCGCACGCCGTTGGCGACCACATGGACCAGAAGCGGTGCGCCGGCCTGACGTGCCGTGGCTGAGGCTTCGGCAAGCATCGTCATCGCTGTGTCATCGCCGGACTTCGCCACCGACTGCCTCACTATCTCTGTTCGGAACGCCCGGGCTCTCGGCGCAAGCACAATCTCATCACGGGAAGGATCCTGAACTCGCACCGACACACGAATCGGAATCCACCGGTCCGGCGGCCCCGCCTCGCCGCCGTCCCGCCCACCCCGCCATACGATGAGGCGCGTGAAGCTCGTCTCAGTGGTGGGTGCGCGACCCCAGTTCGTGAAGCTCGCTCCGATTGCAAGGGCCGCCGGAGCGGCAGGTGTCGATCATCGGATCGTGCACACCGGCCAGCACTACGACCCGATGCTGTCGGACGTGTTCTTCGATGAGCTGGGAATCCCGGCCCCTGATCTGCACTTGGGAATCGGCAGTGGTTCTCATGGGGAACAGACAGGAGCCATGCTCTCAGCCATGGACGGCGCCCTGTGCCAGCTGTCACCCGACTGGGTGCTTGTCTATGGAGATACGAACTCGACCATTGCCGCAGCCCTGAGCGCAGTCAAACTCCAGCTTCCGGTCGCTCATCTCGAGGCCGGACTGCGCAGCTTCAATCGACAAATGCCGGAGGAGCACAATCGAGTGCTCACCGACCACGCAGCCGACCTATTGCTTGCACCTACTCAGGTGGCGATGGGACACCTAGCTGCCGAAGGACTCTCCGAGCGATCCACACTGGTCGGCGATGTGATGACGGACGTTCTCTACACGGTTCGCGACGAGGTCGCCGGCCAACCGGGGGGGCTCACCGACGAACTCGGCCTGGAGGCCGGTGGGTACTACGTCGCCACCATCCACCGTGCCGAGAACACCAACGACGCAGCCAGGCTCAACGAGGTGGTATCAGGCCTGGCCAGCCTCGACAAACCCGTCGTCCTGCTCGCCCATCCGCGAGTGGTAGCGCTCTCGGAGGCCCACGGGATCCGCCTCACACAGGGGACGGTGGTTGCGCACGCACCGCTGGGCTACCGCGATCTGGTCTCTGCGGTGCTTGCCAGCGCTGGGGTCGTCACGGACTCGGGAGGGTTGCAGAAGGAGGCGTTCCTCCTGCGCGTGCCATGCACCACCGTCCGTACGGAGACGGAGTGGGTGGAGACGATCGACCTGGGCTGGAACGTATTGGCCAACACGCGGGAAGAGATCAGAGCCGCGGTCTCACGACCCCACCCGAAGGAGACCGACGCCGCCCCTTACGGAGACGGTCATGCCGCTCAGGCTGTGATCCGAGTCATTCAGGCCAGGGCCTGAGGGTTTCATTCGGCACCGGAATGGCGGTGCTGCGGAGAGCCGACGTCGTCTGGGCGTATCGCGAGAACACGTCGATAGCAGGCATCGAGAATCCTCGCCTGAGCCTCCCAGGTCCACGACTCCATCAACTCGGCGTCGTCGAACGCCTTGCGATACGAGTCGAGGTTGCCGAAGACGACGCGGGCGGCCCTCACAAGGTCCTGCGGGTCACCCGCCCTGAAGACCTCGCCCTGGCCGGTACGCCTGGTGGTCTCGGCCATCACTTTGACGTCGCTGACGAGGATCGGGAGGCGCGCCTGCGCGTATTCGTAGAACTTGGTCGCCAGCGCGATCTCGTTGTTCGGGCCGTGCAGCAGGGTATGGACGCCGACATCGGCCGACGCGAGGTAGGGCACGATTTGCTCGACCGGGACGTAGGGCGCCGTGTGCACCCGATCGGCCACCCCAAGTTCCTTGGCGAGCGCGAGCAACTCATGCACGGTCGGCTGGAACGGAATCTTGACGACGAGCACCAGGTGCACGCCCTGGAGGTCGGGCAGCGCGCGAATCACGGTATCGACTGATCGGGCCGGGGAGATCCCACCCGAGTACACCATCAGCGGTATCTCGGGTGCCAAGCCGATCACTTCGCGAACGGTCCGCTCGGGTTGCTGGACGTTCGCCATGATCGGTGCGTTGCACACCACCGAGGGGCACTCTGGAAGATCGAAGCGACCCTGGAGCATGTCAGCGAGAACCTCGCTCACCGTTACCACCGAGTCGGCGTGTGAAGCGAATGCCTCTTGAAGCGACACCTGGGCGGGCAGCCATGAATCAGGAATCGTCGAGACCTCGAGTCCTTCGAGCCACTCGTGAGCGTCCCACACGAGTTTGACGTCCCGGCCACGCGCCATGGCCCGCAATTTGGCCCGAGCGCCCACGTGAAGCATGCGGTGGTCGTTGGCATGGATCAGGTCCGGCTTGAGGCGATCGATCACGGGGCCGTAGGCCGCCTCCCAGTCCCAGATGCCGGGGTCGAGACGTTGCCAGGCGTCCTTGCCGCGAATGGCCTTCCACCAGGCGATGGCGAGATGGTCAACCATTCCCGTCGCCAGGCGGCGCTTCGTGCGAGTGGACTCGGACGCCGCGACTCTCGCGGTGACGATGCGCCGCCGAACGCGGGCTCTGGCCATCGTGAACCGTGACCAGTACCGCCGCAGGCCGGAGTCGCGTCCGGATACCTTCAGCAGATCGATGCGCATCCGGGCGTCCGCCACGCGGTGGTCAGCCAATGCACCGGCCTGCCACTCCTTGCGGATCACGCTGTAGGCGAGCGGGTTGCGCAACAGGGTGGATCGCTCCATCTGCGGAATGGTCCCGGCCTTCACATCGAGCCAGACCATACGAGCAGGAACCCCTCCGAATCGGCGACGCTTCTTGCCATCAGCGCGAAGCTGGCGTCCAACGAGGGTTACGCGCCAGCCCAGAGCCGTCATGGACATGGCCTGCTTCTGCACGCGGGAGTCACCGACAATCCCGTTGTCGACCAGCATCACCACATGCGGCGGTCGGGTGGGTTCACGCATGGGGCACCTCGGTGTCGATCAGTCGGGCGTACAGGTGGTCGAGGACATCGGCCTGACGTTTCCACTCCCATGACGCCATGCGTTCGGGGTCATCGTACGCGGCGAGATAGGCAGGCCGGTTGGCGAGAATCTTCTCGATCGCCGCGACATAGGTCGGCACGTCCTCCGGCTCAAATACCTCGCCCTGACCGGTTTCGCGAACGGTCTCAGCCATGAATTTCAGATTGCTGACGACAATGGGCAACCGGGCTTGGGAATACTCGAGGAATTTGGTGATAAGCGAGATGGTGTGGTTCAGGAAAGGCAGGCCCGGAAATACGCCGACATCGGCGGTGGAGAGGAAGGAGACGACCTCGTCGATTGGCACGTACTTCAGGATGTGCACGCGATCGGCAACGCCGAGCGCGGCAGCGCGCCTGCGAAGGGACCTGACATAGGCTGGCGGCTTCGTCCAGTGGG
>JBDHZN010000183.1:0-7502 GCA_039811845.1 Micropruina sp. | reverse complement strand
TGGCGGAGGCGGACGGGAATCGAACCCGCCAGACCGAGGTGCTCGGTCTCACCGGTTTTGAAGACCGGGGGGCCCACCAGGAACCCTCACGCCTCCGCCGGGAACCCTACACCGTCGCCCCGGAATGCCCGCTGGTGGGCGGTGCGGACCAGGGGGTGCGGGGATACTCTCGGCTCATGCAATCGATCCGGGAAACGACACGGTTGACGGGGTACGCACACGGTGGCGGCTGCGCCTGCAAGATCCCGCCCGGCGAGTTGGAGGACGCCGTCCGCGGGCTGACCGGACAGTCCTCGCCCTCCGTGTTGGTCGGTCTGGACGACGGCGACGACGCCGCCGCGGTGCTGGTCCGCGACGACCTGGCGGTGCTCTCTACCGCCGACTTCTTCACCCCGGTCGTCGACGACGCCTACGACTGGGGCCGGATCGCCGCCGCCAACGCCCTGTCGGACATCTACGCGATGGGCGGCACCCCGGTGGTCGCGATCAACCTGGTCGGCTGGCCCCGCGAGGTGCTGCCGATGGAACTGCTCACCGAGGTGCTGCGCGGCGGCCTGGACGTCGCCGCGCAGGCCGGCTGCCCCGTCATCGGCGGCCATTCGGTGGACGATCCCGAGCCGAAATACGGCATGGCGGTCACCGGCATCGCCGACCCAGAACGACTGCTGCGCAACGACGCCGCCCAGCCTGGTCTGCCGATCACGCTGACCAAGCCGATCGGCGTGGGGGTGCTGAACAACCGGCACAAGCGCACCGGCGAGGTCTTCCCGCAGGCCATCGCGCTGATGACCGAGCTCAACCGGGACGCCGCCCGCGCCGCTCTGGACGCCGGGGTGCAAGCCGCCACCGACGTCACCGGTTTCGGACTGCTGGGCCACCTGTTCAAGCTGTGCCGGGCCTCCGGCGTCGGCGCGGTGGTCGACGCCGGCGCCGTCCCGGTGCTGGACGGCGTCCGGGATTCGCTCGCCGAGGGCTACGTCTCGGGCGGGTCCCGCCGCAACCTGGACTGGGTGCGTCCACACCTGCGGCCCGACGCCTCGATCACCGAGGACGACCTGCTGCTGCTCGCCGACGCCCAGACCTCCGGCGGCCTCCTGGTCGTCGGCGAGGTCCCTGGCTACCCCGTGATCGGCGAGACCACGGCCGAGCCCGGCATCCGCATCCGCTGAGTCATCGTTGGTTGAGCTTGTCGAAACCCCTTGCCGCATGGGAGGTCTCGACAAGCTCGACCGACGGCAGGGGTCGTTCCCCGTCATCCCGGCGATCGGCAATTCCGTAAGGTGCCGAACATGACGATCATCGACCTGCCTGACGAACTCCGCGATGCGGCTGTCGCACTCTGGCGCGACTGCGGGCTGACCCGCCCGTGGAACGATCCGGACGCCGATCTGAATCGCGCGCTGGGCGCGGGCAACTCCACCGTCCTCGCGGCCATCGACACCTCCGGACGGCTGCAGGGCACTGTCATGGTCGGGCACGACGGCCACCGCGGGTGGGTCTACTACCTCGCCGTCGATCCTTCGGCACGCCGGCAGGGCTTGGGTCGCGCGCTGATGGCGGCAGCCGAGTCCTGGGTGCACGCCCGCGGCGTCCCCAAGCTGCAGCTCATGGTGCGCGGCACGAACACCGCGGTCGTCGACTTCTACACCAGCCTCGGCTACGCCGATCAGCACTGCGTCGTCCTCGGTAAGTTCTTCGACCAGTCCGGCGATCGACCGCCGCACGACCTGGAGTCGATCCGGGCACAGCTTCGGACTGCCGCCGAGGCGTCCGAGACGCTGGGCACCATCCCGCACTCCGGTGACGGCTGGGCAGCGCACGTAGAGCAGACCCGATCCTCAAGCCAGGGGCCGTAGATCTTCAAAACGTAGAGCGTGATTCCTCAAAAGACAGAGCGTGGTTCCTCAAGTTGACGTAACGTGGAGCCATGAGTCTGCAGGAGCCCTTCCGGCGCCACATGGAGAAGCCCCTTGTCGAAGCGCTCTCCGACACGCCTGTCGTCGTGCTGCAGGGTGCCCGGCAGGTAGGCAAGAGCACGCTTGCAGAGTGGTTGGCGCCGGATCGCGGCGCGGCGATGGTCACGCTGGACGATCCAGCCGCCCTCGCAATCGCCGAGTCGGACCCCGCCTTCTTCGTCGCCCAGGCGGCCGACCGGATGCTGATCATCGATGAAGCCCAACGAGCTCCGGAGCTCATCCTGCCGTTGAAGGCAACGGTGGATCGAGATCGCCGTCCCGGGCGGTTCCTCCTGACGGGTTCGGCGGATCTGCTTCATGTCAAAGGCGTCGGTGATTCGCTCGCAGGCAGGGCCGAGACATTCGAACTGGGTCCGCTGAGTCAGGGAGAACTTGCGCGACGAGACGCCCCGGAGGACTTCGTGTCGTGGCTGCTGTCGGAACCCGCGACGCGAACCTTCGATCCCCTGGATCCGGCTTCGGTCGTGAGGGGTGGCTATCCGGAGGTACAGTCACGCTCCGGCAGACGCGCTCGGGCCTGGTTCGAGTCTTATGCATCACGGCTCTCCGATCACGACGCTCGCGAACTCCATGGCGGCGGATATGCGGACCACCTGCAGACACTGCTTGCAATTCTGGCCGCTGGCGCGCAGCAAGAGGTGGTGAGGGCGCGCTTGGCTAGAGACGTGGGCGTCTCAGAGAACACTGTCGAGGCATATCTGCGCACCGCGACGACAATGCGGCTGCTCACGACCTTGCTGCCGTGGGGAAGAAATCTGCGCGGACGGGTGACCCGACGGCCGAAGACGTCGTTGAACGACACGGGATTCACCGCCGCGCTGGCGGGATTCACCGAATCACACGCGATGTCGTTGGGCGGGCGCGAGTATTTCGGGTCGCTGGTCGAGCAGTTCGCCGCCGTCGAGCTGGAGAAGCAACGTGGGTGGAGCGAAGAGTCGTATCGCCTGTATCACTATCGGGATACCGATGGGCTCGAGGTCGATCTGGTGCTCGAACTCGCCGACGGCCGATTGATCGCCATCGAGATCAAGGCGGCAAGTGAGGTCACCGCAAAGGCCTGGCGCAACCTGGAGCGCTTCCATGAGCGATTCGCGGACCGAGAGGTGACCGGCGTCTGCCTCTACACAGGCACGCGCTCCTGGCTACTGCACGGCTGGTTGCACGTGCTTCCGATCACCGCGCTCTGGCAACACTAACCCGGCCGCCGTGAACGGGTGGTCCGCGCCGTGCTACCCGCCTCTGGTGAACCGACGCAGGATCAGACGTCCGAATACCTTCGTAACGCCAGGGACCAGCACATAGACCATCGTGGGAACGAGTGCTGCAGTGAGAATGAGCGTGCGCAAAGGAAGTGCGAGTTGGGACAAGCTCAGCCGCGAACTGGAGGCTCGCTGGCGGCGTCCCATACCCCGCTGAGCGCGGTTTCCTGGGCATAGTCGGAAAAGTCTCGGGCTGGGCAGCCCAGAACGCGTTCGACGATGTCGGTCGTGCTTTCCCTACGGCCGTCGAAGACCTCGGCCATCAGGTCGGCCAGCTGGGTCGTGTAGTCGACCGGCACGCCTCGTTCGGTCAGCGACCAGACGAACTGCTCGCGCGTCAGCGGCAGATACCTCGTCTCTCTGCGCGTCGCACTCCCGATCTCACCCACTGCCTGAGCGAAGGTGAGCAGCCGGGGGCCGGTCAACTCGTAGGTCTGGCCGGCGTGACCGTTCTCGGTCAGCGCCAGCACGGCGATGTCCGCGATGTCATTCGCGTCTGTGAACGGCTCCGTGACGTCGCCAACTGGCAGCGCGACCACGCCAGCTCGCACCTGCTGCACGAGGAAGGCCTCGCTGAAGTTCTGCGTAATGAAGCCGACCCGGAGGATTGTCCATTCCGCACCGCAGGCCCGCACTGCTTGTTCACATCGCTCGGCCTCAGCGGAACCGCGATCCGCGAGCAGAACGAGGCGCCGGACGCCACAAACCACCGCCAGATCCGCGAACGAGCCAACGGCCTGTGCCGCGCCGGGGAACGCTGCATCCGGGTAGAAGGCCACGTACGCCGCATCGACGCCACGCAGCGCGGCTTCCCAGGTGGTCTCGTCCTGCCAGTCGAAGGGCGGCTCGGCGCGTCGCGATCCGATCCGTACCGGCAGATCGCGCGCGAGCAGGCGGGAGACCACCCGGCGTCCGGTCTTTCCCGTTCCCGCAAGCACCAGGGTGGTTGGCGAAATCTCTGTCATGGCGAATAGTCCAGCGGAATGCGGAGGCTCGGGCCATGATCGAAGCGCGCAGGTACATATTCGTGCGGCTCACCCACATGTCGCGCGTCTTACACTGTGACGATGGATCCTCTGTCGATCCTGCTCAACGGGGCCAGGGTGAGGGACGGTTTCGTGCTGCGATCCATCCTCAGTCCGCCGTGGTCCGTGCAGGTGCGGGACCAAGCCCCGCTCAATGTCGTGGCCGTCCTGAGCGGGAATCCGTGGGTACTGCCCGGCAGGGACGAAGCGGTGCGACTGGCTGAAGGCGAGATCGCGATTCTGCGTGGCACCCACGCGTTCACATTCGCCGATGATCCGGCGACACCGATTCAGGTAGTGGTTCAGCCGGGGCCCCAGCGAACGATCGCGACAAGTTCCGATCTGACCGAGGTCGCGAATGTGGGCGTGCGTACCTGGGCCAACGACGTCCGTGGCCGAGATGACGGTGGGCATGACACCACGGTGCTGTTGATCGGGAAGTTCCGCGGGCTGGGCGACGCGGCGATGGATCTGATCAACGCACTACCGCCGCTTCTGGTCCTCGACAGTGCCACCCACGTTCAGCTCGCGCTGGTATCGCTGCTCGCCGAGCAGGCTGTGCAGGACGAGCCTGGACAGGATCTCGTACTCGATCGACTATTGGATCTGCTTCTGGTCGCCACCCTCCGCGAATGGCTCATCAGACCCGACGCGCCTGGGACCGCCCCTTGGTGCGGCCAGCTGGATCCGGCTGTTCGATCGGCTCTGCGCCACATGCACAGCGACCCGGCACATCCATGGACCGTGGACGCCCTTGCTCGACGCTCCGGGGTGTCCCGCGCGACCCTGGCTCGCCGTTTCACCGAACTCGTCGGCAAGCCGCCCATGGCGTATCTCACCAAACGACGCATCGACCTGGCTGCGGAGTTGCTGGTTGAGTCCGACGCCACGATCGGCGCAGTGGCCCGTCAAGTCGGCTATAGCAGCGCATTCGCGTTGAGCGCCGCCTTCAAGCGGACGCGTGGGGTCAGTCCTCAGCACCATCGTGGCCGCGCATGACATTCGGCGAAGTCAGCCACCGTGCCGCGGTCCTCGTTCACGGAGCGCGGACTCCCAGTCCTGACCGCCGTGGAAGACTCCGATGATGTTGACGACAAGTTCATCGGACGACTCGACCACGTCGTAGGCGATTAACGTTTGCTTCCTAGAATCGCGCTCTGACATCCTCGGCCGGGATCGCGCGTGACGGGTCGGCCTTCAGCGCGTCATAGGCGGCTGCGACCTCCGTGCGGAGCCAATCCTCAGCCGCCTCATCGAAGGACGGATTCGCGTCTACCGACTCGAGGAGCCTCAAAGCCACGTTCTTGCGCACCTCAGGCGCCAGTGACATCCCCGCCTCGTAGAACTCGGATGCGCTCATCGACATGGAGTAAGCCTACGCTCACCGACCGCCGGCTGGGACGGCCAAGCGGCCACCGTCATGCCGGCGAATGCCGGGATCTCACGAACCCACACCCCGTCGAGATCCCGGATCAAGTCCGGGATGACGAGCGCACCGATAGGCCGCCCGCGCAGCCCGGGGTCTCGACAAGCTCGACCAACGACAGGCTCGACCGGCGGTGGTGGTGCCTATCCGGCGGTGGTGATGGAGTCGTCGGTGATGCCGGCTTCGCGGCGCTTGGCCAGGCGGTTCTTCTGGGGGACGATCGTGTAGCGGGGGTCTTGGGCTGCGTGCAACCCGGCGTGCAGGACGCCGAAACGGGTCAGCGCGGACGCCGTCAGCAGCGAGACTCCGGACAGGACGGCCACCGTGCGGTTGCGTCCGCCAACAAGCGCCCCGAGTCCGCCCGCGGCGGCGAGCCACTTGCTCCACTTCAGCAACTGCCCCGGCGTGCCATGATGCAACGGCTCGGCGGCGACAGGGTCCATGCCCCGTTCCATCAGCTCGGACGCCACCAGTTCGGACGCCGAGCCGATCACCGCCAGCGCCCGGGCCGGGCCGGCGTCCGCAACCGGCGTGGTGATCATGCCGAGCCCGCCGGCGGCCAGGCTGGCCGAGCTGACGAAGACGAACGGCAGGTGCTCGCGGGCGTCGTTCCAGGTCGGGTTGGCGGTGTCCGAGAGCAACACCGCGGTGTACGCCGCCAGCGGCGGCCCGAACAGCCCGGCGGCCACGCCTGCGGGCGACTCGACGAACCGCAACAGCCGCCGCAACGGGCCGAGCGGCAGCCAATGCTTCGTCATCCGATCGACCTCGGCCACGGCAGCGACGCCCGCGAAGGCGCTGAAGCCACTGAGGATCCACGATCCGACGCTCATCGGGGAGCTCAGCTTGATGGTGCGCAGCATGTTGAGGAAGCGCTCGGGGCGTCCGAGGTCGATCACCAGTGCCACCGCGCCGAGGCTGACCGCGCCGAGCGCACCGAGCCGGCTGTTCCGCCGCAGCACATCGTTGCCGGTCAGCTGGGCACCGGCGGCCAGCATCGCCGACCCGCCCGCCAGGCCGCCCAGGAACAGGTAGGCCCCGATCGGGTTCTCCCACGGCGGCGGCTTGACGATCGGTCGGTCGTAGTAGGAGGTGAACTCGGCGTCCGGCACCATCGGCTGCTCGCGAGCCCCGTCGCCCCCTCCCCCGGGTCGGCGGCGTCCGCCCTTCGGTCCGCCACGACGACGGCGCCCCGGCGGCTCCGGTGGACGGTAGCTGTCGTAATCGGAGTGCGTCATCGGCGCCGCCCGGTCAGGAAAGCCAACACGACGCCGGCGATCATGCCGGCCGCGGCCAGCGAGGCCCGGTTGAACATCCGCGGCAGATCGGCGGTCGGCACCCGCGGATCGGGCGGCAACCCGTACACCTCGGGCTCGTCCAGCAGCAGAAAGATCGACCCGGTGCCGCCGACCCCGTCGTTGGGATTCGCGCCGTACAACCGGGCCTCGGTCAGGCCTTGCGCGTGCAACTCCCGCACCCGCTCGCGGGCCTGCTTGGCGAGATCGTCGTGGTCACCGAACTTGATGGACGTCGTGGGGCAGGTCTGCGCGCAAGCCGGCGTCTGCCCGTCCACCAGCCGGTCGTAGCAGAGCGTGCACTTCTGGGCCACGCCCACGTGCGGCGTCGGAGCCTGCTCACCGGCCGTGAAATCGCGGTTCGTCTTGGGCTGGACCAGGCCGTCCTTGCGGCGCTCGATCACCCCGAACGGACAGCCGGCCACACAGGTGCCGCAGCCGTTGCAGACGTCCGCCTGCACCACCACCGTGCCGAACTCGGTGCGGAACAGCGCCCCGGTCGGGCAGACGTCCAGGCAGCC
>JBDHZN010000182.1:0-7505 GCA_039811845.1 Micropruina sp. | reverse complement strand
GCAATGACGACCTGGCCCTGTTCGAGGCCGGCTCGGTGTTCCGGGCCGGAAGCGGTGCCGCCGCCCCGGTGCCGGGCGTCGACGGGCGTCCGAGCGAGGAGGAACTGGCCGCGATCGAGGCGGCGCTGCCGGCGCAGCCGCGCCATCTGGCCGCGGTGCTGACCGGCGCCTGGCGTCCGGCCGGCTGGGACGGCCCGGCCGAGGTGGCGTCCTGGAAGCACGCGATCGCCTTCGCCGAACTGGCCGCCGGTGAGGCGGGCCTGGCTGTGCGCCGCGAGGCCGACGACCACGCCCCGTTCCACCCCGGACGTTGCGCGAAGCTGACCGTCCTGGACGCGGCCGGCGATGAGGTGCTGCTCGGCCATGCCGGCGAACTGCACCCCACGGTCTGCAAGGCGTTCGGCCTGCCCGCCCGGACCGTGGCCGCCGAGATCAGCATCGACGTGCTGCTCGCGGTGGCTCCCGGACCGGGCAGCATCGATTCGGTGTCGCAGCATCCGGTTGCCAAAGAGGACGTCGCCCTGGTGGTCGCCGAAACGGTCAGCGCCGGTGAGGTCACCGACGCCCTGGTCGCCGGTGCCGGCGACCTGCTCGAGTCGATCCACCTGTTCGACATCTACCGCGGTTCGCAGATCCCGGACGGCTCGAAGTCGCTTGCCTTCGCGCTCCGATTCCGGGCTCCCGACCGGACGCTGAAGGACGCCGAGATCGCAGGTGCGAGGGACGCCGCGGTAGCCGAGGCCGTACGTCGGTTCGATGCGGTGCAGCGGGCGTAGATCGTCAGCTCTCGTGAATCGGGTGTACTTCGACTGAGGTTGGAGAGGCACGATGCACATGAACCCAGTGAAATCGGTTCGCCACCTTGGGTGGATGGCTGCCGTCATCCCGCTGGCGGTACTTCTGGGAGGGTGTACTGCAGTTAGTGCATCGAATAGCGGGAGTTCACAGACCCGCTGACCCCTCCTACAGAATCGCCCGATCCCAAAATCTCGACGCACAGCGACCTTCCGACCCGTTCCAAAGAAAGCCTGCAAGCAGTGCTGAACTGGGCGACTGCCACGATCGAACTGCCGTTGGATCGCTATGGGATGAGTCCGCGGGAGGAACAGCTGGTCGTTGTTGCCCAAAGCATCGTGTATGCCCGATGCGTCCAGCCGGGCGACAGCATTCCGACGACGGCGCTGCGGGAATCGCGCCGCTATTTAGCCATGGTGCCGGACGCAAACCACTGGTTGTTTGGCTATTGGAATGCGCCCTACCTTGCAAGGAACGGGTTATCGGCGAGCGCTGTCCACTCGCTGCGGGCCATCAATGCAGATCAGGCGACCGCCGCCCGTTGCGGGGGCGAACCTGATCACCGCGAACTGGAGCCGATTGGCCCGAGTTACCAGCCCGACGACGAGCAGTTGCAGGGTGTCATGCTGTGGTCCGGCGAGGCATTCGATGCCACCCTCGCCGATCGGCGATTTGTTGTGATGACCAGGCAGATGGGTAAGTGTCTGAGAAAGTCGGGTCTCGCCGTGGACCGTGAGTCCGGGTTGGGCGGGGCCGAGTTGGGTAGCGACTGGAGCGCTGATCGACGCAAGAGGGCGCTCATGGTGGAGGCATCCTGCCGGGATTCCCATGGCATCATCCAGAGGACCGCCAACATCGCCGCCGAGATCCAGAGCAAGTACGTGGCGGCCAATCTGCCCGCGCTGACACACATCCGGGCGGTCGCCACGCAGCGTGTGGCCAAAGCCAGGGCAATACTGCGAGAGGCCGGGCTGCAGTAGTTGGCCGGAGCATTCTGATCGCAGACGAATCGATCGGCCAGGCTCGGCCGGATTGGCCACCGCACCGTGTGCGGCGGTGCCTATCGGTTCCGTCCATGAGCCTGTCTACAACCGGGGATGGCCGTTCACATCCGCTCCTACGCCTCATGGCTCGTTCTGCTGCTTCGAATGCCGTCGAGAGCGGCGAGGAAATCACGATCTGCCGTGGTGCCAACCCTGCACGTGTTCCCGGTGGAGAAGCGAGAGCTCAGCGTGACTGGAGGAGAGACGACGGGAGGAGGAGTGATGGCAACCAAGAAGTGGGTCAATATGCGGTCTGACGTCGTGGCCGAACTGGGTTGTGACGTGCTTGCTGAGGCGCGCCAGCACACTGATAACTAGGTAGATGCGCACCGCCTTGCCGATCGCCGGAAGGCCCGGCCTCACCCAGACCTTGGCGATCTGCAGTGACAATCTGTTCGCTCGGTGCAGCGCGGACACCTGCGCCGTCGGACTAAGGAATGCTGATCTCAAGCGTGTGCGGGCATGGGATGATTCGGGGTGATGAAGGCCAATCGAGATATAAGTCGCCGACTGTCGTTCGATGCATTCGCGCAGCTCTACGATGTGGCACGGCCGCGGCTGGGCGTGAGTTTGACGGCGAGTTGCTGGCGTTTGCCCGGATTTCGAGTGGCGCTCGAGTCTTGGAGGTTGGTGCTGGCACTGGCCAGTGGATCGACGCGCTGCTGGCTCACGGGTGCTTGGTCGAGGCTTTGGAACCGGGCGACCAGATGCGGGCATTGATTCAGCGCCGGTTCGGTGATCGCGTTGTCACGTACGGCGGTGATTTCGAGCACTTCGAAGGTGATCAACGGGGCTTTGATGCTGTGCTGGCGTCCAATGCCTTTCACTGGGTGGATCCTACGGTTGGTTACGAACGAACACGGGCGGTATTAAAGGCGGATGGAGTCCTCCTGTTCGTGTGGCATTTCGTGACGACGGGTGACGACGAGCGGATCAACGGCGTGATTGCTGAGTGCGTTCCTGAGTCGCATCGCGAGTTGTCGACGCTCCTTGGGATTCGATCGAACGCCGATGAGTGGCTCGACGAGGGGCGTGACGAGCTTCGAGCAAGCGGCGAGTTCAGTGAGCCGCGTTGGCAGTGGTTCGAGGAGCCGATCCACCACGACGCTACGTCGCTGGTCAATCTGCTCGCTTCATATGCCAGTGACTGCCCGATGGATGCGGACGAGCGCGATGAGAGTTCGAAACTGCTTGCTCAGCGCCTGGCTGCGGACGACCTCAGTCGGATGCGCAACCGCATCTACGCGGTCACTGCCTCACCGATCCGTGCGGATCGAGATCACAGAGATGATGGCTTCTCTACTCGTCCGGTGCCTGATCCGGGAACTGGGGGTCCCGCAACGTGACACGCCGGTGAATGGCGTGCTGTGGATGGTCAGCTCAGCGGGCCCTGGACTGGGAGCATGGTGATCCGTTCGACCGGAGAAGACGTCTTCTGATCGGGCGCGCAGAAAGTGTCACTGTCGGCAGTTACCGTGATCATCAGGTATCGGGCAGAGCGAGGGACTGATGCGAATCGACGCGGTGTGCTGGGACTGGAACGGCACGTTGCTCGACGACGTGGAGGTCTGCCGGCAGACGATGAATCGGGTGCTCACCGAGCATGGCCACCCTGAGGTGCCCGATCTTGCCTCCTACCGACGAGTCTTCCGGTTCCCGATCCGCGCGTTCTATGCCGATCTCGGCATCGACGAGCCGGCGTATCCGGTCGCGGCGAACCGGTACCTCGCGCTGCTCAGCGAAGCCATCCCGGCCGCGGCACTGCATCCCGGTGCACGCGCCGCTCTACGACAACTGGCTGGCCTCGGGTTGCGCCAGATTCTCGCCTCCGCGACGGTGACCAGCACCCTTCACGCGCAACTGCGTCCGCACGGTGTGGTCACGTCCTTCAGCGAGATCCTTGGCATCGACGATGCGCACGAGGCGTCCAAACACGACGTCATTGCGTCTTGGCTCGACGCCTCCGGCCTTTCACCGAAGCGGGTTGTGATGGTCGGCGACACCAACCACGACCACGAGATCGCGCAAGCGTTGGGCGCGCGGTTCGTGCACTTCACCGGTGGGCATCAGCAACTGGAGGAGTCAGGTGTTCAGCACGTCGAGTCACTCGCGGAACTGGCTTCGCTGTTCGGCGCCGACTGAGGTATCGGCCTCGTCGCGGCGAACGAGAGACTAGGTTGGTCAATGATGGTCGACCAAGTATGGTCATCTATCTATCATCGGGCTATGGACACGGTGAAGGTGCAGTACGCGAAGACGCATTTGTCTGCCCTGCTGACCGCCGTCGAGCACGGCGAGGAGATCGTCATCTCACGAGGCGACCGTCCCGTTGCCCGACTGGTGCCGCTGGACAAGAGCGCGGATCGGGAACTCGGCTTCGTCGCCTACCAGGTGCCGGATTCGTTCTTCGATGCGTTGCCTGAGGATGAGTTGGACGCCTGGGAAGGCTCGGCGTGAGGTACCTCCTCGACACCCACACCTTGCTCTGGGCGCTGACCGATCCGTCCCGCCTCGGGGCCGGGGCAACCGAGGTCATTGCCGACCGCCACTCGCAACTGGTCGCTTCGGCGGCGTCCGCATGGGAGATCGCGACCAAACGCCGAATCGGCAAGCTGCCGCAGGTGGATGTCCTGATCGGCGGCTACACACGTCACCTGAATCGCCTTGGGGTGGCGCGGTTGCCGTTCACCGAGGAGCACTGCCTGCTGAGCGGAAGCCTCGACTGGGAGCACCGGGATCCCTTCGACCGCATGCTGGCCGCGCAGGCAATGATCGAGTCCATGACCCTGGTCACTGACGACGCCGCCTTCCGCGGGCTTCCCGGTCTGCGGACCCTGTGGTGAGGCCTTGAACTGCGGGAGCCGGACGCTTGAGGATGCCGAGATCGTCGTCGCCTGGGACGCCGCCTTCGCTGAGGCTGTCCGGAGGCTCCGAGCGGTCCAGCGCGCCTGCCGGAGTCCCGGCTGGCCGTTGGAGGCTGCCCAGCAGGGAGAGGATTTGCTACACTTGCCTAGTTGGAAGAGTGGGAGATCCGGGTCACCGACGAGTGGCTTGCCTGGTTCCGGACGGTCGACCGCGCTCCACAGGCCCTGATTTCGGAGGCGATCGATCGACTCGCCGACGCTGGTCCCAACCTCGGCCGACCCCTGGTCGACCGCGTCAAGACGTCAAGGGTTCACAACTTGAAGGAGTTGCGTCCGGCTTCAACTGGGCGCAGCGAGGTCCGCATTCTGTTCGTGTTCGATCCCTGGCGCTCGGCGATCCTGTTGGTCGGCGGGGACAAATCGGGGCGATGGGCCGAATGGTATCGGGTTGTGATCCCGGAGGCGGAGCGGCTGTACCAGGACTACCTGGACGAGAGACGACGTGAGGAGGAGTGATGGCAACCAGGAAGTGGGCTGACCTTCGGCCCGGCATTGCGGCCGAACTGGGTGATGAAGCCCTCGCGGGAGCGCGACGGCGCACTCAGAGCTACATCGATTCGCATCGCTTGGCCGAGCGGCGGAAGGGGCTCGGTCTCACGCAAACGGACGTCGCCGAGCGCATGGGGGTGACCAAGAGCCGGGTGTCCCAGATCGAGCGTGGCGAGGTCTCCACCGTCGATGTCATCGCCCGTTATGTAGAGGCGATCGGCGGACGCCTGCAGATCTCGGCGATATTCGGTGACGATCTGTTCATTCTGCGCAGCGCCGACACCAGCGCCGCATGAGCGTTGCCGCCCCGAACTGCCTGCCGGTGGGAAGCCGCTGACTCATCGCTGGTCGAGCTTGTCGAGACCCTCGCAAGCATGTGCCAGAGGGAGGTTTCGGCAAGCTCAACCAGCGAAAGGAAGTTGATCAGGCGGGTTCAATGCCGCGGTTGTGCAGCCAGCTGCGCACACGCTGCGCATTGCGGATCTGCCAATCCTGCGTGGTGGGCGTCCGGACCCACTCCGTCCCGGCGAGCAGGCCGTATTCGGCGAGTAGTCCGCGGTCTTTCAGAAACGCGATCGAGAGGGCCGGCCACTCCATCAAGTCCATCGGTTCGCCCGGCCGGTAGTCGTTGAGCAGTCCGGCCAATTCGATGATCGCCGGCGAGGAGCGCTCGACGGCTAGGCGCTGGTTCTTCTTGCGGTTCTTCGTGTCGAAGCCCGTGCCGGTGAAGACCACCACCTGATCGGCCGTGGCCGTCAGCTCTGGCTCGGAGACGAAGTCCATCCCGGCGGACCGGTCGGCCACCTCCCAGAAGCTGATCACGGCTGAATCGCCGAACCGCATCCGGAGTAACTCGCCGACCTCATTGAGGCTGCTCGCCCGGAGGATGAGGCGGACAGCCGGGGCGTCCGCGACCCAGATCAGGCTGACGAAGTCGCTCAGTCGGCGCGAGTGGTCGAGTCGCCAGATTCGTTCGGAGCATGTCGGGCAATCCCAGGGAGGGTTCGCCCTGAACGTGTGTCGGTACAGGTCGACCTCGTCGGCGGGGATGCCGCAGAGCGTCGGCCAGTCGGAACCCGGCTGGGCGTGCTCGATCTCCTCGGAGCCATCGCGGGGCAAGGCGGCCGGGACCATTGGCGGCTCCGGACGTGGGCCACTGGTCTCGTGGTCGGCCATGGGGGCACGGTAGCCCAGGCGCCAGGACGCATCCGTCATCCCTCGGCTCCGACCCGGGATCTCGAGTGAGCCTGGGTGGGTTGTGGGATCCCGGCGTTCGCCGGGATGACGGGGGTGGGTTCGCTGGGTTGGCGGGATCGGGTTGACGGAATGGGGATGTGCGGGTCTCGACAGGCTTGACCAGCCGTGAGTCGCCCCCGCTCAGCCCTCAGCCCTCAGCCGGACGCCGGGGCTTGGTCAGCCGGACTGTGATCTCGATCGTGGGGAGCAACTCGTCGTCTCCGGTCAGCACCGAATACCCGGCCCGTTCGTACAGCCGGATGTTCCGCGCGCTGAGGGCGCCGGTGTACAGGACGTACCGGTTGACCGGGTCGGGGGCCTGGGCCTCGATGTGTTCGAGCAGGCGGCGTCCGGTGCCGCGTCCGGCGAGGTCGGGGGCGACCATCAGGCGTCCGACCTCCCAGTCGGTGCCACGGCGCTGGCCGCGCACCGCCCCGATCAGCCGGGGACCGCGGCGCAGCACCCAGGTCTCCCAGGTATTCAGCCCGGCGATGACCTCGTCCAGATTCTCGTGCAACGGCGGGATTCGGAGGCTGTCGTTGTCGATCGCCTCCTGGCTCCAGCAGGCGCGCTGCAGGACGAGTAGTTCGGCGGCGTCCGCAGCCGTTGCCGGACGGAGGATCTCGGTCTCGGCACTCACCGCTGGTCGAGCTTGTCGAGACCCCTCCGCGGACGTGGGTTCGGGTCTCGACAAGCTCGACCAGCGAGAGGGATCGGTCGACGTGCGACGAGTGTCGCTCCACCAGGTGGCCAGCGGTAGGTCCAGCGCTGCGACGTCACCGATCACGGTGACCGCCGGGGGAGCGATGCCGGCCTCGGCGGCCCGCCCGGGCAGTGTGGTCACGGTTCCGCGCACCACCCGCATGCTGGGGGAGGCGGCCTCGACGATGATCGCCGCCGGCGTGTCCGCGCCGAGTCCGTGGCCGATCAGTTCGGCGCAGATCGCCTCCAGATGGGTCACCCCCATCAGCACGACGAGGGTGTGGCCGGCGTGCGCCAGCGCGGCCCAGTCGGTGGC
>JBDHZN010000181.1:0-7574 GCA_039811845.1 Micropruina sp. | reverse complement strand
TACGCGCTCGAGCGGCGGGTGCTGATCGTGGAGCACCTGTGAGTGACCTGGACGCCCTCGCCGCCGACCTGCTGAAAGCGGCCGCGACCGTGCAGCGTGAAGCCCCGGACGTGGTCGGTTTCGCGGCAGCCCGGACGGTGGCGGCGGCCCGCCAAGCAGCCCGGGTCCGCACCGGTGAACTCCGGAACAGCATCACGGCCCGGCCCGCTCTCGGTGGCCTGTCCGCCGTGGTCGAGGCGACCTCGGACCATGCCGTCTTCGTCGAGTACGGCACATCCAGGATGAGGCCGCAGCCGTTCATGGCGCCAGCTGCGGACGCCGCCGAGGACGACTTCGTGAAGGCCATGGAAGCGCTCGGAGGTGACGTGCTGTGAGCGTGCCCAGCAGCGGCCCCGCGATCGCCGCGATCGTCGCCAAGCTGAAGACGATCCCCGACCACGACGCGTTCGACGGCGAACCGGACGATGCGCCGCCGCGGCGCTACCTGTGCGTCTACGACCAGACCGGTGTCGCTGTCCGCCGCAAGTACACGGGACGACCGGGCTGGCTGTACCTGCCGATCCAGATCTCGGTCGTCACCCGCACCCTGAACGGCCTGCGCCAGTCGACCAAGGCCGTCCGGGACGCCCTCCTGGACTGGCCGCCGGTCCAGGGCGCGACACCGCTCGTCGAGGACGGCACTAACCCGGTCCTGCCCGAGGGCGAGGGCAACGACGTCCGGCTCACCGCCCCGATCACCCTGCATTGCTACCTACCACCCGAGGAGACCTGATGGACATCGACTACGTGCACATCCGGTGGCCGGACGGCACCGAAGACATGGTGCCCGCATCGACCGCGCACATCCGCGAGGAGTGCGGCGACTTCACCATCGTCGACGCGACACCCGCCCGCTGGCGCACCTTCAAGCCCCGCCTGCCGCTCGGGCAGTCGGCCCGCCCCAAGACCACCACCCAGACCGCCACCGCGGCGGCATCACAGGCTGAGGAGGCCACCAAATGAGCATCCTGATCGAGCCGCCCGGCATCTCCGCGCTGGGCAAGGGCTCCGTATTCTTCATCCCGTTCGCCACCGCGATCGGCGGCACCGCCTCGGCGCCCACCATCCCGGTGACCGCGTTCGCGTCGGCCACGAACGCGACCTGTGCCCTGGACGCCGGCTGGGATCCCACCTACGAGCCGTCGGCCGGGAGCCGGATGAAGTACTGCTCGACGGCCGAGTACGAGGTGCGCGGGAAGGGGAAGTGGACGGGCCAGAACCTCACCTACGAGTGGGACCCGCAGACCCCGGCCGACGTCACCAACTACAAGCACGTCGTCGACCTGGCCGAGGGTGCCAAGTTCAAGATGTGCATGCGGCTCGGTCTCGGCAAGGACGTCGCCGTCGCCGCGAACCAGTACTTCGCCTGGGTGATCCCGGTCGAGCTCGACAAGCAGGTGAGCGTCCCGATCGACCCGTCGAACGACGCCCAGGTGCTGCAGCTGCAGCAGCGGTACTTCATCATCGGCGCCCCGGTGCAGAACGTGAAGGCCGTCTGACCCAGAACGTGGTGGCCGGGACGCGCTTGGGGCCGTCCCGGCCACCACCCAACGGCCCCAAGACCAGCCCCAGAAGCCCCAAGGAGAACACCCATGACCGAACCCACCATCGAGACGCCGGCGCCGAACGGCATCGACCTGCGCGCCTTGCTCAGGGAGCGCACCGAGCAGAAGATCCGCCGGATCCACCGCCAGTGGTTCTGCCTCGACCCGCGGATCCAGGCCGAGCTGGACGTCGCCGAGGCGCAGCTCGCCGACCTGGTCGGCAACGAGATCCGCAAGCAGCAGCTCCACCAGCAGCCGGTGAAGAAGTACGCGGCGCCGACCGCGGTCCGCGTCGCGCAGGACCGCTACAACGAACTGAAGGCGCAGAGCCGGCAGGTGGGCGTCATGGGCGTCTTCCAGAACCTCACCGAGAACCAGCTGAACGAGGTGCTCGCGGTGAAAGACTCGTTCGAGAAGGCCAAGGCGATCCTCGCGGCCGCGTGGCTTCGCTGGGAGGACGCCGACGGGAACACGATCCCCGACGACCAGCTCGGCCGCGACGACCTCGACACGCTGATGCAGCCCGAGGTGCTCGAGCAGGGTGAGTGGCTGCCGCTCGCCACGAAGATCGTCAACGGGTCGACGTCGGCGCCGGACCGCCCTACCTCGCCGGCCTGATCGCGTCCTCGCCGCAGCTGCGGCGCGACGTCCGGAACTCGATCACAGCCGGAGTCTCACCCCGCCGCTACGCCGGCTGGGAACCCCGCACCCGATACAGCTACGACGACCAGGGCCGGATCAGCCACACCGAGCCGGAACCGGAATGGGACGAGTGGGACACGGCCCTCGTCGACGAGCTCCTCAACTGGCAGGCGGGCGTCCACACCTGCGGGCACCACGAGTCGGAACAGCCGGACGCCGATCACCTGTACGTCGCCAGCTGGACCGCCTGCAAGGCGTGCGCCGCCCTACAGGCGGCGCAGGAGAAGCAGTCGAAAGAGGACGAGCCGGCCCGCAAGCAGGGCCGCAACCCGGACTACCCGCGCCGCTGGCGAGTCGACCTCACCAGCCGTGCCGACCTCGAGCGGCAAGCCACCGAGCGAGCCACCCGAAAATCGCCGCTGCAGCAGATGCAGGAAGCGTTGGAGAAGCTCGAGGAATCGCCCTAGACCGTGACCTCGATCACCTGCGGACTATCGGCAGAGGTCTGCACGGTCCGATCCCAGGTCTGCCCATCGTGGCCTTTGATGGTGACCACGTAGACGTCCGATACGGGCACGCTCGCGAACGGAATGTCGACGGTGCAGCTGGCCTCAATCTTCGCGGTTCCACCGATACGCGGACCGTCTTGGGAGGCCAGAACCTTTCCAGCACCGTCCGCGATCGTCACCTGAGGACCTCGATCGACTTTCGGCTTCATGTACTCCTGTGCGGTGCATTCGCTGTCGTTGTAGTTCCAGTACACGTCAAGGGGCACCTGGTCGACGATCCGCACGGTAATCGCATGGGTGTCCGGACTCGGCGACGCCGCGGGCGCAGCCGGGGAACATCCCGCGAAAAGCAATAGGGCCAGCGCGGCACTCACTCGTCTCATGCCCGCCATTCAACCGCACTACCGGTCCCGGAGGGGGTGATTGTTGTGACGAACCGCGTCGTCTCCGTCGAGCTGAGAGCACTGGTCTCGAACTACGTGGCCGGGTTCAAGCAGGCCGCCCAAGCCACGACGGACCTCGCCGATAAGGCTGGCAAGAAGCTCACCGAGCACTCGGCTGAGGTATCGAAGATGGGCACCGGCTTCGCCATTGCCGGGGCGGGAATGATCGCGGTCGCAGCGAAAGCCGTAAAGACCTATGCCGATTTCGACAAGGCAATGTCGGGGGTCGCGGCCACCGGGGAGGACGCGAAGGCGTCGCTCAGCGAGCTGCGGGCCGTGGCCATCAAGCTGGGCGCCGACACGCAGTACAGCGCGCAGGAGGCCGCCGACGGCATCACCAACCTGCTGAAGGCCGGGGTCTCGGCGAAGGACGTGATCGGTGGCGGTCTCGCCGGCACCCTGAACCTGGCGGCCGCCGGCGAGCTGGGTGTGGCGGACGCCGCGGAGATCGCCGCTACAGCGCTGGGGGTGTTCGGGCTCAAGGGCTCCGACATGAGCCACGTCGCCGACCTGCTCGCCGCCGGCGCTGGGAAGGCGCAGGGCGAGGTCACCGACCTGGCCGCGGCGCTGAAGTACGTCGGGCCGGTCGCTGCCGGCATGGGCGTCTCGATTGAGGAGACCGTCGGCACCCTGGCTGCGTTCGCTGAGCAGGGCATCCTCGCCGACCAGGCCGGTACCGGCCTGCGGGGCGTGCTGATGTCGATGACCTCGCCGTCGGCTGAAGCCCGCAAGGAGATGGACCGGCTCGGCATCAGCCTCTACGACGGGCAGGGCCAGTTCCTGGGGCTCACCAATCTGGCCGGCCAGCTGGGTGACGCCTACGGCGACATGTCGTCGCAGACGAGGGACGCTTCCCTCGGCATCATCTTCGGAAACGCCCAGGTCACCGCGGCCCGGGTCCTCTTCACGAACGGCGCGGAGGGCGTCAAGAAGTGGACGGAGGCCGTCAACGACCAGGGCTACGCGGCCCGGCAGGCGGCGGAGCTCACCAACAACCTGAGCGGCGACGTCGAGCGGCTGGGTGGCTCGCTGGACTCCGTCTTCATCAAGTCGGGCAGCGGGGCGAACAACGTGCTGCGCCGGATGGTGCAGGGCGCTGAGGCCGCGGTGGACGCCTTCGGAGGCCTGCCGGAGCCGCTGCTGTCCACGATGACGCTCCTGACCGGTGCGGGCGGCATCGCGACGCTCGGCGTCGGCGGCCTGCTCAAACTGGCCAGCGCCGCGGCGGACGCCAAGGCCAACTTCAAGGCGCTCGGCTTGTCGGCCTCCACCGCGAAGCTCGCGGTCGGTGGGGTCGGTGCCGCGTTGGCGCTCGGAACCCTCGCCCTGACGGCGTGGGCGTCGTCCGCCGCGGACGCGGAAGCCCGCACCCAAGGCTTCGTCACCACGCTGGCGCTGATCGACGGCAAGGCTGTCACCACTCAGGCCACCATGGCCGAGCTCGTGCGCCAGCTGACCGAGACGAAGACCGGCATGCTGGCATGGGCCGGTGTGGGGCCGACGGTCGCCGACAACCTCGACCGGATGGGCATCTCGTCCGGCCTCGCCGCCAAGGCGATCATGGGCCAGGCGGACGCCCAGGAAGAGCTCTCGGCCAAGATGCGGGCCTGGGCCGCTCAGAACCGCGACGTCCACGGCAACGACCCGCAGGCCTACTACGAGACGAAGTCCGCGATCGATGCGCTCGCCGGCGGTCTCGACAACGCCAAGAACCGCGCCGAGCAGAAGGCGAAAGCCGACGAAGATGCGGCCGGGTCGGCCGGGAACCTGTCATCAGCCTTGCGAGATCAGCGCACCGGCGCCGAGTCGGCGGCGACCTCGATCCAGAAGGTGACCGAGGCGATCTACGGGCTGCAGGACGCGAATCTGGCGATCACCGGCAGTCAGGTCGGCTTCGAGCAGGCCATCGACGATTCGGCGGAAGCAGTCCAGAAGCTGGTCAAAGCCACCAAGGACAAGGCCGACCTGCAGAACGTGGACAAGCAGGCCGGCCGCGATGCGATCGGCACTCTCACCAAGCTCGCCTCGGCCACGAACTCCTACGCCAAAGAGCAGATCAAACAGGGCAAATCCGAGTCCGAGATCACGGCAACCATGGCACGCGGACGGAAAGCGTTCGCAGACCGTGCCCGCGACTTGGGGTTCTCAGAGCAGAAGATTTCCGAGCTGATCGACAAGTACCTCCAGGTCCCGGAGAATGTCACCACTGATGTCAACGAAGAGGGCGCGGAAGGCGCCCGATCCCGGGTGGTTGATCTGTTCAATGCGATCAAGAAGCTTCCGAAGTCTGAACAAACCAAGATTCTGTCCGAGTTCAACGACAAAGGCATCGACGCCGCGAACAAGGCGCTGAACAAGATCAACGGGAAAACCGCCACGACGACGGTCGTCACGAAGTACAAGGCAATGAAAATGGAGGCCGACGGCGGGATTCTTGCCGGCGTCATCCAGTCTTTCGCTGGCGGTGGTACGTGGGGGCAGCCGCAGGTGCGCCCGTTCCAGGGTTCGGCTGGTGTGAACTGGGGCGAGGCAGGCTCCGGCCCGTGGGAGGCGTTCATCTCGGGTGCGCCGCAGAAGCGGGACCGGTCGATCGCGATCTGGCGTGAGGTCGGCCGCCGGCTGCTCGGCAGCTTCTCCGCCGAGGACCTGGTCCAGGGCTTCGCTTCGGGCGGGATCGCGGAACCGACACACAACGGCAAGCCGCTCTCCTACTGGCAGGACAAGCTGAAGACTCCGCTCGAGCTGACCCGGCTGCAGATCGAAATCCGGGATTTGAAAGCCGATCTGGCCGAGAAGGAAACGTATTACACCGGCAAGGGTAAGAAGCGCAAGAAGAAGAAGCGGGACAAACTGCGCGGTTTGGATCGGACCGAGGCGCAGCAGCAGCTCGCTGAGGCGGAAGCCGACTATGCGGATGCGCTCGAGGCGCAGAAGCTGGACAAGTCGGATGTGGGGACGATCGAGCAGCAGGTCGAGGCGTACAAGGCGGCGTCGGAGAAGGCGGACGAAATCCGCCAGCTGGCTGATCAGATCGGCAAGTTCGATTTGGGGTCGGCGCTGAGTGGTGGCGGGTCGTGGACGAAACAGACCGACATCAACGGCAACACCTTCTACACCGGCTCAGCTGGCGGGTCGGCGGCGGCGGTGACGGCGGCTGCGCAGGCGCGGGCAGCGAAAATCAAGGCATTCACCTCGAAGCTGGGCGAGCTGGCGAAGCTGGGAATGGCGCCGGCGGTCCTCGCTGACATTTTCGGCAAGGGCGTCGATGAGGGCACGATCCTCGCTGACGCCTATTTGTCCGACACGTCGCAGATCGCCGGATTGAACGCCGCCTACGCCGACATCGGCCGGTATTCGTCGCTGGCTGGGCAGACGGTCACCGCGGCGTCGTCGCTGGCGGGCAGCATGCCGGACGCCGGGGCGCAGCTGGCGGACGCGTTCCTGGCCCGGATCGAGCAGGCCTTGCAGGGGCGTGTCATCGAGCCGTCGCTGGTGGCCGGCTATGCCGTGTCCGGTGCGGCCGGCCCGGCTGTCTACACCCAGACGGCGCAGACGATCACCTACGCGCCGGTCATCCACTACCCGCAGGCGGTGCCGAGCAGCGTGCAGCAGAACATCGACTTGCAGTTCCTGAGCGCGATGGGGGCGGTGTGACCTACCTGCTGAATGGTGTCGACCTGTGCGACTCGGAGCATGTCGTCCTCGTGGCCGGGACTGTGTGGCGGCCTGATATCGGCACGGTCAGGTCACCGGTGACGATCGCGGGACGGCACGGGACGATCGACCGCGGCCTCCCCGTGTTCGCCGAACCGAAGCTGACCCTGGTGGTGGATCTGGACGCCCACGATTCGCAGACCGACCTTGAGGCGGCCGGGAACGCGGTCATCGGGCTGCTGGCCGCGCCGCAGCTGATCATCACCCGCGTCTCCGGGGACCTGGTGACCAGTGTCGAGGCCCGGCTTGAGTCGGTGTCGCACTCGGACTTCCTGTGGTCACGGACGGCGACGATCACCGCCGTGTTCGCGCTGCCGTCGGTGTTCTGGCGGGAGGACGTGCAGACGTCGACCCCGGTCGTGTTGACCGGGTCGGCGGCTGATGTGACCGTGGCGCATCTGGCCGGGTCGACCGCGCCAGCGCGGGGCGCGGTGCTGCGGGTCACCGGGCCGGCGACGTCGGTGGCCGTCAACGAGATGTTGACCGGGACCGGGTTGTCGTGGGCAGGGTCGGGGCTGGTTGCTGGCCAGTACCTGTACATCGACGTGGACCGGTTGCGGGCGTGGCGGTCGGCGTCCAGCTCGCAGTGGACGCAGGGCGGCACGGACGTGTCCGGCGGCCTCGACTACCCGGCGGCCGGCCGCCTGCAGCTGTGGCCCCGCGTCGCACCGATCAAGACGGTC
>JBDHZN010000180.1:0-7585 GCA_039811845.1 Micropruina sp. | reverse complement strand
CCGCTGGTCGAGCTTGTCGAGACCCATTCCACGCAGCCGCATATTTCTGGCCACGACTCAAACCCTGCACACATAATCCACCCCGTCTATCCGGGTGGTCGGAATCGTTGATGGCGTCGTGGCCGTCGATGCTTATCCACGAAACGTGGCGGAATTACTTCCGGGGTTCCATCGGTTGAGATTCTGATCTGCCACTGTAACTCAGAAGCTCGTTTCGTGTCAGGTTCCAACAGGTTGTGGTGATGTTTACACAACAAACACAGATTCGACAGTGATGTCTCGCCACCCTGGGCCCACGGGATGATGTGGTGCGCATCACAATCGGCAGCAGGCCGGTCACAACCAGGAAACACACAACCCTTATCCCGCACACGGAGGGCATGGCGAATATCGGGAGTAACCAAGCGCTGTTCGCGGCCCACATCGAGCACACCGGAGGGGCCGCCCAGAATGATCGGCAGGATCCCGGCATCACACGCGAACTGCCGCAACTGGCCGGCAGTCAACTGGGTGCCATCAGCTAGCCCAGCACGGTGGCAATCGCCAAGCAGATCCTCGTAGTCGATCAACACCACCACATGGGGACGATCGCCACCGTGTTTGGGTACGGCTTGCTGGATCGCGACCCGGCGAGCCAACTCGACGAGAGCATCAGCACGACGCTGCGGCCACGACGGCTGCGCCACACCCGAATCACGTAGCTCCAGGGCAGTGCGGTGCATCTGCTGCGCCAACGCTTCGATCTGGGCCCTGATCAAGGCTGCATCAGCTGTGGGCAGGCTGCCTTTGATGGTGGTGGAACCATGCCCGTCATCAGAAAAGTTCAGATGCCGCGCCTGCTCCGCATCGCGTAGTTCACGTTCCTGACGTTTCGCTTCAGCTTCTTCAGCGATCTCGGGTGCGACAACCTCCAACAGATACCGGGAGAGACCAGCAAGTTCGTGACTGTTGAACTCCTCACAAAACCCGACCATCGTGGCCTGGGCTTTCGCTTCGGCTTCGACACCCAGGTCGGTGGGGAGTTCCTTCAGCACCTGAGTGACGGCCTGGGCTTGCCGGTCGTTCGCACGTCCGTCGCGCAACGCGTCACCGATCTGGGTGAACCGGTGCAGATCGTTGGCGTGGTGCAGCATCGCTGAAGCTTGGCCCCGGGTGTACCGCAACTCCGACGCCAACCACGACACCGTCGGAACACCATGTGCGGTCATCGCCGCCTCGCCACGATCGACCTGGCCGAGCACGGTATGCACCACACCGGACAACCGCGACTGCACCTGCAGCAGGTCAGCAACCAGATCCAACTGCTTGCGATCCGCCAGTAGTGCCACCTGGCCATAGTCGAGATCATCGAGCAGGCCGGCTACCACGGTGGCGAAATCCGCCACCGCCGTCCCCAGTTCTACATCGATGCTCATACCGTTGACCCTAAACGTCGCCACTGACAAAACTGGTTCACCAACCGGTCAGGGATAAATCCCGTAGCCACACCAGTGATCCGATTCATAAAGACCACGGTAAAGGCCGGGTCTGACACTTTTCGTCAGCAGCCGCCGCCACGGGGACATTTCTGAAACTGACAACACCTGACCTGTTCATGGCAACACTGTGACAACACCTCCATGCCGGCTGAATCGAATCAGGAGCGCTGCTGACTGCGGGTCTCGACAAGCTCGACCAACGGGCTGCTGAGTGGCCGACTAGGCAACTCGGTACAAAGATTCGGGGTGTGTCGATGTCGAGATCGCTCACTGATTTCAGGAAACCTATCCGGATTTCGGGTTACAACATGAAACCGGAACATGTTTCCCGCCACCAGTCACCGATGTCGAGATCGCTGCCACGCCGTCGCTCGCCCGCGGTCGAGGTGATGCGCGTCGCTCGTCCGGCTGCCCGGTGCAGTGCCGTCCGGCCGACTGAGATCCCGGCGTCCGCCGGGATGACGAAGACATCCGCCGGATGACGCGTCACCCCATAGCTACCGCGCACTGAAGGCGGCCTGGCTTCTTGCGTCGCGATCACCCACGCCACGCCACGCACTCCAGCAGGTCGCCCGGCGATCTACGACTCAATGTCGAAGGCCGAACTCCTGCTCGGTTGGCCCCCGATATCGTCGCCGCCTTCGACTGGTAGGCAGGGCTTTATGTCCGCCAGCGGCGGATCATCGCGATCCGCTCTTCGACCTGCTCCGTAGTTGCCCGGGCCAGTGGCGGACCGCCGCACTGGCGGCGCAGTTCGGCGTGGACGTGGCTGTGCGGACGTCCGGTCGCCCGGGCGTACTGCGCGACCAGGGTGTTGAGTTCTTTCCGGCGCGCCTCGAGGGCCCGGTGCAGGGACACCTCGGTCGGAACCTTGGCCCGCTTGTCCGCCCGGTCATGCCGATTCACCTGACGACGCTGCCGCTCACGCAGCAGATGACTGATCTGATCGGCCTCCAACAGGCCGGGCAGGCCCAGATACTCAGCCTCATCGTCGGAGGTCGGGACGGCGTGCATGCCGAACTGCTCGGACTCGAACAGCACGTGATCGAAGGTCGCCTCCGAAGTGAGTGCCTCGAAGCTGCCTTCCAACTCATCGGCGGCATTCTCGGTGCGGTTCGCCGCCGCGAGTTCGGCGTCCGTCTCCTCCCAGAGTTCCTTGGCCGCCGGAGCACCCAGGACGTGGTCGCGCTGCCGCTCCAACGTCGACGCGTGCGCCAGGATGATCGGCACCGTGGGCAGAAACACCGTGGCCAACTCACCACGCCGCCGGGCTCGGACGAAACGTCCGACCGCCTGGGCGAAGAACAGCGGTGTCGAGGTAGCGGTCGCGTAGACGCCCACAGCCAGCCGCGGCACGTCGACGCCCTCCGACACCATCCGGACCGCCACCATCCAGCGGTCCTCGCTCTCGGCGAAGGCCTCGATCCGCTTGCTCGATCCGGGGTCGTCGGAGAGCACCACCGTCGGCTTCTCACCGGTCAGCGAGGTCAGCACCTTGGCGTAGGCGCGGGCCTGGGTCTGGTTGGTGGCGATCACCAGGCCACCCGCGTCGCCGACGTGCCGACGCACCTCGGTGAGCCGTCGGTCAGCTGCCGCCAGCACGGCCGAGATCCACTCGCCTTTGGGGTCGAGTGCGGTGCGCCAGGCCTGCGCGGTGACGTCCTTGGTGAGCAGCTCACCGAGATTGGCGGCGAGCGTCTCACCGGACTTGGTGCGCCAGCGCATCGGTCCGCCGTAGTTCATGAACACCACCGGCCGGACGACGTGGTCGCGCAAGGCCTCGGCGTAGCCGTAGGTGTAGTCGGCGCGCGAGATGCGGGTGCCGCCGGGCTGCTCGTCGTAGGCGACGAACGGGATCGGGTTGGCGTCACTGCGAAACGGCGTCCCGGTCAGCGCCAACCGCCGCTTGGCAAGCCGGAACGCCTCGGCCACCGCCTCGCCCCAGGAGAGCGAGTCACCCGCGTGGTGCACCTCGTCGAGGATCACCAAGGTGTCGTCGCGGGCCACCATCGCCTCGTAGCTGAGCATGCCGGCGGCGACTCCCGCGTAGGTGACCGCCACCCCGTCGAACTGCTTCGACCGGCCCTTGCGGCGTCCGGCGAGGCCGGGGTCGAGCTGAATGCCGACCTTGGCGGCGGCGTCCGCCCACTGCACCTTGAGGTGCTCGGTCGGGGTGACCACGATCAACTTCTTGACGGTCCGGTCGTGCAACAGCTCGGACGCCACCCGCAGCGCGAAGGTGGTCTTGCCGGCGCCTGGGGTGGCGACGGCCAGGAAGTCGGTGGGTGCGGCGTCCAGGTAGTGCTGCAACGCCTCGGCCTGCCAGGCGCGAAGCTTCGCCGACGTGCCCCACGGCGCCCGTTGCGGGAACGCCGGGGAGAGCCGGTCGATCGCCGAATGGCTCTGGTGGGCAGCTGGACACATAGGTGAGCGACCTTAGTCACCGGGGGTCGGGACGACGCAAACCGACAGGCCGGGCGGCCCGTCAGGTCCAGGGATCGACGACGGTCACTCCAACACCTTCGAAGTCCCGGACGTTCCGGGTGGCGAGTGTGGCCTCACGACTCAGACAAATGGCGGCGATCTGCGCGTCCAGCACAGCGATCGGCCGTCCGGAGCGACGGCGGCCGGCCACGACTATCGCATACGCCTCACTCGCCGCCTCATCGAAGGGCAGCACGGCGCCGGCGAAATCTTCGGCAAGCATCGCCTCGATCTCTTCCTCCAGACTGGCACGACGCCTACCGGCCGGAAGCAATGCGGCACCCAGTCGCAGCTCGGCCGCCGTGACGCTGGTCAAGCAGATCAGTTCGGGTACCGCGTCCAGCCAGGAGACGATGTCCGGCTCGGCGTGATCACCGATCACTGCGGAGATCACGTTGGTATCCAGCACGATCACTGAGCGGCGTCCGTCCGCTCAGCGAAGTCGGGGACGGGTCGGCCGAGGTCGGTACGCGATGGGATGTCGAGATCGACGTCCAAGCCCCGGAACCGGTCCCGAAGACGCGTGCCCAACCCGGTCCGGGAAGCCGGCGCCACCGCGCGAGTAAGGATCTCGCGAACCTCGGCCTCCATTGAGCGCCCGTTGCGGGCCGCTCGAAGCCGTAGGTCTGCTTTGACCTGATCGTCCAAGCCCCGAACCGTCAATGTGGCCATGAGAACCACCTCCGCAACGATGCTAGCAATGAGTTCATTGCCTGCAGATTGTGCCCACATTGCCTGCGACCGAACATCGGTGTCTCCGGTGGTCCATGCTGTCGTCATGGAGTTGCCCGGCCCGCCGTTCGTCATAGCGCGGATAGTGCCGTGGGAATGATGCGGATCATGATCCTGCTGGCAGGAGCCCTGATGTTGACCGCTTGCAGCCAAACCTCCGCGCCTGCACCACGCAATCCGCTGTTCCAGCAGCGACTCTGGGTCGACCCCCAGTCCCCCGTCGCGCAGGCCGCCGACGCGCTCCGATCATCCGGACGCCAGGCGGACGCCGATGCCCTGGCACCGATCACCTCACAACCCGTCGCCACCTGGCTGACCCATGACGACCCGGTTCCACTCGCGAAACGGGTCATCGACGAAGCAGAAGTCGCGGACGCGCTACCCGTCCTCGCGCTCTACCACCGACCACACCGTGACTGCGGCAACTACTCCGCCGGAGGCTCCTCCGACGCGGCCAGCTACGCGCAATGGATCGGCACCGTGGCCGACACCATCGGGTCGCGCCGCGCCGTCGTCATTCTCGAACCGGACGCCGTACCGCAACTACTCAGCGCGCAATGCGCAAACATCGACGAGATGTACGCCATGCTGTCCGGCGCGGTCGAACGGTTGTCCGCGAATGAGCAAACCCTGATCTATCTCGACGCGGGCCATCCCGGCTGGATCTCCGACACCGCACAACTGGCGCAGGCCCTGCGCCGCAGCGGAATCGAGCACGCAGACGGCTTCAGCCTCAACGTCTCCAATTTCACCTCCGACGCCGCGAACCAGGAGTACGGCGATCGAGTGTCGGCAGCGTTGGGCGGCGCGCAGTACGTGATCGACACTTCCCGGAACGGCAACGGCGCGCCGTCGGCTCCTAATGGCCAGATCGATTCCTGGTGCAACCCGCCGGACGCAGCGCTGGGCTCCGATCCGCAGATCGGACCCGAACACGCCTACGCGGTCGCCCGACTGTGGATCAAGGTTCCCGGCGAATCGGACGGCAACTGCAGGCCAGGCGAACCACCGGCCGGCGAGTTCTGGCTCGATTACGCGCTGCGGCTGATCGGGCAACGGCACTGACTCAACCGGGTCGACGCCACCCAGAAGCAAACTTGAGCAGATCTTGAGCATTTCTTGCGCTCACGATGAGAATGCTCCTTAAGGCCCCGAAAACATTCTTCGGAACGCCTGTAAGAATCGCTCAGAGTTTGGCCGCACCACTTCTCCTCGACTATTCTCACGTCTGATGACAGGCAGGCGGCACGGTCGCCACAGGGGGAACGATGAAGTCACACACTCTGCGCGCGTGTGCCGCAGGCATCGCCATCGCAAGCTTGGGAATGGGACTGGCCACTGTGCCAACGGCTCAGGCCGCGACAACGCTCACCTCCAAAAAGCAACTGAAAAGCGTGTCCGTGCCGTCCATGTGCGACAACCCCGCGGGCACGTTGAAAGATGGCGAACTCCCCGGCTACTACGTCTCGCTCGACTACGCGAAGTCGAAGCTCGGCCAGATCAAGCCCGGCGGCGGCAAAGAGGCGGCGGCGGTCTTCCACTGCTCACAAGGCGGAATCGGCTGGGCCAACCACATCGTCTTCTATTCCTCGGACCTCAAGGTCATCGGCCACACCGACCTGGCGTCGGTCGGCGTCACGGCCGGGCGACAACTCGTCCAGTCGGTGTCGATCAGCGCCAAGGGCACGGTCACGGCCAGGGTGATCGCCGTTCCGCTGAAGGGCGACAACGAGTTGTGGGGCAGCGCAGGAGCGAAGCTCACCTTCAAGTGGGACGCCAAGAAGAAAAAGGTCACTCGCACCAGCACCAAGATCTACGACGACGTCAAGGGAATCGCGAAGAAGATCCTGTCGCTCACCAAGGCGGGCAAGGTCACGCAGGCGAAGAAATACGCGACCACGTCCGTCGCGAAGAGTTTGGCGGCCGACTGGAAATACATGGCGAAGAAGAACAAGACCGCAAAACGCAAGGGGAAGATCACGATCGACGGTTGTGGCGGAACGTTCTTCACCTACAAGGGCGCCAACTTCTACCAGGACAATGTCCCCTACGGCTATCGCGGTTGCATGGTCATCTACACCTGGCCCATGCCCAAGGGCGCCGTCGAGCAGTACTCGAGCTGGTGGGTGATGACTCTGAACCACAAGGACGCCGACAAGAACTGGACATCCTGGTACGCCAGGAAGCTGATCGGCGTCGCCGGCTGACGGTCGTCGGACAGGCGGCCCACCCCGGCTCAAGCACCGGAAGCGGGTCGCGTCCGGGTCTCGACGGGCTCCACGCGCCAACGGCACCGGCGCACAGACCGTAGAATCATCAGGTTGCCCTACCGAAAGGCCCCTGTATGCCTGTGCGCGCCGACCTGCGCAACGTCGCGATCATCGCCCACGTCGACCACGGAAAGACCACCTTGGTGGACGCGATGCTGTGGCAGTCCGGCGCCTTCCGCGCCAATCAGGACGTCGAGAAACGCGTCATGGACTCGATGGATCTGGAGCGGGAGAAGGGGATCACCATCCTCGCCAAGAACACCGCCGTCGACCATGTCCTGGCCGACGGGTCCACGGTGACCATCAACATCATCGACACCCCCGGCCACGCCGACTTCGGCGGTGAGGTCGAGCGCGGCCTGGAGATGGTGGACGGCGTCGTGCTGCTGGTGGACGCGTCCGAGGGCCCGCTGCCGCAGACCCGGTTCGTGCTGCGCAAGGCGCTGGCCAAGCATCTGCCGATCGTCGCGGTGATCAACAAGGTCGACCGCGCCGATGCCCGGATCAGCGAGGTCACCGACGAGGTCTACGAACTCTTCCTCGACCTGCTCGAGGACGACGAGGCCGACAAGCTCGACTTCCCGGTCGTCTACTGCGCCGCCAAGGCCGGACGCGCCTCGC
>JBDHZN010000179.1:0-7633 GCA_039811845.1 Micropruina sp. | reverse complement strand
CAACGATGTCGAGTGGACCGACGACATCCCGGAGGGCAAGCTCGACCTGCTGATGTCGGTGGACTTCCGGATGACCTCGACGACGCTGTTCTCCGACGTGGTGCTGCCCGCGGCCACCTGGTACGAGAAGGGTGACCTGTCGAGCACCGACATGCACCCATATATCCACGCGTTCAGCCCGGCGATCGACCCGCCCTGGGAGACCCGGTCGGACTACGACGCGTTCGGGACGGTCGCGCGGGCGTTCAGCGCACTGGCGGCGCGGCACCTGGGCACCCGCACCGATGTCGTGCTCGGCACCCTGCAGCACGACACTCCCGCGGCGATGGCCTATCCCGGTGGCTCCGAGCACGATTGGCGGGCCGAGGGCGAGACGCCGGTGCCGGGCAAGACGATGGGACCGCTGGCCGTCGTCGAACGGGACTATGCCGCGATCGCCGACAAGTGGTCGGCCCTGGGGCCGCTCGCGGAGAAGCTGGGCCTGACCACCAAGGGCATCACCATCCATCCCGACGTCGAGGTGGAGCAACTCGCCGCGAAGTTCGGTGTGCTCGATTCCGGTGCGGCCCAGGGCCGTCCGGCGATCACCACCGCCGAGCGGATGGCCGATGTGATCCTTGCGCTGTCCGGCACCTCGAACGGCCGGCTGGCCGTCGAGGGGTTCCGGGAACTGGAGCGCCGCACCGGCCGGCCGCTGGTGCACCTGGCCGAAGGCAGTGAGGAGCGGCGCATCAGCTACGCCGACACCCAGGCCCGGCCGGTCCCGGTGATCACCAGCCCGGAGTGGTCGGGCAGCGAGACCGGCGGCCGGCGGTATGCGCCGTTCACCGTGAACATCGAGGAGCTCAAGCCTTTTCACACCCTCACCGGCCGGATGCACTTCTATCTGGACCATGACTGGCTCGAGGAACTCGGCGAGCAGCTGCCCACCTATCGGCCGCCGCTGGACATGGCACGGCTGTTCGGTGAACCGACCCTCGGCAGCGGCGAGGTCGGCCTGACCGTGCGCTACCTGACGCCGCACTCCAAGTGGTCCATCCACTCCGAGTATCAGGACAACCTGTTCATGCTGTCGCTGTCGCGCGGCGGGCCGACGATGTGGATGAGCCCGGCCGACGCGGCCAAGATCGAAGTGCGCGACAACGATTGGGTGGAAGCCGTCAACCGCAACGGTGTGGTGGTCTGCCGGGCGGTGGTCAGCCACCGGATGCCCGAGGGTGTGGTGTACGTCTATCACGCCCAGGAGCGCACCATCGACGTGCCGCTCACCGAGACGACCGGAACTCGTGGCGGCATCCACAATTCGCTGACCCGGCTGCTGATCAAACCGAGCCACCTGGCCGGCGGGTACGCCCAGAATGCCTACGCGTTCAACTATCTCGGGCCGACCGGAAATCAGCGTGACGAGGTGACGGTGGTGCGCCGGCGCTCGCAGGAGGTGCGGTACACGTGAAAGTCATGGCGCAGATGGCGATGGTGATGAACCTCGACAAGTGCATCGGCTGCCACACCTGTTCGGTGACATGCAAGCAGGCGTGGACGAACCGCGCCGGGACCGAGTATGTGTGGTTCAACAACGTCGAGACCCGTCCCGGGCTGGGCTATCCGCGGACGTACGAGGACCAGAGCCGGTGGCGCGGCGGCTGGATCCGGGATCGCAAGGGCCGCTTGCGGTTACGCGACGGCGGACGCTGGGCGAAGCTGGCGCGGATCTTCTCCAACCCGAAGTTGCCGTCCATCGACGACTATTACGAGCCGTGGACCTATGACTACGAGAACCTGACCTCGGCGCCGCTGGGTGAGCACATGCCCGTCGCGGCGCCGCGCAGCCTGATCAGCGGCAAGCCGATGAAGGTGTCGTGGTCGGCCAACTGGGACGACGACCTCGGCGGCTCGCCGGAGATCGTGCCGCACGACCCGGTGCTCAAGCAGGTCAGCGAGCAGGTCCGGCTGGAACTCGAAGAGACGTTCATGTTCTACCTGCCGCGCATCTGCGAGCACTGCCTCAACCCGGCCTGTGTGGCGTCGTGTCCGTCGGGCGCGATGTACAAGCGCAGCGAGGACGGCATCGTGCTCGTCGACCAGGACCGCTGTCGTGGCTGGCGGATGTGCGTGTCCGGATGTCCTTACAAGAAGGTCTATTTCAACCACAAGACCGGTAAGGCCGAGAAGTGCACGCTGTGCTACCCGCGTCTGGAGGTGGGGCTGCCGACCGTGTGCTCGGAGACGTGTGTGGGCCGGTTGCGGTACCTGGGCCTGGTGCTGTACGACGTGGACCGCGTGCTGGAGGCCGCCTCGGTGGCCGACGACAAGGACCTGTACGACGCGCAACGGCAGATCCTGCTCGACCCGAACGACCCGGAGGTGATCGCCGGGGCGCGGGCCGAGGGCATCTCCGACGAGTGGATCGAGGCCGCGCAACGCTCACCGGTCTACGCGCTGATCAACACCTATCAGGTGGCGTTGCCCCTGCATCCGGAATACCGCACCGTGCCGATGGTTTGGTACATCCCGCCGCTGTCACCGGTGGTCGACGCGGTCAGCCGCGACGGGCACGACGGTGAGGATCTTGGCAACCTGTTCGGCGCGCTGGACGCCCTGCGGATACCGATCGAGTACCTGGCCGGGCTGTTCACCGCCGGCGACACCGCGGTGGTCGAGGGCGTGCTCCGGCGCCTGGCGGCGATGCGGTCGTATATGCGTGACATCAACCTCGGCCGGGAGACCCGCCCGCACATACCCGAAGCGGTCGGCATGACCGAGGAGCAGATCTATGAGATGTACCGGCTCCTGGCGATCGCCAAATACGATGAGCGCTACGTCATTCCGACCGCCTACGCGCCCACCGGTGCGGGCGTCGAGGAGCTCGAGTGCACGCTGGCGTTCGACGGCGGGCCCGGGATGTACGAGTCGGGTCCGTTCGGCGAAGCCAGCGGAATTCCGGTGCCCGTCGCGGTGGAGACCTTCCACGCGCTGCGGCAGCGGCAGACCGGCGAGGGGATGGCCGCCAACGCCGACCACCCGTCCCGGGTCAACCTGCTCAACTGGGACGGTCGCGGGGTGCCCCCGGGCATGTTCCCGGGCGGGGGCCGGCGGTGAGGCTGCCGACGAGGGAGCGCAAGACCCTCGGCGACCAGTTGGTGTGGCAGGCCGCCTCGCTGCTGCTGGCGTATCCCGACGACCTGCATTCGCAGCGGTTGGAAACCGTCGCCGAATTGCTGTCTCACATCAGCGGGCCGGCGCACGACCCGCTTGCCCGCTGCCATCGGGCACTGGGTGAACTCGATCTCCGGTCCGCCGCCGAGGACTACGTCGCGACTTTCGATCTGGCCAAGCGCACCACCATGTACCTGACGTACTGGACGGACGGCGACACCCGCAATCGCGGTGCGCACATGCACGAGTTCACCGCGGTCTATCGCGGTGCGGGTGCCGAACCGCCGACAAGCGAATCGCCCGATCACCTGCCGGTCGTGCTCGAGTTCGCGGCCATCGTCGATCCCCGGGGGGGCCGCCGGCTCCTCGCCGAACACCGGATGGCCATCGAGGTGTTGCTCGAGGCACTCACCGAACGAGAGTCCTGCTACGCCGACGCGGTGGCCGCGGTGTGCGCGACGTTGCCGGCGGTGACCGATCAGGAGACGCGCCGGGCGCGCCGGCTGGCCGAGGCCGGGCCGCCGGCCGAAGCCGTTGGCCTGCAGCCGTTCACGTTGACGGTGCCGCCGAGACGTGCAGAAGGAGCAGGTTGATGGGCGAGATGTTCTGGAACGTGGCGCCGTACGTGACGTTGGCGATCGTCGCCGTCGGCAGCTGGTGGCGCTACCGGTACGACAAGTTCGGCTGGACCACCCGGTCGTCGCAGCTGTACGAGTCGCGACTGCTGCGGATCGCCAGCCCGATGTTCCACTTCGGCATTCTGGTGGTGGTCGCCGGACACTTCATCGGTCTGGTGATCCCGGAATCCTGGACGCAGGCCGTGGGTCTCAGCGACCACGCGTATCACCTGCAGGCGGTGATCCTCGGCTCGATCGCGGGACTTGCCACCCTGCTCGGCATCGCGTTGCTGATCTACCGGCGCCGCACCACCGGCCCGGTGTTCCTGGCGACCACCGCCAACGACAAGACCATGTACGTGGTGCTGTTGGCGGCGATCGTCGCCGGATTGTGTGCCACCGCACTGGGTTCCGGCGTGGTGGGGGAGGCCTACAACTACCGCGAGACGGTGTCGGTCTGGTTCCGGTCGATCTGGGTGCTGCAGCCGCGCGGCGACCTGATGGCCGAGGCGCCGATGTACTACCAGGTGCACGTGGTGATCGGGCTGCTGCTGTTCTGCCTGTGGCCGTTCACCCGACTGGTGCACGTCTTCAGCGTCCCGATCGCGTACCTGTTCCGCCCGTACATCGTCTACCGCAGCCGTGACGGCGTGCGCCCCGGCGACCTGGTCGGTGCGCAACCGCATCGCCGCGGCTGGTGAAGGGCAACCCGGCCCGTCAATACCTCAGCGGATCGTTGCGCACCCGAACCCGAGCGCCCGGATGGCGCACCGCGTACACCGGGTGCGTCAGCAACGGATGCCGGCACTGTGGGCACGATTCCCGCGGCTCCCGCGCCGTGGACATCGTCAGGTGTCGGCAATTCGTGCACCGGACCATGTGAAATGCGCCGAGCCAACCCAGAATTCCCAGCCAGATGGCGACCGTGGTGAACGTTCCCACCACCACGATCACGAACACTGTGAGCGCTGTCCAAACCGTCATGATCGGAACCTCCAACCAGATGTGACGGATACCACAAAGGTACGCCGAATACGCCCGCCGGGGCGGGCCATGCGGGCTGCCGGCGCCGCGGTTGGGCAACCGCCCACCATCGGTCCCGGCTGGGCGGCCAGCGACTTCCGGTGCTGAGAGAATGCCACCGGAGAAGAGCATTGGAGTGAAACCATGGCGAAAAGCTCGCGCGTCCGGATTCTGATCGTCGCACTGCTAGCCGCAGCGGTGATCGCCGTACTGATCGCCGTCGGGGCGTGGGTGTTCAAGTCGAAAATCAGCGGAAGTCATATGAATTGCCCGAACGTGGCAGCAGGCTACTTCCAGCACGCGGATAAGGGCGAGTTCGGCGGGTCCTGTGAGTTCGCGTACGCGGTCCAGCATGCGGTGAACGAGAAGATCGGCAACGCGCCGGCCGGCAGCGCCAGCGGGCGCCTCGTGGTTTCGGTCCACAACCCCGACGTCGGCAAGACCGTCGAGGTGACATGCATGCTGACCTCCAGCAGTGGCGTGTGCAACGACGGGAACTCCACCGTGCGTCTGCGGTGACGTCCCCCCTCCCGCGAACGTGCAGCCATATGCATTTCGGGCTGGATCGAACGCATATGGCTGCACATTGGCGGCAAGGGGCCTTCAGGCCTTGCGGGCCCGGTTGTACACCTTCTTCAGATCCTTGCCCCGCAGGCCCCTCGCCTGGGCCTTGTGCAGCTTGTTCAGCACCAGCGGGCAGCGCTTGCACCGCGGCTTGGACCGGCAGCACTTCTTCTTCGGCTTCAGGCCGGCCAGCTTCTCGGGCTTCACGCTGAGCTTTCTCGGGTTCGGTCGTTTTCGTGATCGGACACCCACACTGCGACAATCTCCGGCGTGAGTTCTCGCCCCAACTTTAGGAATGTCGCGATCGTCGCCCACGTCGACCACGGCAAGACCACCCTCGTCGACGCCATGCTGCGGCAGTCCGGCGCGCTGCACCACCGCGGCGACGACGCCACCGAGCGGATCATGGACTCCGGCGACCTGGAGCGCGAAAAGGGCATCACGATCCTGGCCAAGAACACCGCCGTGCACCGGCACAACGCCGACGGCACGGTGACGGTGATCAACGTCATCGACACCCCCGGCCACGCCGACTTCGGCGGGGAGGTCGAGCGCGGGCTGTCCATGGTCGACGGCGTGCTGCTGTTGGTCGACGCCTCCGAGGGCCCGCTGCCGCAGACCCGGTTCGTGCTGCGCAAGGCATTGGCGGCGCACCTGCCGGTGATCCTGGTGGTCAACAAGACCGACCGGCCCGACGCCCGCATCGCCGAGGTGGTCGAGGAGAGCCACGACCTGCTGCTCGACGTCGCGTCCGACCTCGACGAGGAAGCCCAGGCCGCCGCCGAGAAGGCGCTCGACCTGCCGACGCTGTACGCCTCGGGTCGCGCGGGCGTGGCCAGCACCACCCAGCCGTCCGACGGTGAGGTGCCCGACGGGGACAACCTCGACCCGCTGTTCGATGTGCTGATGGAGCACATCCCGGCGCCGGCGGGCAATCCGGAGGCGCCGCTGCAGGCGCTGGTGACCAACCTCGACGCGTCGGCCTTCCTCGGCCGGCTGGCGCTGATCCGCATCTACAACGGCCGGATCCGCAAGGGTCAGCAGGTCGCGTGGATGCGCGAGGTCGACGGCGTTCCCGTCATAACCAACGCGAAGATCACCGAGCTGCTGGCCACCGAGGGCGTCGAACGCACCGCGACGGACGAGGCCGTGGCCGGGGATATCGTCGCGGTGGCCGGGCTGCCCGAGATCATGATCGGCGACACCCTGGCCGACCCCGACCACGCGCACGCGCTGCCGCGCATCACCGTCGACGAACCGGCCATCTCGGTCACCATCGGCACCAACACCTCGCCGCTGGCCGGCAAGGTCTCCGGCCACAAGCTGACCGCGCGAATGGTCAAGTCCCGCTTGGATTCCGAGCTCGTCGGCAACGTTTCCATCCGGGTCGTCGACATCGACCGGCCCGACGCCTGGGAGGTGCAGGGCCGCGGCGAGCTGGCGCTGGCGATCCTCGTCGAGCAGATGCGCCGCGAGGGCTTCGAGCTGACCGTCGGCAAGCCGCAGGTGGTCACCAAGACCGTCGACGGCAAGCTGCACGAGCCGTTCGAAGCGCTGACCATCGACTGCCCCGAGGAGTACGTCGGCGCCATCACCCAGCTGATGGCCGCGCGCAAGGGCCGGATGGAGGAGATGACCAACCATGCCGCCGGCTGGGTCCGGATGGACTTCATCGTGCCCAGCCGCGGGCTGATCGGCTTCCGCACCGACTTCCTCACCGAGACCCGCGGCACCGGTATCGCCAACGCGGTGTTCGACGGCTACCGCCCGTGGGCCGGGGAGATCCGGGCCCGGCACACCGGCTCGCTGGTGTCCGACCGCACCGGCCAGATCACCCCGTTCGCGATGATCCAGCTCGCCGACCGCGGCCAGTTCTTCGTCGAACCCGGCCAGGAAACCTACGAAGGCCAGGTCGTCGGGATCAACCCGCGCGCCGAGGACCTCGACATCAACGTCACCCGCGAGAAGAAGCTGACCAACATGCGGTCCTCGACCGCCGACGTCATCGAGACCCTGGCCCGGCCGCTGGAACTCGACCTCGAACAGGCCATGGAGTTCTGCGCGGCCGACGAGTGCGTCGAGGTCACCCCGGAGATCGTGCGGGTGCGCAAGGTCGAGCTGACCGCCAGCCTGCGCGCCCGGGCCAAGGCCCGCGCCAAACAGCAGGCCAATTCCTGAGCGATTTCGGTGCACGACCCGTCGCTCACCGACGGTCGGCGCACCGAAATCACCGGATACCCTGAGGGGCGTGCCGACCGCCCGCCGACGCCTGA
>JBDHZN010000178.1:0-7861 GCA_039811845.1 Micropruina sp. | reverse complement strand
CGACTGGTGACATAGACGACTCCGGCCAGCACGACCAACAGGACGACCATGACCGCGATGGTAGGAAGTTGCCACCGCGGCCGTCGAGGCGTCGGCTGCGCGGCACCGTCACCGGTTTGCGCGCGGTCATTGTCGTTGGGGTCATCGGGACGGTCGCTCATCGGGCTCACCTATGTCGTGCCGGAGGGTGGAGTAGTTGCCTAACAAAGGCTAGCTCGGCGATCGGTGCGCCGCGTCCCAGACCGCGACGACTCGCCGGGCCAGCGAACAAGCGGCCTGAACTTGGACCGTCTGGTGCGTAGTGGCTGCGCGGTACGCGTCTTGGCCGTCTTCGGGGGTCGGCGGCTAACCGCGGGTCTTTAGAATCCGAGCCGGAACGCCACCAAGGATCGACTTCGCGGGGTACTTGCCGGCAGTGACGACCGCGCCAGCGGCGATGATGCATCCATCGCCGAGTTCGACTCCATCCAATATCGTGGCCTTTGCGCCGATCCAGCAGTCCGAACCGATTCGGATCCCTTGGTGTGTGACTCCCTGCAATCGGATAGGAATAGATATGTCGTTCGCTTGGTGGTTCTCCGAGTGCATGCTTACCATATTGCCGATGATCGTGTCCGAGCCGATCTCAATGCCGCCCGCCGCTCCATAGAAGGAATCGGTTCCTAGGCCAACATTCTCGCCGACCATCATTCCCTTGCCAAGGTTCTGCAGATTCCCGGTGCATTCGATTCGGCACCCGCGGCCCAGAGCAACGTTGTTGCCGAGTCGCACCCCGTCCACTGACATCGCGTCGATGCAAGAGTGTGCCCCAAGGGTCAGGCCACTACCGAAAGTGAGCAAGTGCTTGGCGCGAATGGTCACACCGCTGCCGATGAAGGGTGCCGCGCCTTGGCGCGGGAAGCGCATGCGCCCTCGGGCGGCCATCAGTCCGCGCTGGACCAGCACACCAATCAAGTACCCCCCGTCGAGCCGCGGATCGACCTGATAGTCCGATCCCTTCACTCTTTTCGCCATGGAGTTGGCGATGTCACTGACCTTCATCACTGGTGATCCTCTTCGAGGCTCGGTTGGGGACTCGAAATGGGCGAGTCTCTGTGCCCGCGTGGTAGGGATGCGATTCGCCGATACCATCGCACAAGTTGCACCGACAATAGTGCCAGGTTGTAGACCAGCAGTGCCGCGTAGATCCAGCGCCAGACCGGAAACCAGCCGAGGAGCAGAAATAGAAGGCACAGCAGTCCGTAGTCAGCTGGGGCTATCAGCAAGGAGTTACGTGGGGAGGCCGACTCGGCAGGGTCGGAGCGAGTCCCTTTTGTGCCGCGGGCCCGCTCTAGTTGTTCGGTAAGCATGATGGTGAAGAACCAGACGGACTGCTGTGCCGCAAAGGCCAGGGGGATCAACGTGCTGGCCACCGGCCAACCGTCAAGATTCCGGAACCACATGATCGCGACCGCCAAGTGCAGGGTGGCGGTCTTGAATGAGTCGATCACGTGGTCCAGCCACTCACCGGCGGGGCTTCCACCGCCGGCCAACCGGGCCACTTGGCCGTCAGCTGAATCGAGGGCGTACCCAACCACGAGCAGGGCTGCGATCCCGAGACCGAACCACACGGTGGGTTGTGCGAGCGCCAACATCACGATGCCGGAAAAAGTGAACAGTGCGCTAGTCAATGTCACCTGGTTGGGGCTCATCCCCCAGCGATACGTGGTTGCCGCGAGGATTCGACCGAAGGGCCGATTGAACCAGCGGGAGTAGGCGGCGACGTTCTTGTTGCTCTTCTGCGCGGCAGCCAGCGCTGCTCGGACTTCCGACCACGACGCCGTGCGCTCAATAAGTGGGGTCCCCATTATCGGCTCGCACTCGTGATCTGCCCGTGACTCTCGAAGCGGGGCGCCGGCAGGCCCCGGTGGCGTCGTGGGGCCGAGGGTGGGTAGCGGCAGTCAGCGGACGAGTCGATGATCATGTCGTGATTCTATTGTCGATGTCAGTTCGAAACAGGGCGTATCACCCCGATCTCGTGCCGGTGCCAGCGAAGATGCGGTCGATGGGCGATTGCACCCACCGTGAATGCGGAGGTTGGTTTGCGGTTGTCCTTCGAGCCGCCGCGAGTGCCTGGCGCACGGCGGTCTGCGGCTCGGTCTGGTTGATCAAAGGCTAGTTTCGGATCTGTCTCGGACAGGGTCCCTCGGCTGTGCCGCCCGGCGTTGGTGGGCGCGAGTGTCAACCGGTCATGACCAACGGTAGATGCGCGCCTCAGTGACATGGGCTCGATGTGTGCAACGGACGGCGGCCCGGCTTCCAGCGATGCAGCGCGATTGGTCCGCAAATCGGTAGTGATCGGCGTGTGCGCTTCCGGCGTCCCGACAGATTGGGCCCCATGCTGCCCATGCTGGTCGACCAGGCGGAGGAGGTGGCCGAGTGGGCGCGTGTACAGTCTCGGTCCTGGTCGTGGACAACGATCCGGCGGGCATCGTCGCGGAGTTGGTGACACGGACGGCGCCGACACATATTCCGGTGCGGTACGTCATTGAGAAGGAACTGGGCATTGCGGCCGCGCGCCAGCGGGTTCTCGACGAGTCGAGCGGGGCCGATCTGCTGCAGTTCGTGGATGACGATGAGGTTCCCGATCCGCATTGGCTACGCCGGATGGTGGCAGCTTGGATCGACTTTGCCGGCCCGACAGCGGTGGCCGGCGTGGTGCGTCCCGATTATCAGGGCCGGCCGGAGAGGCGTTGTATGGGACGTCCGGCGCGACAATTTCCACTGTGGCAACGGGTTGCGCACCTTGAACAAAGGCCTCGGCCGGTGGGTGGAGTCCGTGCGGGGTGTCGAGCCGGAATATCAGCGCCCGAGCCGGTCCGGTGTTGCGCCTGCCGCCGAGTAGAAGAGAGTGGGAGCATCTGCTAAAGTGCGAACTGCGTTTCGCTGGCTTTGGCGAACGTAGCGCCCGCGGGGGGTCCTCGGCGCTGGGGGGAAAGCAAAGGTACAATGCATAGCAACCAGACTTTTCTGGCGGTGCACGGTGTCCGGGCAAGCGCGAAGTCCTTCGGGATTCGGCTGGTGTCCGCCGTGAGCGCAGTCACACTCATCGTAGTCGGCGTCATCGCAGGCGCGCAGCCCGCACAGGCTGCTGGGACCACAACCTCGACCACTCTGGACAGTTCGAAAATGGCTGCCGACCCGTTGCCCACCACGCAGATTGACGGAGTGGCGTGGACGCAGCTCGTGGCGGGCGACACAGTCTATGTGGGGGGCAAGTTCAGCAACGCTCGGCCAGCGGGGGCCGCGGCAGGAACGAACCTCACTGCCCGCACCAACCTGCTCGCCTACAAGTTGAGCGACGGCACGCTCAATGCCAACTGGAACCCCGGCGCGAACGGCGAAGTGTTTGGTTTCGCGATGTCGCCCGACGGCTCCCGGCTGTATGTTGCGGGCTCATTCACCTCGATCGGCGGCCAGACCAGGTATCGAGTCGCGGCGCTCAACCCGACCACCGGCGCGGTGATCAGCACCTGGGCGCCGGTGGTCAACGCCACGGTCCGCAGCATCGCGGTCAAGGGTGACATCGTCTACCTGGGCGGCGAGTTCAGCACCGTGAACAACGCCACCCGGACGGGCATCGCCGCGGTCAGCGCCTCGACCGGCGCGCTGCTGCCATTCAGCGCACAGCTCGTTGGCGGCTACGGTGTCCGCGGAGTAGTGGTGTCGCCTGACGGCTCCAAAGTTGTCATCGCTGGTTCCTTCACCAGCACCAACGGCTCGACCAATCCGGGCCGTGGCATGGCCGCGCTCGACGCGGTCACCGGTGCCAGCCTCCCGTGGGCTGCCAACAGCATCGCTCGCAACGCGGGCAACAACGCGAGCATCTATTCGCTGGCTTCCGATGCTGACAGCGTCTACGGCACTGCCTACGACTACTATGGTGGCGCCGAAGACGGTCTTGAAGGATCCTTCCGCGTGGACTGGGACACCGGCCAGTTGATTTGGCTCGAGGATTGCCACGGTGACACCTATTCGGTGGCGCCGATGGGCAACGAGATCTTCATCGCTGGGCATCCCCACTACTGCGGCAATATCGGCGGGTTCCCGCAGACCAACCCGTGGACATTCCAGCATTCAATGTCCTTCTCGAAGGCGCCGACTGGGCAGATTATCACGGCAGACCCGCTGGGCTACCGCAGCTTTACTGGCTTGCAGGCGCCGACAATGAACAACTGGTTTCCGAAATGGACGCCGGGCACGTTCACTGGTATCGATCAAGCTGCATGGTCCGTTGCTGCCAATGACACTTACGTGGTTTATGGCGGTGAGTTCACCCGAGTGCAGGGACTGAATCAGCAGGGCCTGGTGCGCTTCGCCGTGAAGACAGCTGCCCCGAACAAGATTGGCCCGCAGGTTCAGGGCGGTGCCTGGAAGCTGGGAACGGTCTCGTACCGACTCGGCGAGGTCCGGCTGTCCTGGACGGCGAACTACGACCCCGACGACGCGAGCCTGCACTACGAGGTTCTGCGTCGTGACAAGGGCAGTTCGTCACCGCTCTACACCGTTGACAAGAACTCCAACTTCTGGACGACGCCGCTGATGTCGTACACCGATAAGACCGTGACTCCGGGGCAGACCTACGAGTACCGGATCCGGGTCACCGACTCCAAGGGAAACAACACGGTCACTGACTGGACGCCGGTGACAGCCACACCGGTGAGCCAGGCGACCGCCTACGGTGACACCGTGCTGGCGGGGAACCCCAGCTACTACTGGCCACTGGGCGAAGACTCGGGTACGACGGGCTTCGACTGGGCCAATGGCAATGACCTCACGGTCAACAACGCTGTTCGCGCCGCATCCGGGATGAATCTCACTCAGGCCAGCAAGTCCACCGACTTCGCCGGGACGTCCGGGTCATTCGCCACGACGACCAGCGCAGTCACCGGGCCGCAGCAGTTCTCGATCGAGGCCTGGTTCAACACCACCAGTACTCGCGGCGGCAAGATCGTCGGATTCGGTAACGCCAGCACCGGGAACTCGGGCAGCTATGACCGGCACGTTTACCTGAGCAACACCGGCCAGGTCTCGTTCGGCGTCTACCCGGGCGCATCGCGTGCGGTGACCAGTGCGGCCGGATTCAATAACGGCCAATGGCACCATGTCGTCGCCACCATGGACGCCAGCGGCATGAAGCTCTACCTCGACGATCGGCTGGTCGGTTCGCGTACCGACACCACCTCGGCTCAGGCGTACGACGGTTACTGGCGCGTCGGCGGAGACTCGCTCGGCAGCTGGCCCAGTGCCGGCAGCAGCGGGTACGCCGACGCGAATATCTCCGACGTTGCGATCTTCGATCGCGCGCTCACTCGTCGTGACGTCGACTCGCACTGGGTAGCCTCCGGCCGCACCAGCGCTCTGCAGCCGGCGCCGGCGGACGCCTACGGGAAGTCGGTCTACAACCTTGATCCCACGCTCTACTGGCGGCTGGGCGAGGCCTCCGGCACGACGGCCGCCGATGCCGGCAGCAACGGCAACACCGGCACCTACCGCAATAGCGTGACGCGCGGACAATCCGGTGCGTTGAACGGTGTGAACAACACGGCGATCAGCGTGCAAGGCAACGGCTTTGTCTCCTCCGACGCCAGCTTCGTCAACCCGACGACCTACGCCGTCGAGGCATGGTTCAAGACCACTAGCACCACGGGCGGCAAGATCGTCGGCTTCGGCAACGCCCGGACGGGGAATAGCAGCAGCTACGACCGGCACGTCTACATGACCGGTGACGGCATTCTGCACTTCGGCGTCTACACCGGACAGGAAGTCACGCTCGACAGCGCTGCCGCGCTCAACGACGGCAAGTGGCATCACGTCGTGGCGCAGCAGACCGCCGACGGCATGAAGCTTTACATCGACGGCTCGCTGACCGCTCAGAACCAGGAGGCGGCGGCCCAGAATTACACCGGCTACTGGCGGGTCGGCGGCGACTCGGGCTGGGCCGGGACGGGCTACTTCACCGGATCGATCGATGACGTCGCGGTGTACTCACAGCCGTTGTCGGGCGCACAGGTCGAGGAACACTACGAGGTCGGCGCCTTCGGGTCGCTCAATCAGCTGCCCGATGCCGGCTTCAGCGCCGTGGTCAGCGATCTGTCGGTTGACCTGGACGCCTCGGCATCGACGGACGCCGACGGCACGATTGCCAGCTACCGATGGGACTTCGGTGACGGTTCCGCACCGGAGACCGGCACCAAGGCGACCACGACGCACACTTACGCGGCCGCCGGCACCTTCCAGGTCACGCTGACCGTCACCGACAACCGTGGCGGGACGTCCTCCATCACGTCGCCGGTCACCGTCACCGAGCCGAACAAGGATCCGCGACCCGAGTTCACCACCACGGTGGACGGACTGGGGGTGACCGTTGATGCGACCGGCAGTTCCGATCCGGATGGCACGATCGTCAGCTACTCGTGGGCTTTCGGCGACGGAGCCACCGGTCTGGGTGCCACCGCCAGTCATAGCTACGCCCAGGCGGGTACCTACGACGTCACCCTCACCGTGACCGACGATGCCGGTGCCAGCGCGACGAAGACGATCAAGGTGACGGTGGAGAAGCCGGCCAATGTCGCTCCGACCGCGTCCTTCGCCGCTCAGGCGGCCGATCTGACAGCGAACTTCGACGCGTCGGCGTCCAGTGACTCAGACGGCAGCATCGTGAGTTACGCATGGGTCTTCGGCGACGGCGCGACCGGCTCCGGAGCGACCGCCACTCACACCTATGCGCAAGCCGGTGACTACCAGGTGAAGCTGACGGTCACCGACAACCAGGGCGCCACCGGCGTGCAGACGCAGACGGTCACCGTCTCTGCGCCGACGCCGGCCAACGTGGCACCGACCGCGAAGTTCACCAGCTCGGTGAACAACCTCGCCGCCAGCTTCGACGGTTCGGGTTCGACGGACTCCGACGGCAACGTGGTGAGCTACGCGTGGACCTTCGGCGACGGCGGTTCTGGCACTGGTGCGACTGCGAATCACAGCTACGCCCAGGCCGGCGTCTACCAGGTCACCCTGACCGTCACCGACGATGACGGTGCAACGGGCAGCGTGACCAGCGCGGTGACGGTGACCTCGGGGACCATCACCACCCTGGCAGCTGACACATTCGAGCGCACCGCAAGCAACGGTTGGGGAACCGCCGATACCGGCGGCATCTGGACCGTGACCGGTGGCTCGGCGGCGTTCTCCGTGGCGAACGGCAAGGGCACGGTTGTGCTTGCGCCGTCCCAGTCGCGCTGGGCGATGCTGAACTCGGTGAGCGCTGCCGACACGGTCAGTGAGGTGTCCTTCTCGACCGATCAGGCATTCGCGGGTGGAGCACAGGCCATGAACCTGATCGGCCGCCGCGTGGGCGGTTCCGACTACCAGGCGCGAGTGCGGGTCGAGTCCGGACTGCTCCGGCTGTACATCCTCCGCGATGAGGCCGCGCTCACCGGTAGCTACGTGCTGAACGGGGCCTACGTTCCCGGCCAGGTCGTGCACCTGAAGCTGTCGGTCACCGGTACCAACCCGACCGCCGTCGCGGCCAAGGTCTGGACGACCGGCTCAGAGCCGGCAACATGGAATCTGACCGCAACGGACAACACCAGCGCCATGCAGTCTGCGGGATCCGTTGGCATCAAGACCAATATCGCCTCGACAGCGAGTGCCCAGACCGTGTTCAGCTACGACAACTACTCGGTGACCGGTCCGGCCGCCGCTCCGGTGGGGAATGTGAAGCCGACTGCTGGTTTCACTTCGTCGGTGGCGGATTTGAAGGTGTCGGTGGATGGTTCGTCCAGCACTGATTCGGATGGTTCGATCACGGGGTATGCGTGGG
>JBDHZN010000177.1:0-7918 GCA_039811845.1 Micropruina sp. | reverse complement strand
CCGCCCAGATCGGCTGGACCGAGGACGCCTTCCTCGCCGACGCCGCCGACCGCCCGCTGCGCCGGATGGCCCGTCCCGAAGAGATCGCCGCTGCCGTGGTCTTCCTGGCCAGCGACGAAGCCTCCTTCGTCACCGGCTCGGCCCTCGTCGTGGACGGCGGCGGCATCGCCTGACCGGTACGTGGGGACGGTTCTTTTCGTTCCACCGCCGGTCGAGCTTGTCGAGACCCTGCCGCACCAGAAACCGTCAGAGCCACCGTCACAATGAACTAGCCGACGCCCTCCGATGTCACTCGGACGGCGAGACCTGAGCCGCGGTATCACCGGCCACTCCGCCGGCCACTTGGAGGCAACCACCGGGCCAGCGCCCGGGAACACAACGGGAGCCACCATGAACAAGAACCCACGAGTGAATCAGCGAGGTCGCCGGCTGCGACTGGCCGCCGTAGCCGGGCTGCTGTCCCTACCACCGCTCGGCTTTGCCACCGAGGCGCACGCGGTCGCGGACGGCTGCGCCGGCGGCATGCGGTCCGACTTCAACGGAGACGGACGCTCCGACGCCCTGGTCGGCGATCCGGGCGCCACCGTCAACGGTCAGGCTCGGGCCGGCCGGATAGTCGTGCTCTACGGGGACGCCGATCTACTGGTCGGCGAAGGCGCCCGAGACGTCCTGTGGCAGGGCGAAGCGAATGTGGCTGGAGTCGCCGAGGCCGGTGACCAGTTCGGCTACGCGATCGCGACCGCCGACATCAACTGCGACGGCTACACCGACGCGGTGGTCGGCACCCCGTTCGAGGACCTGAGCGGGCAGGCCGATTCCGGCTACGTCCAGGTGATCTGGGGTGCAGCCTCCGGGCTGGGCACCGGTGCGGCCTCCACCCAGTACACCCAGGCCGGCTTCGGTCAGCCGATCGTCGCCGGCGACCAGTTCGGCTACGCCGTCGATCTGGTCGAGGATCTCGGTCAAGGCGGGACGCCCGCACCCGACGCCTACGCACTCGCGATCGGGGTACCCGGCGCCAACGTCAACGGACACAACGATGCCGGCGCGCTGGCCGTCCGCGCCGCCTACGACGGCGGTTCGGAGACCTTCTGGATCACCCAGGACACTCCCGGCGTGGTCGGTGCCGCCGAAGCCGGGGACCGGTTCGGCGCCTCAGTCGCCTGCGGCTACCTGTCCAGCCCCACCAGCGTCACCAGCACCGTCGACTGCGCCGTCGGTGCCCCACGCGAAGACATCGGCAGCCAGGCCGACGCCGGAGCGGTGACGATCGTCGAAGAGATCTACTACTCCGACGAGTTGAGCAGCTACGCCATCGGCCAGGACGCCGCGGGCGTCCCCGGCAAGGCTGAGAAGGGCGACCTGTACGGCACCACCCTGGACGTGGTCCGGGTCGGCTCCACCTCACGGCTCGCCGTCGGCGCACCGGGTGAGGACATCGGCAGCGACGCCAACGCGGGCCTGGTGCAGCTGTTCAGCTTCAACGGGCGCACCATGTCCATCGGCTCCTCGCTGACCCAGGACACCGCGGGCGTTGCCGACTCCAGTGAGCCCGGCGACGAGTTCGGCGCCAGCCTCGCCTGGATCGCTCCGGGGCTCGGCGACACCCGCACCCGGCTGGCGGTCGGAGTACCGGGCGAGAAGGTCAACGGATACGAGGACGCCGGCCAGGTGCAGGTCTTCCGGATCGACAGCCTCGGCTCGGAGAGCACCTACACCCAGGACAGCACCGGATTCCTCAGCGGCGCCCGGAAGAACGACCGATTCGGTGAGCGGGTCGCCACCGTCTTCGGTGCTAGCGAGCGGGTGCTGCTGATCGGCTCGCCCACCGACACCACCTACGCCACCGGGCTGGTGCACGTCGTACCGTTCGGCGGCGGCACGGTCCGCGCCTGGCGACCGGGCGCAGGTGGCATCCCGGCGGCCGGGGCCGCCCGCTTCGGCGGCAGCCTGGCCGGCGTGCCCGGCGGCACCACCTGAGGCTCGGCGGGGTTCGGACGCCGCGGTGCCAGCGTCCGAACCCCGGACGGCCGTCCGATGGCTGACCACTAGACTCCGAGCGACAAGCCGTCCGTCTCTGTGGGCGGAAGCCCGCGTCCGAGATGGAGCACACCGTGATCGTCCTCATCGGATTCATGGGTGCCGGCAAGACCACCATCGGACGGCTGCTCGCCGAACGCCTCGGCCTGCCGTTCGTGGACAGCGACCTGGTCATCGAGCACCAGCAGCGCCGCAGCATCTCGTCCCTGTTCGACGAGTTGGGCGAACCCGGCTTCCGCGCGCTCGAGGAACGCACCATCGCCGACCTGCTGGACGGCCAGGCCTGCGTGCTCTCCCTGGGCGGCGGCGCCTGCGGTTCGGCCGCCACCCGCGAACTGTTGCGCCGGCACACCGTCATCTACCTGCATGTCGAACTCGCCGAGGCCCTCAGCCGGGTCGGCGGCGACACCTACCGTCCCCTGCTCGGCCGACCCGGGCTGAGCGACCTCTACACCGCACGGCTCGACATCTACGCCACCACGGCGTCCGTCACCTCGTTCACCACCGGACGCCGCGTCGAAGACGTCGCCTTCGAGATCCTGGCCCGGCTCACCGCAACCGCCGAACTCGACGGCAACCCCGGCATCCTGGTCGCCCCGCCCGGCGGCAGCTACCGCGTCCACGTCGGTCACGGCGTCCTCGATCAGCTGGGCCGGCTGCTCCCCGAACTGCCCGAGGTGCGCCACGTCGTGGTCATCTCCGGACCCGGCGACGCCACGACCGGCGAGCGGGTCGCGAACGCCGTAGCCGGGAGCGTGTCCGACGTCCACCAACTCCGGCTCGACGACGACAGCACGCCTACCCAGGTGAAGAGCCTGGAACAGGTCGGACGGCTCGCCGGCGAGCTGGCCGAACTCGCCATCCACCGCGGCGACCTGCTGATCGGGGTCGGCGGCGAGGCCACCGTCGACCTGGTCGGCTTCCTCAGCGCCACCTACCACCGCGGCATGCGGTTCGCCCTGGTTCCCACCACCCTCGAGGCCCAGGCCGACTCGGCGATCGGCGGCAAGAACGCGCTCGACCTGCCCCAGGGCCAGAATCTGCTCGGCCTGGTGCACCAGCCGGTGCTGGTGATGTGCGACGCCGACCTGGCCACCGGACGCCCCGACTACCCGTCCGGGCTGGCCGAGATCGCCAAGCACGCCCTGCTGGCCGACCCCGACCTGCTCGACTTCCTCCGTCGCAAGGCACCCGACCTCACCGCCGCCGAGCCGGCGACCCTGCTGCACGCCGTCCGGCGCAGCGTCGAGATCAAGGCCGACATCGTCACCTCCGATGAGCGCGAGCAGGGCGCCCGCGCTCACCTCAACTACGGCCACACCTTCAGCCGGGCCTTCGAAGCGGCCTCCCCCGGTCAGCCGGCCGGAGCGCTCAGCCTCGGCCTGATGGCGGCCGCGCACCTCGGGCATCGGCTCGGCTGGCTGCCCGCCGAAGCGGTGGACGCCCACCGCGCCGTGCTCGGTGCTCTGGGTCTGCCGACCAGCGCTGAGTTCTCCATCGACCAGCTCGAATGGTCGCTGGACCGGGACAAGAAGTTCCGTGACGGCTGGCGGTTCATCGTGTTGCGTGAGCTCGGCAGTCCGGTCGAGGCGCACCCTTCCCGCGAATTGGTCGAACTGGCGCTCGCCGACCTGGCACGATAACCCCACCGCACCCGGCGTCCAACGAAGGAAGCTCACATGTCCATCCTCGTCATCAACGGCCCCAACCTGAATCTGCTCGGCACCCGCGAGCCGGAGATCTACGGCGCCACCACGCTGGCCGATGTCGAGGCCGCCGTCGTCGCCCAGGGCGCGGACGCCGGCGTCGAGGTGGTCTGTTTCCAGAGCAACCACGAGGGCGCAATCGTGGACCGGCTGCACACCGCACGCACCGACGGCACCCAGTTCGTGATCATCAACCCGGGCGCCTACACCCACACCAGCGTCGCCATCAGGGACGCCTTCGCCGGCGTCGAGATCCCCTTCTGCGAGGTGCACATCTCGAACGTGCACAAGCGCGAGGCGTTCCGGCACCACTCGTACCTCTCCGACATTGCCGTCGGTGTGATGGCGGGCTTCGGCGTGATGGGCTACACCCTGGCGTTGGAGTTCGTCATCAAGCAGCTGAAGCAGAACTGAGCTAGATCGTGGAGCAGGTCCGACTCGCCGTCGTCGGTGCCGGCCTGATCGGCAAACGCCATCTCGAAGAGATCGAGCGCAGCGACGCGGCACGCTTGCACGCCATCGTTGAACCGGGACCGGACGGCGCTGTGCTGGCCGAGCAGTACGGGGTGCCGCTCTACGCCTCGCTCGGTGACCTGTTCACCGCCGGGAAGCCGGACGGCGTCATCCTCGCCACGCCGAACCGGCTGCACGTCGAGGGTGGCCTGGAATGTGTCGCGGCTGGCGTACCGACGATCGTCGAGAAGCCGATCGGCGACACCGTCGAGAACGCGGTGCGGCTGGTCGAAGCGGCTGAGCGGGCCGGCGTCCCGGTGTTGACCGGCCACCACCGCAACTACAGCCCGGTGATGGCGAGGGCCCGCGCGATCGTCGCCAGCGGACGCCTCGGACGGCTGGTCGCGGTGGTCGGCACGGCGATGTTCTACAAGCCGGACGACTACTTTGACGTCGGCGGCGGCTGGCGGCGGATGCCAGGCGGCGGGCCGATCCTGCTCAACCTGATCCATGAGGTAAACAACCTGCTGTCGCTGGTGGGCGACATCGTCCGGGTGCAGGCGGTCACCTCGAACGCCACCCGTGGTTTCCCCATCGAGGACACCGCCGCGATGGTGTTCACCTTCGCCAACGGTGCGCTGGGCACCTTCCTGCTCTCCGACACTGCCGGGTCCGCCCGCTCCTGGGAGCAGACGGCCCGCGAGAACCTGAGCTATTCGACCTTCCCGGACGAGGACTGCTACCACCTCGCAGGCACCGACGGGTCGCTGTCGGTGCCGACCATGCGGGTCCGCACCTTCGCCGGCACCCACTCCTGGTGGGAACCCATGGAGACCGCTGTCGAGGACGTCGAGCGCACCGACCCGCTGGCCAACCAGATCACCCACTTCGCCGCCGTCATCCGCGGGGAGGCCGAGCCGATCTGCAGCGCCCGCGACGGGCTGAAAACGCTCCGGGTGGTAGAAGCCGTCGTCGAGGCAGCGCGTACTGGCAAACCGGTCGAGATCACCGGCTGAACCGATTCTCGTCGGTCGAGCTTGTCGAGACCAAAGCCTCCTCGTCGGTCGAGCTTGTCGAGACCCTGATTTCGACGAGCGCCGGTCGAGCCTGTCCTCGTCGGTCGAGCTTGTCGAGGCCCAACATTTCGACACACACGATCAGCTGGCAGTGGTTGCGTGATCGTCGCACCCACGGTGCATCAGCAAGGTATATTTGCCTTACTGGAAGGACAGCGCATGACGACACTCACCATCACCGCCAAAGGTCAGATCACTCTGCGCAAGGACATCCTGCAAGCGCTCGGCGTCAGCCCAGGGGACAAGGTGGACGTCCACGTGCTGCCCAACGGGCAGGTGACCCTGAGCCGCTCCCGCCGGTCCGGATCGATCGACGATTTCATCGGCGTCCTTCACGATAAGGCGACTCGGCCGGTGTCGATCGACGAGATGAACGAGGCGATCGCCGCGGGCTGGGCGGGCGAGCAGTGAGGTTGACCGCCGACACCAATGTTTTGGTCCGCGCCGCCCTCGGCGACGATCCTGAACAGGCACGCCTGGCGGCCACCGTATTGCGTGAGGCCGAACTGATCGCCGTCCCGTTGCCGGTGTTGTGCGAGTTCGTCTGGGTGCTGAGGCGTGCCTACCGGATGTCGACCGATGACGTAGCGCTCGCCCTCGACCGCCTACTGTCGGCACCGAACGTCGCCTATGACGAACAGGCTGCTGATCACGGCCTGGCAGTTCTGCGGCGCGGAGGCGACTTCGCCGACGGCGTGATCGCCTACTGCGGCCTTCAACTCGGAGCCACGGAGTTCGTCACGTTCGATCGCCAAGCGGCCCAGCTGATCGCCGAGTCAGGCCTGCCGGCTCGCCTGCTGGATTCGGCGTCCGGCTGAGCCAACCGAACAGTTCCGCAACCAGCTCACGCAGCCAGCGGCTGCCCGGTTCGTTGTCGAACCGCGGGTGCCAGTACTGAGCGACCTCAAACCGTTCGACCGGCAGCGGGCAGGGCCACAGCGCCAGGTCGTTGCCGTGGGCCAGGGTGGTGCCGATGTGCCGCGGCAGGGTGGCGAGCAGGTCGGTGCTGCCGATGATCGCGCCCAGGCCGAGGAAGCCGGGGAGTTCGAGGACGACCCGGCGCTCGATCCCCTGCGTGGTCAGGGCTCGTTGTAGCCAGCACAACGCCGAGATCGCCGCCGAACTGGGCTTCAGCCCGTCCGAGATCGAATCGCTGCAAGCCGACGGCGTGCTGTTCACCGCGTGATGACCGATCGCTACGCCCTGCTCGAACATCCCGTTGGCCACAGCAAGTCCCCGCTCATCCACGGCTGGTTCGCCGAAGCCACCAAAGCCGCCCAGCCGAAGCCACCAGAGCCGCCCAACGGGTTCGACGATGCCGGGCCGGACGTCGAGCCGATAGGTGCCTCTGGCGGTGGCGGCCCGGCGTAGCGCCCGGCAGCGAGGGGTGGATTCCTTCGGGCGGGGCACTCGGCGCGCGTCCAAGCGAGGTCAAGTTGGCCAGACTCTTCTTCTCTGTTGATTTCGGCAACGCTTATCCAGCGGAAATTTGTTGTCACAGGTGTTGTCAGGAATAGCGCGAGTGTTGTCAACTCTGGCAAATCTCGTCGACACATCGATGCGGGCCGAAAACTGTCAGCGACGGCTCCTAGCCTGGTTTTCATGAATCAGTCGATCAGTCTGACTACGGTTTCCTTCCCGGCCCAGCTGGTCGTGAAAAGTGTCAGTGGCGACACTTAGGGTCAAGGGTATGAGTATCGAGGTAGAGGTCGGGACGGCGGTGGCGGATTTCACCACCGTGATCACCGGGCTGCTCGATCACCTCGACTACGACACTGTTGCCTTGTTGACCGATCGGAAACAGCTGGATCTGGTCGCTGATCTATTGACGGCACAGTCCCGGCTATCAGGTGTGCTGCACACCGTGCTCGGCCAGGTCGACCGGGCCGAGGCAGCGATGACCGCCCACGGTGTCCCCACGGTCAGCTGGTTGGCGGCAGAGTTGCGGTACACGCGGGGCCAGGCGTCCGCGATGGTGCACCACGCCGCTGATTTGCACCGGTTCACCCAACTCGGAGATGCGTTGCGTGACGGGCGGGCGAACGATCGGCAAGCCCAAGCGGTCACGAAGGTGTTGAAGAAGCTGCCTACCGATCTGGGTGTCGAAGCTGAGGCGAAGGCACAGGCGACGATGGTCACCCACTGTGACGAGTTCGACAGTTACGAACTGGGCGGCCTGTCACGCTACCTGCTGGATCTGGTGGCTCCCGAGGTGGCCGAGGAAGCGGAAGCGAAACGGCAGGAACGCGAACTACGCGACGCCCAACAAGCCCGGCATCTCAACTTTGCCGACGACGGGCATGGATCCACCACCATCAAAGGCAGCCTGCCGAGCGCGGACGCGGCGCTGATCAAAGCCCAGATCGAAGCACTCGCCCAGCAGATGCACCGCACCGCCCTGGAACTACGCGATCCAGGCGTGCCGCAACCCACCTGGCCGCAACGCCGCGCCGACGCCCTGGTCGAGTTGGCCCGCCGCGTCGCGATCCACCGCGACGCACCCAAGCACGGTGGCGATCGACCCCACATGACAATCCTGATCAACTACGACGATCTGCTCGGCGACTGCCACGGTGCCGGTCTAGCCGACGGCACCCAGCTGACCGCCGGCCAGCTACGCCAATACGCCTGCGACGCCGGCAT
>JBDHZN010000176.1:0-7940 GCA_039811845.1 Micropruina sp. | reverse complement strand
CACTCGTATCTGGTGTACGGGCCGCTGCTCACCGGTGCCACCACGTTCATGTTCGAGGGCGGCCCGACCTACCCGTACCCGAGCCGCTGGTGGCAGCTGGTCGAGTACTACGGGATCACCCAGTTCTACACGGCACCGACCGCGATCCGGTCGCTGATGCGCTTCGGTGAGGCCTGGCCGAACCGGCACGACCTGTCGTCGCTGCGGCTGCTGGGCACGGTCGGTGAGCCGATCAACCCCGAGGCGTGGCGCTGGTTCCACCGGGTGATCGGCAAGGACCGCTGCCCGGTGATCGACACCTGGTGGCAGACCGAGACCGGCATGTTCCAGATCACTCAGGTGCCGGGCGAGCCGCAGAAGCCGGGCTCGGGCGGCAAGCCGTTCTTCGGTCAGGACGCTGCCATTCTCAACGAGGCCGGCGAAGAGGTGCCGGACGGCGACGAGGGCTTCCTGGTGCTGAAGAACCCGTGGCCCGGCATGTTCCGGACGCTCTACGGCGACGATCAGCGCTACATCGACACCTATTGGTCGAAGTACCCCGGTGTCTACCTGGCCGGGGACGCCGCCCGCCGCGACGCCGACGGCTACTTCTGGATCATCGGCCGCACCGACGACGTGATCAACGTGTCCGGTCATCGGCTCGGCACCGCCGAGGTGGAGTCGGCGCTGGTGTCCCACCCGGACGTCACCGAAGCCGCCGTGGTCGGGTTGCCGCACGAGGTGAAGGGCCAAGCCATCCACGCCTTCGTCACCCTGCGGGTGGGTGTCGCGGGTAGTCAGGAGTTGGCCGAGCAGTTGCGGGCGCATGTGGCGTCGCACCTGTCGCCGATCGCCAAGCCGGACGCCATCGACTTCCCGGACAAGCTGCCGAAGACCCGTTCGGGCAAGATCATGCGCCGGGTGCTGAAGGCCCGCGCGCTGGGTCAGGACGAGGGCGACCTCACCACCCTGGAGGACTGAGGGAGTTCCGCCCAGCCCCTCCGGCTGACTCCGCGGTGACGTTGCCACCTTTTGGTGTCTTTGCACTGGTTTGAACCGGGGCAATGCCGTCGAAAGGGGGCAACGTCGAACAGAGACGCGTTGGACGCGCCCACTGGGAGTGATCTCGGCGCAGGCGATTGCCGAAGCCATGGAGGCCGTGGTCGGCTTGCTGCGCGGCCTGCAACTCTCACCGTCCCGCATGCGTGCGAACCTGGATCTCACAGACGGGTTGATCAATGCGGAGGCCGTGATGCTTCGTCTTGCTGATCGACTCGACGCCAGCAGGCTCATCACGTTGTCCATCAAGCGGTCGACGAGGTAAATAGCGAGGCGATCTCCTTCAGGGAGGCATTGTGCCGCGACCCGCGGTTGAGTGTTGTGTAGCGGATCGTGCTCAGCGGCGTCCGAGCGGGGCCAGGGCGACCACCAGCAGGATCACCGGGAGGGTGAGCAGAGCGAGTCCTTCGAAGCCGATCCAGCCCAGGATGCCGCCGGCGGCGATCGCGCCGAGTGCGCCGAGCAGACTCATCGCGGCGTCGTTGCGGCCCTGCCGCCGGACCCGCAGCGCCGGAGCGGACGCCTCGGTCAGCAGTGCCGCGCCGGCGACGGTGGCGGCGCTCCAGCCGAGGCCGAGCAGGATCAGGGCCACCGTCACCCAGTGGGCGTCGGACGCCCCGAGTGCGATCACTGCGACGCTGGCCGCCAGGATCAGGTAGCCGAGCGCGATGGTGCGCAGCCGTCCCCAGCGGTCGGCGAGCAGGCCGAAGACGGGGGAGAGTGCGTACATGCCGGCGATGTGCAGACTGATGGTCAGGCCGACGATGGTGAGCGTCGCGCCGTGGTGCAGCAGGTGGATCGGCGTCATCGCCATCACCGACACCATCACGCTGTGGGCGCCGACGACCGCGAGCATCGCGTAGCGGGCAGCCATCGGACGGTCGGCGCGCTCCGGCAAGGCGTCCGAGCCCTGTCGGCTCAGCGCGATCTGCCGGGACAGCAGCAGCGGGTCGGGCCGCAGCCCGAACCAGTACAGGACGATGCCGGCCAGCTGCCCGACAACGGTGAACAGGTAGGGGCCGGTCAGTTCCGGCATACCGACCAGGTGGCCCAGAGCCTCGCCCGGCCCGACCAGATTGGGGCCGAGGACGGCGCCCAGTGTGGTCGCCCAGACCACCAACGACAGGTCGCGGCCCCGGGAGACGTCCGTGGCCAGGTCGGTGGCGGCGAACCGCGCCTGCAGATTGGCGGCCTGCCCGGCGCCGATCAGCGCAAACCCGACCAGCAGCATCGGAAACGAGCGGACCGGTACCGCACCGATCACCAGGCCAACCCCGACCAGCGCCACCGCCATCCCGGACGCCAACGCCGCGGCCCGGCCCCGGCGTCCGGCCAAAGCGGCGAGCGGCATCGAGGTGGCAGCCGTCCCGAGCGTGATGGCCGCCGTCGCCAGACCGGACAGCGCGTCGTCCCCGGAGATCACCGCGGCCAGGACGGCGCCCAACGACACGGTGGCACCGAAGCTGATCCCGCTCAGCACCTGACCCGCCGACAACACCGCCAGCGTCCGGCGCCGGCTGCGGGTCAGATCAGGCATCTCCTGCATCAACTCGGGCACCCGCGACACCTTAGCTCCCGGGTCACAGGTCTGAGTTTTCCGGATCCGAAGCAAGACTTTGGGGACCCACTGATCATTTGAGTCCATCCCGGGCTCATCCACGTCGTCCCACGTCGTCCCGGGCTTATCCGCGTCATCCCGGGCTCCGACCCGGGATCTCAGGCGGGGTCAGAGCCTGGATGAGATCCCGGATCAAGTCCGGGAGGACGATGGAGGTGCTTTGGTCAGCGCGTCTTAGAGATTGAAGCGGTGGTGGGGGATGGCTGCGGCAGGTAGGTGGGCGTCTGGAGGCACGCGTCAGCGGGCCGTAAGCGGGCGGCGCAGCCATCCCCCATCACCGCGGCGGCCAAAGGTGACCACGGGAAGAAGACCCGACCGACACGAAAGAGGTCTCGACAAGCTCGACCAGCGAGTGGGGGATCGACCAGCGGTGGGGCGGACCTCAGTCCTCGGGAGACTCCGCAGATTGAGCGGGAGCACTGGCGGCTTCGATGGTGGCGCGCGCGCCGTCCAACCATTCCTCGCAGCGACGAGCCAACGCCTCGCCCTCCTGCCAGAGTTCCATCGCCTTCGACAGCGGCACAGAGCCGGCTTCGAGTGTCTGGACCACTTCGACCAGACGCTGCCTGGCCTGTTCGTAGCTCTGCGGCTGCTCAGCCATCGGATTCCCTTCTGGTTTCGACTGCCGTGACCTCGGCGCGGAAGAGGCCGTCGGCAAGCATCGTGACGACTGAGTCGCCGGGCGATACAACGGTGGTGGAGTCGACCGGTTCGCCGGTCTCGGTGCTCACGATCGCGTAGCCGCGCAACAGGGTGGCCCTCGGCGACAGCGCGCGGATTCGTCCAAGCGCGTGTTCGACCCAGGACGCCTCTTCGCGCAGCCGAGCTCGGGCGGCGCGCTCGCCGCGCGCATGCAACTCTGTGAGCTGGCCGGCCTGCACCGTGATCGGCCCGAGCGGGTTGGCCAGCACTGGCCGGGTGCGCATGGTGGCGACGAACTGGGTTTCGCGATCCAGCAGCCGCAGCATCGCGGCCCGCACCCGCTGGCTGGCCTGATGCACTCGGGCGCGTTCCTCGGTGACGTCGGGGACGACCCGTTTGGCGGCGTCGGTCGGGGTAGCGGCACGGACGTCGGCGACCAGGTCGAGGATCGGGGTGTCCGGCTCATGGCCGATCGCGCTCACCACCGGGGTGCGGCAGGCGAACACCGCGCGCGCCAGCGACTCGTCCGAGAAGGGCAGCAGATCCTGCAGTGAGCCGCCGCCCCGGGCGATCACGATCACCTGAACGTCCGGGTCGCGATCGAGGGCGGCCAGCGCGTCCCGGACCTGTTCGACGCAGGAGGTTCCCTGCATCATGGCGTGTTTGATGGTGAACCGGACGGCCGGCCAACGGCTCCGCGCCACCTCCAGGACGTCGCGCTCGGCGGCGCTGCCTTCGCCGGTGATCAGGCCGACGGCTCTCGGCAGGAACGGCAGGTTTTGCTTGCGGGCGCGATCGAACAGCCCTTCGGCCTGCAGCATCCGCTTGCGCTGCTCGATCTGGGCGAGCAGCCGTCCCTCACCGGAGGCGCGCAGGTCGCTGCATTCGAAGCTGAGCGACCCGTTGCGGCTCCACACGGTCGGCCTGACCAGCGCCACGACCTCCATGCCCTCGGCGATCGGCCCGGCGGCGTCCAGGACGCCGGTCGACGCGGTGACGGTGACCGACACCTCGGCCAGTGGATCACGCAGAGTGAGGAAGTGGGTGGCGCCGGAGCGACGCTTCAACTCCAGCAACTGCCCGGCGACCCATACGCTGCCGAGCCGCTCCACCCAACTCTTGGTGGCAGCCAGGATCGTCCGCAACGGCTGCGGCTGCTCCGGGCTGCTGGACATCGGCATGGCCCGACCCTACTGGCCGCCACTGACAAGACCTGGCAGGGAACGCGGTCGATAGACTGGCCGCCATGACCGAATCCAAGCGCGTCGTCGTCGCCGCCCCCCGCGGATACTGTGCCGGCGTCGACCGGGCGGTGGTCACCGTGGAGCGAGCGCTCGATCTGTATGGCGCACCGGTCTACGTGCGCAAGCAGATCGTGCACAACCGGCACGTGGTCGAAGACCTCGAGGCTCGCGGCGCCATCTTCGTCGACGAGTTGGACGAGGTTCCCACCGGCTCGACCGTGGTCTTCTCGGCGCACGGGGTGTCGCCGGCGGTGCACACCCAGGCCGCCGAGCGTGGACTGAAAACCATCGACGCCACCTGTCCGCTGGTCACCAAGGTGCACAGCGAGGCGCGGCGTTTCGCCAACCGGGGCCTGCAGATTCTATTGATCGGTCATGCGGGACATGAGGAGGTCGAAGGCACCGCCGGCGAGGCTCCCGAGCACATCACCCTGGTGGAGCGTCCCGAGGACGTGGCGAACGTCGAGATCGCCGACCCGACCAAGGTCGCCTGGCTGTCGCAAACCACACTCAGCGTGGATGAGACCTGGGAGACCGTCGGCAAGCTGCGGGAGAAGTTTCCGCAGATGATCGACCCGCCCAGCGACGACATCTGTTATGCCACCCAAAACCGGCAGTCGGCGGTGAAGCAGATCGCGGCGGACGCCGACCTGGTGATCGTCGTCGGCTCACGGAACTCGTCCAACTCGGTGCGGCTGGTCGAGGTGGCCCTGGAAGCGGGCGCCAAGGCGTCCTATCGGATCGACAACGCGGGCGAGATCGACGAGGCCTGGCTCGAGGGTGTGCAGAAGGTCGGCGTCACCTCGGGTGCCTCGGTGCCGGACGAGTTGGTGCAGGGCGTGCTGACGTTCCTGGAAGAGCGCGGCTTCCCGGCCGCCGTCGAGGAACGGCTGACCGAGGAGAACCTGGTGTTCGCGCTACCCCCCGAGTTGCGCAAGGACATGCGGCGCGCCGAGGCCTGAGCAGCATCGTCGATCGAGCGTGGGCACCGTCGATCGAGCTTGTCGAGATCTTGGTCCAACCCTCCGACTAGGGAAACGCTGATCGATACGGCGTTTCGCTGGTTGAGCTTGTCGAAACCTGGTTGCCAGAGGGGGTCTCGACAAGCTCGACCAACGATGATCGGCACTTCCTAGGTGTTTCGACACGCTCAACCCGCAAGCGTCGACAAGCTCAACCAGCGGGGTGGCTGGCTTGACCGGACGCGATTCAGACCAGGAATCGGTAGAACGGGCTGTCGGGCGCGATCCGGTCGACGATCAGGCGGCTGTTCTTCATCCGATCGAGCAGGCCCTGCAGGTCCGTGGGATCGCCCAGTTCGACACCGACCAGGGCCGGTCCGGTCTCCCGGTTCGACCGCTTCACGTACTCGAACAGGGTGATGTCGTCGTCGGGACCCAGCACGTCGTCGAGGAAGCGACGCAGCGCCCCCGGCTCCTGCGGAAAGTTGACCAGGAAGTAGTGCTTGCGACCCTCATAGACCAGCGCCCGTTCGGCGATCTCGGCATAGCGGGAGAGATCGTTGTTGCCGCCGGAGATGATGGCGACCACCACCCGGCCCGGCGACGGCTTGTAGAGGCCGAGCGCGGCGGTGGCGAGCGCGCCGGCCGGCTCGGCGATGATGCCGTCCACCTGGTACAGCTCGAGCATCTCGGAACAGATCCGGCCCTCGGGCACCGAGAACATGTGCGGCTTGAGCCGGCGGGCGATGTCGAAGGTGAGCTCGCCGACCCGGCGCACCGCGGCGCCGTCGACGAAGGTGTCCAGCTTGAGCAGATCGCGCGGCCGGCCCGCCTCCAGCGCGACCGCCATGGACGCCGCCCCGGACGGCTCCGCCCCCACCACCTTGGTGGTCGGGTGCCGCTCAGCGAGCCAGGTCATGCAGCCGCCGATCATGCCGCCGCCGCCGACCGGCACGATCAGAGTGTCCGGCGCCTGCCCCAGCTGACGGGCGATCTCGGCCGCCACGGTGCCCTGGCCGGCCACCGTCCGCGGGTCGTCGAAGGCCGGCACCATGGTGCGTCCTTCGGTGGCGACGATCTCGTCGGCACGGGCGGCGGCCTCGTCGTAGGTCTCGCCGTGGACGATCAGCTCGACCCAGCCTTCACCCAGCTGACGCATCCGCTGCCGCTTCTGCCGCGGGGTGGTGGACGGCACAACGACCTTGGCCTCGATGCCGAGCTTGGCGCAGGCGAACGCGACGCCCTGGCCGTGGTTGCCGGCGCTCGCACAGACCACCCCGGCGGCCCGCTCGTCGGCGCCCAGCTGGCTGATCAGGTTGTAGGCGCCGCGCAGCTTGTAGCTGCGGACGGGCTGAAGGTCTTCGCGTTTGAGCCAGACCTGGGCGCCGGTGGCGTCCGAGAGCCGCTTGTTGAACTGCAGCGGGGTTTCGATGATGACGCCGGCCAACCGGTCGGCCGCCTCGTCAATGCTCTGTGCGGTAACGCTGACGCCCGTGCTGTCCTGCGTGGTGACGCTCATTGATCTATTCTCGCGCGCACCTCAGCCGGCTGTTCGCCGACGCCGAGATGCGGGCGGATCGACGATCTCACCGGCGATCAACTCGTCGAGTGCGGGCTGCGGCCGGTTGAGGCCCTCGGGGTCGTTCGCCCTGGCTCCGATCATCGGCGTGACCTGGACGGCGTCGTCGACCAGCTCGGACGCGGTCAGCGGCCGGACGGCGGCTTCCACCGCGTTCACCGTCGCCAACTCCTTGCCGCTGACATGCAGATCGCGCAGCTTGCGGGCGGTCGGGAACACCCGCCCCTCGATGGAGCCGACCGCCTGGTTGTAGGCGGTGACGGACGCGGTCAACGACCGTCCGATCTTGTCGAAGTGGCCGCCCAGGGTGCGCAGCCGGTCGTACAGCTCACGAGCGACTTCGGACACCTCCGCGGCCGACTCGGCGAGAGCGGCCTGCTTCCAGCCGTAGGCCACCGCCCGTAGCAACGCGATCAAGGTCGTCGGCGTGGCCAGGATCACGTTGCGCTGCGAGGCGTATTCGTGCAGATCGGGCTGGCGGCTGAGCGCCTCGGCCGCCAGGGCTTCACTCGGGATGAACATCACCACGAACTCCGGGGTGCCGAAGTCGGACTTGAAGTAGGCCTTGCCGGACAACTGATCGACATGGGTGCGGACGTTCTTCGAGAACGAGGTGAGCGACACCTCGCGGGCCTGCTCGTCGTCGGTCTCGTGGGCGTCGAGGAAGGCGGCCAGCGGCACCTTCGAGTCGACCCAGACGAACCGGTCGCTGTCGAGCAGCACCTTCAGATCGGGCCGGATCACCTGGCCGGCGGAGGTGCTGGTGGTCTGCTGGGTGACGAAGTCGCAATGCTCGACCATGCCGGCCAACTCGACCACCCGCTTGAGCTGCTGCTCACCCCAGTTGCCGCGGACGT
>JBDHZN010000175.1:0-7957 GCA_039811845.1 Micropruina sp. | reverse complement strand
CTGGACGGCGAGCGGATCAACGTCAACATGCTGCGGGTCGGCTTCGACAACGACGGCTCGTGGCGGCTGTTCGGGCTGCGGCACGACTTCAACCCGGCCGTGAAGGTGCAGACCGAGGACGACATCACCGCCTCGATCGTCGGCCCGGCACATCTCACCGCGGTGCCCACCGGCCCGATCGGGCTGTCCCGCAAGTACGTCCAGAACTGCGAGAACCTGCTCTTCCAGCGCCCGGACGACGCGATTCACCGCGGCTACGACAAGCAGACCGAGCTGGACATCTCCGGACCGGACAACTTCCTGTCCAATTTCGAGCCGCTGACCCGGTTCGACGCTCGCGAGATGCGGGACGACGCGGTCGCGTTCAGCGCCTTCACCGACCCGATGGCCGGGCTGCTGGCCCGCTTCGCCGATGAGCCCGACGACCTCAGCCCGTCCTATGTGGTGTCGTCGGCGAATCCGCGGCTGGTGAACGGCAAGCCGTCGAAGAACCCGCGCTACCTGCAGCGCCGTCCGGACGTGGTGAACGCGGCCGCCACGGCCGCCGCCGACCTGGCCATGCACCTGGCGGCCAAGCTGCCCGCCGAGGCCCCGCTGCCGGTGCCGGTCGACGTGGTCGCTGCCGGACGCCGCAACAATCCGCCGGACGGCCCGATCCCGCCGCTGTGCTCGTACAACCCGCTGCACTACATGGAACTGCCCGAGCTGTTCATGGAGTACATCAGCTCGATGACCGGCAAATCACCGTCCACCACCGGCGCCGGCTCGGAGGGCGCCCTGACCAAGGGCCCGTTCAACGCGATGCCGGCGATCATCGACCTGAATGCGGCGCTGCTGTCCTACGTGCTCACCGGCTATGACGGCTGGGTGTCCTGTGCGGGTCATGTCGGGCCGAACGTTCGGGTCGATCACGACATCTCGATGCTGGTGCCCGAGCTGTTCTCGCGGATGACCGACGAGGAGCGGTCGGCGCGCAACCTGATCGCCGAAGGCCACCTGGAGCGGGTGGAGGACTTCGAACACGACGGCCACATCGTGCGGGCCAGCCGGCTCGGCTACCGGATGACGCAGAATTTCGCGCGCAAGTACTTCGGCCGGATCTTCCTGCACCCGCATGTGGTGTTCACGCCGGAGATGCTGCGGCCCGAGCTGCAGGATCTGGATATCTATGCCCAGAGCATGGACATCATCGTCGAGACCCATCGTCGGGTGGCCCAGGCCTACTTCGACGACGGCACCGTCGAGTTGGCGATCCCGCCGCTGCGGGCGCTGCTGGAGATCATGGCCTTCGGCAAGACCGCAGACGGCCACGAGCTCGATTCGCCCGAGGTGCGTGGACTGTTCGACCGCGAGACCGTGCTGGCCTCCGATTGGTACGCGGCCCGGCTGGATTCCAAGCAGCAGTGGGCGGTCCGTCGCGCCCAGGCGGTGGTCGACCGGCTGGAGGGCTTCGCCGCCCATCCCGAGAACGCCGAGGCGTGCGAGCGTCTGGACATCGCGACCAACGCCGTCAACGCGCACGCCGAACTCGCCCGGTTCTCCAGCGACGACTACCGCGCCGCCCTGGTCGGAACCCTCGGACGGCAGCCGCTGGACTGACCGTGACCCCGTCGGTCGAGGTCACCGCCGGTCGAGGTCACCGCCGGTCGAGCTTGTCGAGACCCATCGACACCCTCGTCCGAGATTTCGCTGAAACGGCCGCGTCGGTACCCACACCGGCGCGGCCCGCTCGCTAAATTTCGCCCTAGATCGGTACCCCTGGGAGTGACATGAGCTACCAACTGGCGTTTTGGGCCTACCCCGACGGCCGGCGCAGCAACCGCGTGGCCGACCGGCGCACCTATCTGAAGCTGATCAAGGGCCGCCGCGTCAAAGACGTCGCCCCGCTCGACACCGACCGTGTGCTTGACGAACTGTCGATCGTCTACGGCACCTGGCGGCGGACCGACACCTACCATTTCTCCCACCCGACCCACGGCTCCTTCGACGTTTGGATCACCGGCGGCACCTTCGTGGTGCTCACCTTCCACAACGTCAAGGACCTGACCGTGATGGACCCGGCGATCCAGACCCTGGACGCGCTCGGCGTCCCGCTCTACGACCCGCAAGTCGACCGCCGCTTCCCCTGGGTCGCCCGCGCCATCTGAGCACAACAGTTCGGCTGGCCAAGAGCTGTCATCCCTGTGCACGCCGGGATCCCCTCGCTGACTCGGTCGCGCGGCGTCACCGATCGCGCGATCCGCAACTACTGACAGGAAACGCCCATCACTTTCGGGAAATAACCCGAAAGCAGTCGTCGATCCCGACACCAGTGGTCGATCGCGCGATCGACCTACGCGAGCATTTCCCGTCGTTGTGAACGCGGTGGCTAGCGTACGAGCGTGTGTTCCACGCCGCGGCGACGCTCCGAACCAGCCGATTGCAGCCCACCCTCAGCGAGCTACGCACAACATTCGGCCTACTCAGATCCAGGTCGTCACGCTGCGCTCCTCGACCAGGTCGATCCGACCATCACCAGCGCGTCCGCTGTGGCGCAGAACCTGATCGCGCACTATCGGTTCGCAACCACTCAGCTACCCGAGTTCTGGAACGACCGACCACAACCCGTTGCACGGGTCGTAGCACTGACCGCGGGGGGCGATCATGCCGGCCGCCACGATCGGCAGGTTCCGCGACGAACTTCGTCCGTGTCCGGTCATCGACCGGCGGCCGCCAATTCACAGGTCGGCGTTCGGCCATGTCCGGACCGGCCGGCTCGACGATTGCTCCCACACCCTCTATATGTCGCTCGGAGCCGAAACCTTACTTCCAGACTTGCAGGCAACCGCCCCTCAGGCCTTCTCGATCGCACGATCGGGCGCGTCGGCAGCTGAACTCAAACCGCTTCGTGGTGGATATCGACGGCGTGTACGGAATGGACTGACCCTCAAACCGCCTTGTGGTTGAAAAGAGCCATCGGTCGGCTGGCCATTTCAACCACAATCCGGTTTGGGCGGCGCGCAGCCCCGATCATCCCGGCCGTAACCACCACAAAGCGGGTCGAACGGTCGCAGGGCGCACCGACGGGAGGCGATCCTCGAACGGCACAAGTTCGGCCGGCCGGTTCCGCAGAACCGACCGGCCGAACCGCCACAACTCTCAGAGCCGCGGCGGCAACGCCGCGGCGGCTGCCAAGCCCGCCGGATCCTCAGCGCCGGCGATGATTGCCGTCACCGCCTTCAGCAGCGGCAGCCGATCGAGCAGGCCCTCGCGTTGCTGCACCAGGGTCAGCGCCAGCCCGGCGGCTGGGACGCCCTCGACGGTCTGCTCAGCGGCCTCCATAGCGGCCAGCGCCTCGATGGCGTTCTCACCACGTCCGATCCGGACGCCGTACACCTTGTTGCGGCCGGACAGCCCGGTCACCTCAAGGTCGCCGACGCCGGCCAGCCCGAACGCGGTCTCCGGGCGGGCGCCCAGCTCGGTCGACACGATCGACATCTCACGCACCGCCTGGGCGAAGATCGCCGACTTCAGGTTGTGGTGCGGCAGGCCGGTGCCCTCTTCCAGGCCGTCCGCGATGCCGAGCGCGATCGCGTAGACGTTCTTCATCGGCGCGCACACCTCGACGCCCACCTCGTCGGTGGTCGGCTCGATCCGGTACACGTCGGTCGAGATCTCGCGCGCCATCCGGATCGCCGCGGCCTCATTGAGCGAGCCGTAGATGGTTGCGGTCGGCTTGCCCTCGGCGACCTCGTTGGCCTTGCAGGGACCGCCCACGCCGACGATCGGCGGCAGCAGGGCGCCCTTGTCCGCGGCGATGGCACGGATGGCGTCCGGCAGCAGCTGAATGCGGCCATCGGGGTCGGTCCAGAAGCCCTTGGTGGTGCACAGCAGCACCGACGCCTTCGAAATCGCGCTCAGCGCCATCTCGGTGATCTTCGGGATGCCGACGGACGCCACGGCGATGAAGACCGCGTCAGCACCGTCGAGCGCCTCGTCGAGCTGCCCGGAGCGGTACAGCTTGGTGCCGGGAGCCAGCGGAGCGTTGGTCCGCGGATGCGGCTTGCCGGCCTCGCAGGCGTCGAGCAGATGGTCGTCCAGCCAGGTCCCCCACAACCGGGTCTCCCAGCCGGCCTGGGTGAGCGGGGTGGCCAGCGCCGAGCCCATCGCTCCCGCGCCGAGAATCGTGATTACCGCCATGGTTCAGCCTTCCTTTCGTGGTTGCTGCCCGTAGGTGGACATGCCGACGACCGCCTGGGCCATCTCATCATCGGTGATCTGCTTGACCGGCTGACCGGTGGCCATCGCGCGCAGCTGGATCTCGCAGATGTATTCGAGATACGGCAGCAGTGAGAGCGCATTGTCCAGGGTGGCGCCGGTGGTGATGGCGCCGTGGTTGGCCATCAGCGCGCCGGTGCGCTCGTGCAGCGCGTCGGCCACGTTGATCGCCAGCTGGTCGGTGCCGAACAGTGCGAACGGCGCCACCCGCACCGTTCCGCCGAACATCGCCGAGTAGTAGTGCGAATGCGGAATCTCGTCGACCACCAGACCCAGCGCGGTGGACGCCGGGGCGTGGTTGTGGGTGATCGCCCCGGCCGGCGTGGACGCGTACACCGCCAGGTGCAGCGGCAGTTCGCTGGACGGCTTCAGCGCGCCTTCCAGGATGGTGCCGTCGAGGTCGGTGACCACGACGTCCTCGGCTCGCATCGACTCGTAGGCCACCCCGCTGGGCGAGATGGCCACCTGGTCGCCGACCCGCACCGACACATTGCCGGCGGTGCCAACCACCAGGCCTTCGCGTTGCATGAACCGGCAGGCCTCGACGATCTGCTCGCGTTCGGTTGCCAAAAGCATCAGTTTCTCCTCACGGCCTCAGGATGTATTTGCTGCCGACGCCGCGGGACATGTCCTCCAGCGACTCGACCAGCGCTTCGAGCGGACGAACCTCGGTGCACAGCGTCAAGCCGTCGAATTTCCCGGTCGACAGCAGGTGGACGGCGATCTGCACATAGCGCGGTGCGTGATGGTAGACGCCGACCATCTTGTATTCCTTGTAGTGCATGGCGACGGCGTCCACGGTGAACGTGGAGCCCGCCTTCGGCCCGCCGAACAAGACGGCGGTGCCGCCCGGACGCAGGCATTGCACGGTCTGCTCCCACACCTCGGGCAGACCGACCGCTTCGACAGCGACGTCGGCACCGCGTCCGTGCGGGGTGATCGCCCGGATCGCGGCGGCCCGCTCGGCGGTGGTTTCGTACTCGCTCAGGTTCACCGTGGCGATCGCGCCGGCCGCCTCGGCCTGGGCCAGCCGTCCGGCCGACATGTCCGCCGAGATCACCGACGCCCCGCGCAACTGGGCGAGCCGGATGTACATCTGGCCGATCGGGCCGGCGCCGTTGACCACCACGGTGTCACCGAGTGCGATGCCGCTCTCGGCCATGCCGTGGACGACGGTCGACAGCGGCTCGAGCGGTGCAGCCGCCTCGAAGGGCAGCGTGTCGGGGATCTCGTAGGTGTTGCGTTCGACGATCGCCTTGGGAATCACGATCTGCTCGGCGAATGCCCCGTTGAGGTATTGCAGGTTGTCACACAGCGATTCGCGGCCGATGGTGCAGGCCCAGCACGAGCCGCAAGGGCAGGTGTTGGCGGCGACGACCCGCTGACCGGGGGCGAATTTGGTGACTCCCTCGCCGACCTCGGTAACGATCCCGGCGAACTCGTGGCCGAACCGGGCCGGCAGCGTCGGGAACAGGGTGGGGTGACCGCGACGGTAACTCTTCAGGTCGGTGCCGCAGGTGGCCGCCGCCTTGATCTCGACGGCGACCTCCCCCGGACCGGGCTTGCCGGGCTCGACGTCCTCCATCCGGAGATCGCCGGGTCCATGGAACATGTAGGCACGCATGTGTACTCCTCGTCGTTCGTCCTGCAGGGGAAAGGGCGACAACACGGGAGGCGCCGATGCCGACGCCTCCCGTGTCGAGTACTCAGCCCGGATGCCGCTCCATGAAGGAGTGGATGTCTTCGTTCACCTCCTGCAGCGCCGGGTAGAGCTTCTTCTGAATCGCGGCCACCTCACCGTAGAGCTCGTAGTTGTCCCGGTCGGGCTCGGTGGTGTCGCCGAACTGGGCCATCTTCTCGGCGTAGACGGCGATGTCGGGCTCACCGTGCACGCCGGTCACCGACATGGCGGCCACGGCCGCACCCATCGCGGAGATCTCGTCCTCGAGGCAGGCGGTGATCGGGACGCCCATCGCGTCGGTCATGATCTGCCGCCACAGCGGGCTGCGGGTGCCGCCGCCCATCGCCCGGATCTGGGTGACCTTGGTGCCGGTGTCGGCTTCCAGTCCCTCCAGGCCGTTGCGCATCTCGATGCCGATCGCCTCCAGGATGGAGCGGTACATCGCCGGACGCTTGTGGATGCCGCGCCAGCCGACGACGGCGCCGCGGGCAACCGGATCCCAGTGCGGGGTCTGGACGGCGTTCCAGTAGGGCATGGTGATCAGGCCCAGCGAACCCACCGGCAGCGCCACCGCACCGGCCTCCAGCTCGGGGTCGGGCCGAGCGCCCAGTGCCGGGTTGCCCAGCGCCTCACGGAACCAGGTGGCCAGGTAGGCACCCGAGCTGACCAGCAGCTCGAAGTCGTACCAGTCCGGAATGCCCGCGGCCAGCGTCCGGTACGCCTTGCCGTAGGCGTAATCGGGGCCGTGCACGCCGGCCACCACTGCGGTGCCCAGGTTGAGGTACATGGTGTCGGCCGAAACCGCGGCCGCACCGACGCCGGCCGCCTGGCCGTCGCCCATGCCGGCCACCAGCGGAATGGTGTGGTCGAGGCCCCAGTTGTGGGTGATCGACGGGTCGATCTCGGCAATGATCTCGCCCGGCTTCTTCAGGTCGCTCATCTGGTCGCGGCGGACGCCGGCGATCTCGAGCAGACCGGGGTCGTAGTCTTGCTTGGCGATGTCGAACAGGCCCAGCGAATCGGCACAGGCCACCGAGCTGACCCACTGGCCAGTCAGCTTGAACACCAGGTAGCCGTGCACGTCGACGACCTTGTACGCCTCGGGCAGGATCTCGGGCTCGTTCTCCTTGACCCAGGCCAGCTTGTACAGCGCCGGGGTGATGTCGGCAGGCTTGCCGGACAGTGCGTGGATCTCGGGGGTGCCGTAACGGCGGATCTGGTCGGCGGCCCGGCCGTCCATCCAGATGATGCCCGAACGCAGCGGCACACCGTCCTCGTCGAACGGCGCGAAGGTCTCGCGCTGATGCGTCATCGCCATCGCAGCGATCCGCTTGCGCTGCTTCTTCTTCAGCCCGGAGATGGCCTTGCCGACGGTCGCGTTCGTGGTGTTCCACCAGTCCAGCGGATCATGCTCGTAGAAGCTGGTCCGCGGATTGCTCAGCGGAAACTCCTGCTTGGCCTGTGACAGCACATTGCCGTTCGGATCGACGATGATCGCCTTCGTCGAGGTGGTCGACGTGTCGATCGCAATGACCAACGGATCGCTGTTGCCCATCTGGTACTCCCTGTCCCGACTCCGCACTGAGCCGATGTCCCAAGCGTCCGACGATCGGTGTCGGCGCCATGCTGCCCACCAATCTAGGCGTGGCGGCACCGTGAGGTAAGGGTGTTCTCAGCAAACCGAACTGAAAGGTTTTTCACGCATCCGGTGTGAACCATGGGCCATGCCCGCCTTAGCGTGTGCCCACGCGTTCTCCTCAGCGCCCGGACGGCCGCGTGGCGGACACCGAACTCGGCTGCCGTCCGCCGCGGTGGTTCTGCACCGCGCCCTTCGATTCCCCCGGCCATCGTCGGCTGAGGCGCGGGTCAGCCGGGAATGAGCCGCAGCAGCCGTCCGCCGGAACCGTCGGTGAGCACCCAGATCGACCCGTCGGGCGCCTGTTCGACCTCGCGGACGCGGTCGCCGAAGTCCCACTGGTCGGCCTTGCGGGCGTTCGTGCCGTCCAGGTCGACCCGGAT
>JBDHZN010000174.1:0-7963 GCA_039811845.1 Micropruina sp. | reverse complement strand
CGTGCTCATCGAGCAGGGTGACCTCGTCATCGGGGTGGAGATAGCCGGCCAGCGTGGCCAGGCCCAGCGGAGGGAACAGGCTGTACTTCACCGGCCGGAAGAACGGACTGGTCGCCTCAGTAAGGGCCGGCAGAATCATCGTGACGCGCATACCCCGATCACACCGGGACAGGGCCGGCCGTGACGTCCGCCTGACGGCCCCTCGCCATCCGCCCGGACGCCATGAGTTCAGGCCGCGGCGGGCCCGCGGTCGCAGCGCGACTCCTGAACCGCCGCTGGTTGAGCTTGGCGCCGCTTGCGGGTTGAGCATGTCAACGCTTTGCGGGTTGAGCTTGTCGACGCTTGCGGGTTGAGCTTGTCGACGCTTGCGGGTTGAGCTTGTCGAAACCCCCTGATCAGCACGCAGGGGGTCTCGGCCAGCTCGACCAACGGTCTGGGGCCCGGACTACGCGGGGATCGGGGCGACCAACTCAAGGGCGTGGACAGCGGCCGTCCGGTCGACCGCGGACGACACCAGGATCAGTTCGTCAGCATCGGCATGGACGGCGAACCGGCGCAGCCAGTCCCGTACCTGCGGACCGGTGCCGACGCCGGTGTAGCGCAGCATGTGGTCGACCTGCGCACCACCGGGACCCTCCAGCAGCAGCTCGATGTCGTCATCGGTGAGCGTCCGGCCACGACCCAGGAAGGTCTTGACCCGAGCCCGTCGGGTCAGCTCGAACAGCCGTCGCGCCTCGTCGTCGGTGTCGGCGGCGATCACGCCCGCGCCGGCGATCACGTACGGCTCGGCCAGCTGTTCCGAGGGCTGGAAGTCGCGCCGGTAGGTGGCCACCGCGGCCTCCAGGGCGTCCGGGGCGAAGTGGGAGGCGAACGCGTACGGCAAGCCGAGCGCCGCAGCCAGCTGGGCGCCGAACATCGACGAGCCGAGGATGAACAGCGGCACCTTCGTCGCCGCACCTGGGGTGGCGGCGACCCCGGTGACGATCGATTCGCCCAGGAAGCCCTGCAACTCCTGGACGTCGGACGGGAAGGTGTCCGCCGCGCCCGGCGTGCGGCGCAGCGCGCGGACGGTGGTTTGATCGGTGCCGGGCGCCCGGCCCAAACCGAGGTCGATCCGATCGGGGTGCAGTTCGGCCAGCGTGCCGAACTGTTCGGCGATCACCAGCGGCGCATGGTTGGGCAGCATCACCCCGCCGGCGCCCAGCCGGATCGTCGAGGTGTGCGCCGCGACGTGGGCGATCAGCACCGCGGTGGCCGACGACGCGATCGTCGGCATGTTGTGGTGTTCGGCGTACCAGACCCGGCGATAGCCCCAGCGCTCAGCGTTCCGCGCCAGCGACACGGTCGCGGCCAGGCCGTCCGCGACGGACTCACCGGGCAACACCTGAGCCAGGTCGAGGAGGGAGAGCGGGACATCGTTCGGTTGCGTCGCGTCGGTCACGACCGGAGTAACAGTGACCGGCCCGGGGAACATTCCCTACCACCGGTTGCCCTTATCGACGCGCCACCGCTGGCCGAGCTTGCGGACGCAACCACCGCTGGTCGAGCTTTGTGAACGCCAACCACCGCTGGTCGAGCTTGTCGAGACCCGGGTGACTGGCGACTACGGGTATCACTACCCCTGCTAAGGATGCGCTCAGCAAAGGCCTCCATCGTCATCCCGGACTCGATCCGGGATCTCTCCCGCCTGAGATCCCGGGTCGGAGCCCGGGATGACGTGAATGATCAGCGCTTCCCTAAGCCCAGATCCACCGATGGGCGGCGTAGCGAGCGGCCCCAGATGGGTGCAATGGCGAGTCGGGTGCGCGAAGGCGTACCGGGTCGTACGGCGAGCGTGCCCGGCGCAGCCAGTGCGCCCAGCTGGGGTCGCGCAGTAGCCGCAGATCGGTGTATCTGGGCTAAGCGCCGGTGGCACGCGATCCCGTCAGCAGAGGGTCTCGACAAGCTCGACCAACGGAGGTACTACCCGGGCAGCTGTCTGAAATCGACCCCAGAGACGGCGTCTCCCCGACGCGTCCTGAGCCGTGGGCAGCACGTCGGCACCTCTACTCTGGGGTCGATTTCAGACTGATCGCCAGTAGGGTTTGCGCCATGGCGGCGATCGATCTCAATGCCGATCTGGGCGAATCGTTCGGCGGGTGGCGGCTCGGCGACGACGACGCGATGCTCGAGATCGTGACCAGCGCCAATGTGGCGTGCGGGTTTCATGCCGGCGATCCGCTCACTCTGGAACTCACCTGCGCGTTGGCCGCGAGCCGTGGCGTCCGGATCGGCGCCCAGGTCTCTTACCGTGATCTGGCCGGCTTCGGACGCCGCTTCCTGGACTGTTCCGAGGCCGAACTGCGGGCCGACGTGCTCTATCAACTAGGCGCCCTGCAGGCCATGTGCGTCGCCGCGGGCACGTCGCTGGCCTACCTGAAGCCGCACGGCGCCCTGTACAACACGGTGGTTCATCACGAGGTCCATGCCCGCGCCGTGGTGAGCGCGGTCGCCTCATTCGACGCCGGCCTACCCATCCTCGGGCTGCCCGGCGGCGTGCTGCTCGAGCAGGCCCGCACTGCCGGCCTACGCACCGTGACGGAGTCGTTCGTCGACCGCGGCTACACCCCGGACGGCACCCTAGTGCCACGCGGGCAGCTGGGCGATCTGATCGACGATCCGGACGCCGCGGCCGCGCGAGTGGTCCGGCTCGTACAGGACCAAGTGATCACGGCCGTCGACGGCACCGAAGTACCGATGCGGGCCGAATCGCTGTGCACTCATGGCGATTCGCCGGGCGCCGTGGCCATGGCGCGGCGGGTGCGGCAGGCGCTGGAAACCGCCGGCGTCGAGGTGCGGGCCTTCGCCTGATGGACGGCCGGCTGCTGCCCTGCGGTGAACGCGCGGTGCTGATCGAGGTCGACGGCCTGGACGCGGCGATGGCACTGCGGACGGCGCTGGCCCCGCTGGCCGGGCGGGGTGCGTTCACCGCCGTCCGCGATGTGGTGCCGGCCGCCGCCACCGTGCTGCTCAGCCTCGACGATCCGGACGCCCTGGCCGGTGTTCGTGACGCGGTGACCGCCCTGCTGCCCGGGCTGGATACCGCCGCCGGCCCTGCGGACCGCGACGAACCGGTCGAGATCGGCGTCCGCTACGACGGCGAGGACCTGGCCGAGGTCGCCCGGCTCACCGGACTGACGTGGGACGAGGTGATCGCCGCGCACACCGGCCGCGATTGGACGGTCGCCTTCGGTGGATTCGCTCCCGGCTTCGCCTATCTGGTCGGTGGCGATGAGCGGCTGCGGGTACCGCGGCGTGCCGAGCCACGGACCCGGGTGCCGACCGGCGCGGTGGGTCTGGCCGGTCCGTTCAGCGGCATCTATCCGCGCGCCTCGCCCGGTGGTTGGCAGCTGATCGGCAGCACCGACGTCGCACTGTGGGACGCCGACCGCGACCCGCCCGCGCTGCTGCAGCCGGGCGGCCGGGTGCGGTTCCGCGCCGTCGACGAGAAGGGTCTCGACAGAGGTCTCGACAAGCTCGACCAACGGGCGGTTGAGCGATCGCTGATTGAGCCTGTCGAAACCACCACCAACCCGAGCACAGGTCTCGACAAGCTCGACCGGCGGGTCGCTGACTCTGTCGACACCACGCGCAGCCGACCGCCGGTCGAGCTCGTCGGAACCAGCGCCGACCACCCCAGGGGTCTCGACAAGCTCGACCAGCGAGGTGCGTTGACGGTACTGGCCACCGGACCGCTCACGCTGTTCGTCGACGAAGGACGTCCGGGATATGCGGCGGTGGGTGTGTCTGCGTCCGGAGCGGCTGATCGGACGTCGTACCGACTCGCCAACCGGCTGGTCGGCAACCCCTCGGGCGCGGCAGCCGTGGAGATCACCCTGGGCGGGCTCGCGCTGCGTGCGGCGTCCAGCTGCCTGGTGGCAGTCACCGGCGCCGACTGCGCACCCACCGTTGACGGACGTCCGGTCACCCACGCCGGACCGGTCTACCTCAGGCCGGGACAGACCCTGCGATTGGGCGTTCCTTCCACGGGACTGCGCAGCTATCTCGCGGTCGCCGGCGGCTTCGACGTGCCGCTGGTGCTGGGTTCGGCGAGCAGCGACACACTCTCCGGCCTCGGACCGCCGCGACTGGCCCCGGGTGAGCGGCTGGCGGTCGGCGCACCGCTCCCCCCGCTGCTGAGCGTCGACAGCGTGCCCCGCGCACCGCTCCCGGAGACCGAGCGACAGCTCGACGTGCTCTCCGGCCCGCGATCCGACTGGCTGGCCGATCCGTCGGAACTGTTCGGACGGCGCTGGCGGCTCTCCGAGCACAGCGATCGGGTCGGCGTCCGCCTCATGGGCGAGCCGCTGCGACGGCGTCCGGAGCTGGTCGGACGCGAACTGCCCAGTGAGCCGATGGTGCGGGGCAGTATTCAGGTGCCACCTGATGGCCGGCCGGTGATCTTCGGTGCCGACCATCCGGTCACCGGCGGCTATCCCGTGGTCGGTGTGCTGTCCGAGGCCACGAATGATGCCCTGGCCCAGGCTCGGCCGGGCGATTGGATCTGCTTCCGGCACGCGGATCAGCACCTCGGGTGAGGTACTGGGAACCTCGGGTGAAGTGCTGGGAACCTCGGGTGAGGTGCGTGGGCAACCTCGACCAGCGCACCAGGCGCCGAAGCAGGGCTCAGCGGACCCGACCGCGCACCTGGTCGAGAACCGCGTGCTGCTGCTCGGACGTCCCGGTGGCCAGCAGTGCCACGATCTCGTCGCTGACCAGCTCGACCCAGGACTGCGCGGGCCGGTAGCGCCACGCCCGGCCCTCGAGTTCACGCAGCAGTTGGCCCTTTTTCGCCAACCGGTCCATCACGGTCATCACGGTGGTGTACGCCAGTTCGCGGTCGTCGGCCAGCGCCGCTTGAACCTCACGCACCGGTAGCGCCGTGGGGCTCTCCCACAGCACCTCCATCACGGCCTGTTCCAGCTCGCCTAACACCGGCATGGATGCATCCTATGCCCCAATCGAGCATCTACGACAGGTTGTAGTACATCTCGTCCAAAGTTCCTTCGGGCAGCCATCGCCGCTCGCTTGCGCACAGACTCGACCAGTTGTGGGACGAGTCACCCATCCGAGGGACCGAGCAGGGTGTTGACGAGGTACATTGCCCGCATGGATCCGGTCACGATCGCTCGGTGGCAGTTCGGCATCACTACCGTTTATCACTGGTTTTTCGTACCCATCACGCTGGCGTTGTCGTTCATCGTCGCCATCTTCCAGACGCTGTGGGTGCGCTCGGGCAACGACAAGTACCTGAGGCTGACCAAGTTCTACGGCAAGCTCTTCCTGATCAACTTCGCCATGGGCGTGGTCACCGGCATCGTCCAGGAATTCCAGTTCGGCATGAACTGGAGCGAGTACTCCCGGTTCGTCGGCGACATCTTCGGCGCGCCGCTGGCGCTCGAGGCGCTGCTGGCGTTCTTCATGGAGTCCGTCTTCCTCGGCCTGTGGATCTTCGGCTGGGACCGGCTGCCGCAGAAGATTCACGCCGCCTGCATCTGGATGGTCGCCATCGGCACCAACCTGAGCGCGATCTTCATCCTGGCCGCCAACTCGTTCATGCAGAACCCGCAGGGCGGCGTCTACAACCCGGTCACCGACCGCGCCGAGATGGCCGACTTCGGTGCCGTGCTGACCAACCCGGTGATGCTGTGGGCATTGCCGCACACCCTGATGGCGTCCTGGCTGACCGCGTCCGCGCTGGTCGCCGCCATCTCGGGCTGGCACCTGTCGAAACTGAACCGCAAGCCGTCCGAGGCCGACTCGTCCAAGGCCGAGCCGGCCGCGGCGTCCGACGCGGCCGACGAGGAAGGGGCCGAACGCACCGAGAAGCACGACAACAGCGTGGCCGCGCACCGCTTCGCAGCCACCTTCGCGGCGATCGCGATGCTGGTCTCCGGCGTCGGACTCACCCTGACCGGTGACGAATCCGGCAAGGTGATGACCGAGGTGCAGCCGATGAAGATGGCCGCCGCCGAAGCGCTCTACGAAACCGCCGGCGGCGACGGCAGCGGTGCCCCGTTCTCGATCCTGACCATCGGCACCCTGGACGGCTCCCGCCCGCTGTTCGCGATCGAGGTGCCGAACCTGTTGTCGTTCCTGGCCACCGGCACCTGGGACGGCAAGGTGCAGGGCATCAACGAGCTGAAGGAAGCCCATGCCCAGGGTCAGCTGGTCGACCCCGACAACACCCTGCAGCAGGCCTACGCCGAACACATGAAGGCCTGGGGTGTGGACACCGTGACCCCGATCATCCCGGTCACCTACTGGAGCTTCCGGCTGATGATCGGCCTCGGCATGGCGGCGGTGGGTGTGGCGGTGCTGCTGTTGTGGTTCCTGCGCAAGGGCAAACTGCCGCCGAATCACATCATCTGGACGTTGCTGATGATCGCGATGACGCTGGGTCCGCTGTTCGCCAACTCGTTCGGCTGGATCTTCACCGAGATGGGCCGCCAACCATGGCTGGTGTCCGGGGTCTTACCCACCATGGCCGGCATCTCACCAGGGGTGACGGCGACCGAGATGCTGATCAGTGTGATCGGCTACACCCTGGTCTACGGCGCCCTGGCGGTGGTCGAGGTGGGGCTGATGCTGAAGTACATCAAGCTGGGGTTGCCCGAGGTGGAACCGGTGCAACAGATAACCGACGATGACGACGTCCTGTCCTTCGCCTACTGAGAAAGGGGTGTGTGCGTGATGATTCTGGAACACTCCACCCTGCAGCTGGTCTGGTTCGGACTGGTCGCCGTGCTCTGGATCGGCTTCCTGGTGCTCGAAGGCTTCGACTTCGGCGTCGGCATGCTGATCCCCTACCTGGGCCGCAACGACAAGGAGCGACGCGTCGTGGTGAACACCATCGGCCCGCTCTGGGACGGCAACGAGGTGTGGCTGATCACCGCCGGCGGTGCCATGTTCGCCGCCTTCCCCGGCTGGTACGCCACGCTGTTCTCGGCGATGTACCTGCCGTTCTTCCTGATCCTGCTGGCGCTGATCGTCCGCGGCCTCGCCTTCGAATACCGGGCCAAGCGGCCCGAACAGTCCTGGAAGTACCGCTGGGACCGGGGTGCCTCGATCGGCTCGTTCGTGGTGCCCTTCGTGCTCGGCGTCGGGTTCTCCAACTTCGTCATCGGAATGCCGGTGGCCCTCGCCGAGGGGCGTGCCAGCGTGCACGTCTTCACCGGCGGGTTCTGGTCGCTGTTCAGCCCGTTCGCGCTGCTCGGCGGCCTGGTCTTCGTGGTGCTGTTCCTATTCCACGGCGCGATCTTCATCGCGCTGAAGACCCGTGGCGAGGTCCATGAGCGGGCCAAGCTGTTCGCCGAACGGCTCGGCCTGGGCGCGATCGGTGGCGGTGCCGTCTGGCTGCTGTGGTCGAACCTCGCCTACGGCACCGGGGCGTCCGGGTGGATCCTCGCCCTGGTCGCCGCCGCAGGCCTGGCGATGGCCTGGTACATGGTGCGCGCCGACCGCGACGGCTGGGCGTTCGTCGGCACGGCCGTGGCGACCGTGGTGATCGGGATCAGCATCTTCCTGCGGATGTACCCCGACCTGGGCTTCGACAACTCAGCGGCCGCCGCGACTCCGCTGAACATCGTGACGGCGTCCGCCAGCCCCACCACGCTGACGATCATGACCTGGACGGCGGCCTTCTTCGTCCCGATCGTGCTCGCCTACCAGGGCTGGACCTACTGGGTATTCCGCCGTCGGCTGTCCACCAAGAACATCCCGGACGACGCACACGCCCCCGAGCCGGCCGCCTGACCCGGCGTCCGCCGGCTGGGTTTGCATACTCCGTATGCCCCTCCCTAACTACTTCGACCTGAAAAAGTCGGGGTGTGGTTGCGGTGTGTCTCCCGGGTAATGTGGTGTTGACAAGGGAGAATGGTCCCGACCCCTTGGGCTAGAAGGGATTGGGACCATTCATGTTGCG
>JBDHZN010000173.1:0-7966 GCA_039811845.1 Micropruina sp. | reverse complement strand
AGGTGTTCCACCTGGACGCCAACCGCGCCGAACTCGACCAGTACGCGATGGACTGGAAGCGCTACCTGCTGCAGCGCGAGACCGACGAGAAGCGCCGCAAGCGGGAACGGCTCAACGCCGAACGGAAGGCCGAGCAGCTGCTGGCCCAGGCCGACAAGATGCGGGCCAAGGCCACCAAGGCGGTCGCCGCGCAGAACATGGCCAAGCGGGCGCAGAAACTGCTGGCGTCCGTGGAGGGCGAACGGGCGTCCGACCGGGTGGCGAAGATCCGGTTCCCGACCCCGGCGCCGTGCGGCAAGGTGCCGCTGCGCGGCGAGGAGCTGTCCAAGAGCTACGGGTCGCTGGAGGTCTTCACCGACGTCAACCTGGCCATCGACAAGGGCTCCCGGGTGGTCATCCTGGGCCTGAACGGCGCCGGCAAGACGACGTTGCTGCGCATCCTGGCCGGCATGGAGCCGTCCGACACCGGCGAGGTGCAGCCGGGTCACGGGCTGCGGCTGGGCTACTACGCGCAGGAGCACGAGACCCTGGACGTCTCCCGCAGCGTGCTGGAGAACATGATGACCGCGGCGCCCGAAGACATGACGCCGACCGACGCCCGCAAGATTCTGGGTTCGTTCCTGTTCACCGGCGACGATGTGGACAAGCCGGCCCGGGTGCTTTCCGGTGGTGAGAAGACCCGGCTGGCGCTGGCCATGCTGGTGGTGTCGGCGGCCAACGTGCTGCTGCTCGACGAGCCGACCAACAACCTCGACCCGGCGTCCCGTGCCGAGGTGCTGGCCGCGATCCACTCCTTCGCTGGCGCGATCGTCCTGGTCACCCACGACGAGGGCGCCGTCGAGGCCCTGGAACCCGACCGGGTGGTGCTGCTGCCCGACGGCGACGAGGATCTCTGGAACCCCGACTACGCCGACCTGATCTCGCTGGCCTAGTGCTGGCCCAACCCGTAGAGCCCTCCCTAACTACTTCTGCCCTCCCACATGTGGCAGGGCAGAAGTAGTTAGGGAGGGCTTTGCGGGTGGCGGGGTGGTCGTCCGGGTCAGAGGGCGCCGGCCAGGCGGGCGCCGGCCAGGTAGCCGGAGGCCAGGGCGATCGCCACGGTGCGGATGGTGTCCTCGTCGGGCAGGTAGCGGGCGTGGTGCAGGCCGGTGTCGTGCCGAGTGCCGGAATCCTCACCGGTGCCGACGAACATCATCACGATCGGCACGTGCTGGCCGAAGTGGCTGAAGTCGTCGGCACCGAGCGAACGGAACGGTTCGGCAGCCACCTGCAGGCCGGCCGATTCCAGCACCGGGTCGAGGGTCTTCACCAGGTCGTGGTCGTTGGCCAGCACCGGGTCGCCGCGCAGCAGGGTCACCTCGGCGGTGGCGCCGCGCGCCGCGGCGGTGTGCTCGGCGAACCGGCGTACCTCGGCGTGCAGCAGCCGTCGGTCGGCCTCGTGCATGGTGCGGATGATGCCCTGCAGCTTCGCCGAGTCCGGAATGATGTTGTGCGTCGCGCCGGCCTCGATCCGGCCGATGCTGATCAGCGCCGCGTGGGTCGGGTCGATCAGCCGTCCGACCAACTCGTACAGGCCGGACGCGATGTTCGCCAGCACCGGCACCGGGTCGATCGTGACGTGCGGATAGGCGCCATGCCCACCGTGCCCGCGGACGATGATGTCGAAAGCGTCCGCGGCCGCGTTGACGCCGCCGATCCCGGTGCTCACCAGGCCCTCCGGCACGCGCGGCTGGACGTGGGCGCCGATCACCGAACGGACGTCGTGTGCCGGCAGCAACCCGCTGCGCAACACGTCCGGCGCTCCGGACGGCTGGCACTCCTCGCGGGGCTGGTAGATGCCGAGCAGGCCGGCCGGCAGGTCCATCTTCTCCGCGGCCTTGATCACCGACCACACCGCAGCCATGTGGACGTCGTGTCCGCAGGCGTGCATCGCACCATTGGTGGAGGCCCAGTCGACGCCGGTGTCCTCGGTGAGCGGCAGGGCGTCCAGTTCGCTGCGCAGGGCCACGGACGGTCCGTCCGGACCCAGCCGGGTCCAGAAGCCGGTGTCGGCCACCGGCGTGGTGGGCCGGGTCAACGCGGCGCGCAGCAACTCGGAAGTCGGCTGCTCGAAGCCCCCGATGTACGGGTCGGAGTGGATGGCGCGACGCAGCGCTTTGGCCTGGGGGAGTACCTCGTCGATTCCAGCGATGAACTGGCGGACCAGGGAGCGGGTACGGGAATCGGGCCAGGCAGACGTCACGGAGCGGCAGTTTACGGCCTTCGCAACCGTTTGCCGGGAAGCGGTCAGGAACGCGCCCCCGTCCGTCCCTCCAACGCTCGCCCAATCGTTGGCAAGGCTCTGATCGTCGGTCGAGCTTGTCGAGACCCGGAGGCGCGGCACCGAGCAGGGTCTCGACACGCTCAACCACCGGTGGTGCCGTTGGTCAGGGCAGCCGGAACACAGTGAGCTGGACGGCGAGCCGCACCTGTTGGGCGGCGTCCGGGAGGCGGGGTTCGTGGTGGGCGTTCGGGCCCATCCGGATCAGGTCGGCCAGCACGTCGGCGGGCAAGGTGGTGGTGCGGCGCAGGCCGAGTGTCCGCTCGTGAACCAGATGTCCGACGAACCGGGTCAGCAGCCGGTCGTGCTTGTCGTCCTCGAGACCCAGCAGCCCGTACGACTGCCGCAGCTCGGCCAGGTGTTCGGGTGCCGGTGTCACCACGATCGCCCGACCGTCCGGACGGAGCACCCGGGCGAACTCCGCCGGGTTGCGCGGAGCGAAGATGCACAGCAGCACGTCGATCGTGTTGTCGAGTAGTGGCAGCCCGCGCCACACGTCCGCGACCACCGAGGCCACCCGGTGGTGGGCCTTCGCTGCCCGCCGCGCGGCCGTCCGGGACACGTCGAGAGCCAGTCCGCGGGCCGGTGGCCGCGCTTCTACCAGCTGTGCCAGGTAGTGCCCGGTGCCGGCGCCGACCTCCAGCACGGTCTGGATGCCGGTGAGCGGCACCACCTCGTCCAGCCCGTGGCTGACGAAGTCGAACACTCCGGCCGACTGCACCCGCGTCCGGGCGTCCAGCATGTCGACGGTGTCGGCGTTCGCCGGTTCGGGTCCGCCGGACAGATTCAGGTAGCCCTGGCGGGCCACATCGAAGGAGTGCCCCGACGGGCAGACCCAGCACCGCTGCAGCGGCGCCAGCGCCTGGCCGCAGTGCGGGCAGGCGAGCAGATCGTGCGCGACATGCAGGTTCACAGTGCCCGCAACACACCGCCGTCGACCGGGATCACCGAGCCGGTGACATAGGAGGCCGCCGGCGACAACAGGAACGCCGCCACTCGTCCGAACTCGGCCGGATCACCCAGCCGGCGTAGCGGAATCCTCGCCTCGGCATCCCTGCGAACAGACGCGGGATCGTCGCTGCGACCGTGCAAGAACCGGATCCGTTCGGTGAGCACCGTGCCCGGCATCAGCCCGAACACCCGGTGGCCGTCCGGCCCGAGCTCGTCCGCGAGCTGCTTGATCAGCATCGCCAGCCCCGGCCGCAGGCCGTTGGAGATCGCCAAGCCCGGAATCGGCACCTTCACCGAGGTGGACAGCACCATCCCGATGGACACCGGACCGGACGCGGCGGCGAGCACCGCGCGAACCGTGCGCAGGGCAGCGAGGAAGACCGACTCGAAGGCGACCAGCCACTGCTCGTCGGAGTTGGCCAGTGCGCTACCGGGCGGGGGACCACCGACGCTGATCAGCGCGCCGTCGAGCCGTCCGAAGGTGCGGATCGCCAGCTGCGCGGCGGCCTGCGCCGTGCCTGGATCGGCCAGATCGGACGCCAGCGCGACCGCGTTCGCGCTGCCCAGGTCGGCGACGACATCGTCGAGGACGTCTGCCCGCCGGGCCACCAACACCACTCGGGCACCCTCGGCCACCAACTGTTCGGCACTCGCCCGGCCCAGGCCGGCGCTGGCCGCCGTCACCAGGAAAACCCGGTCGGTCAGTCCCAGATCCATGCCAGGAGCCTAACGAACTCGCCTGAGCTAAGGGGCGCACTGATCGACGCGACCACCGCTGGTTGAGCCTGTCGAAACCCTTCTCAGCGCCGAAGAGCCTGGGTCTCGACAAGCTCGGCCGGCGAAAGTCGGCACTTCGTGAAGAGGTGCGGTAGGGCTGCTGTATTGGAGCGACGTCGTGCTTGGCGAGCCGCTGCATCCGGTCTGCGGTCGATTGGGCAGTGTCTGGCCGGCCCGTCGCGGGCGCTTAAACCGGATTCTGGTGGATATCTGGGCGAGGTAGCGAGGCGGCCTAGGCTCAAGCCGCTTCGTGGTTGTTTTGAATACCCCTCCGGGGTAACCGGTATCAACCACAATCCGGCTCGACCTGGAACCCGAGGTCAGCAGGGCCTTGATAAGCACCACGATCCGGTTCGAGCGTTTGGCAGGGGTGCATGAGTGCTGCGCCTCAGCCGCCGCGACTCCCTCGGCGGCACTCATTGTGAGCATTGGAAGGGCGCTCATCTCGACAGCCCTACCCGCGGGGCCTCGGTGACTGCCGTCGTTTGACGAGAATGATTCTCAGTAGCTATCGTGTCTTGGCGGCCCGACGGGTGCCGGGGGTCGGAACGGCGCACCGGCGGCGGGCCGCACCATCCGTTTCCCTGCGAGGAGTCTCACCCGATGGCCAAGAAGAGCAAGATCGCCAAGGACGCCCAGCGTCGGCGGATCGTCGCCCGCTACGCGGAGCGCCGCGCGGACCTCAAGCGGCGCAGCGTCGACTTCTCACTGCCCGATGCCGAGCGCGAAGCGGCGATGGCCGCCCTGCATGCGCTACCGCGTGACGCCAGCCCCGTCCGGTTGCGCAACCGCGACGCGATCGACGGACGTCCGCGCGGCCACCTGCGCCAGTTCGGGCTGTCCCGGATCCGGTTACGTGAGCTGGCCCATCGTGGCGAACTGCCCGGCGTCACCAAGTCGAGCTGGTGACGGCACCGAGAAGGAGAGGAATCCGATGAAGGTACGCGCCTCGCTTCGCGCGCTGAAGATGAAGGAGGGCTCCATCGTGGTGCGCCGCCGGGGTAAGACCTATGTGATCAACAAGCGCAATCCGCGCTGGAAGGCGAGGCAGGGCTGATGGCTGTTCCCAAGCGCAAGAAGTCCCGCAGCCGGACCCGCTCGCGGCGGGCCCAGTGGAAGGCGGAGGCGGTCGACCTGGTGCCGATCCGGGTGAACGGCGCAATCGTGAAGGTGCCGCGCCGCCTGGTGCGCGCCGTCCAGAGCGGACTGATCCAGCCCTGAGCCACCGCTGGTCGAGACCCAGACCACCGTTGGTCGAACTGGTCGAGACCCTCGGAAGGGTTTCGACAAGCTCAACCAACGGTGAGTCAGGTTTCGACAAGCTCAACCAACGGTGAGTCAGGTTCGACAAGCTCAACCAACGGTGAGCCGGGTCTCGACAAGCTCAACCAGCCGACGGCGGCCTGTTCAGAACCTCCGCGCGCGAGGCGTCCGGTGCCGGGGCAGGTTTGGCTTCCGCAGCCTTAGCGGCCCTGCGCCGGTCCCTCAAATCAGAGCGGATCAGCACCACCAACCCGACTCCGGCGATGATCGCGAACGAGAACCACTGCAGCGCGTAGGAGAAATGGTTGCCCTCGGTGAGCTCCGGGGGGTCGACCGGCACCAGGCCGTCGTTGGCCGGCGGGGTTAACTCGGTGGCGCCGATATAGCCATTGACCAGGGGATACGACAAGGTCCCGGCGACGGCTTCGGAGTTGATCAGCCGCATCTGGCCGTCCGCCGGCGTGATCGCATCGGGGTTGCCCTGTTCGTTGCGCCGGACGTAGCCCACCACGGTCACCTCGCCGGCAGGTGGCGGGGGCGCGACCCGTGGGAAGTCCTGATTGGCCGGACGTGCCGCGAAGCCGCGACTGACCAGCACGTTGCCGTCCGGTGTGCGCAGCGGGGTGAGGATCTCCCAGCCGGTCTGGTTGTCGTTGGAGCGGTAGCGCACGACGTAGGAATGCTCGGCGTCGAAGGTGCCCCGCACCTGCACCCGCTGCCACTGATCGGCGTCGGTGATCGGGCGGTTGAAGATCGTCCGCCAGTCGACGATCGGGGCGTTCTCATGTGCCACGACCACGCCGTTGTTGTCTCGTCGTTGCTGCAGCCGGTCGAGCTGCCAGCGGCCGAGGTTGACGAAGGCCACCGCGAGGCAGACCACCGCGATGCCCATCACCACCCAGCGCAGCCACAGCCGTCGACCTTGCGGGGCCTGGCCCATCGTGCCGAGCTTCGGCACGTCAGCGGTCCTCCGTCGGGTCGTCCTCGACCGAGCCGGGCACCACGGTGCCCGGGGTCAGTTCTTTGAGTTCAGCCGGGGCGTCGTCGGTGGCATCGGGGGTGCGGCGCAGATCGACGGCGTTGGCCAGCGCCACCGCGATGGGCGGAATCACCGCAGCTCCGACGAACAGCACCCAGTTCCAGGGGGTGGGCGACAGTACGCCGCCCAGGAAGCAGGCGACGCGCAGCGCCATCGTCCACAGGTAGCGCTTGTTGCGCTCATTGGCGTCCAGCGAACGGGCAGGACGGGCACTGGTGATGAGGGCCGGACGGCCCTGTGCGTGTGCCCGAGTATTCACTCGGCCACTCTAGTCCGGACGGCCTGGTTCGGACGGCCCCGGTCGGCGCGGCGGTCGCTGTGTGGTCACCCGCCCGCGCAGCGATGACGTGCCGGTGAAAAGTTCACTAGTCTCCGGCTGCATGGAACGTCGAACCGCTCTGATCACCGGCGCGACCCGCGGACTTGGGCTCGCCATCGCCGACGCGCTCGCCGCTGACTACGACCTGCTCATCGGTGGACGCGACCTTGCCACCACCCAGCAGATCGCGGACGGCTTCGGCTCGGCGCGTCCGTTCGCCTGTGACCTGTCCGACCCGACCGCGACCGCGCAGGCCGTCGCACAGCTCGACTCGGTGGATATCGTCGTCCACTCGGCCGGCGTCACCAACCGTGACCGGGTCGAGGACTTGACAGCGCAGGAGTGGTTCCGGGTCCTCAACGTCAACCTGGTCGGCGTGGCGGAACTCACCCGGCTGCTGTTGCCGCGGCTGCGGGCGAACCGCGGTCATGTGATCACGATCAACGGCGGCCTCGGTCTGCATTCGGGCGCGGGCTGGGCGGTCTACGCGGCATCCAAATTCGGGCTGCGGGCGTTCACCGACGCCCTGCGCGAAGAGGAGCGCGGCGCGATCAAGGTGACCTCCATCCATCCCGGTCGGATCGACACCGAGATGCAGCAGCAGATCTATCAGGCAGACGGACGCGCGTACGACCCGTCCGATCACCTCGCCCCGGTCTCGGTCGCGAGAGCTGTCAAGTACGCGTTGGAGGCCGGCGACGAGGCGATGGTCGAGATGCTGCAGATCCGCCCGCTCGGCTGACAGATCACCTCCGGTGACAGCGGGTCGGGGCGGCACCGTCCGGACGCCTGCACTAGGTTGTCCACCGTGACGGATACGGAACGCGTGGACGGCCGCAGCGCCGTCGTCACCGGCGGGAACAAGGGCATCGGCGCCGCCATCGTCGCTGCGCTGCTGGAACAGGGTCACCGGGTGGCCAGCTTCTCCCGAGGTGGGGATGCTTCCGAGGGCGCACTCGGCATCGCCTGCGACGTGACGGACCCCGCCCAGGTCGACGCCGCGTTCAAACAGGCCGAGGAAGCGCACGGCCCGACCGAGATCCTGGTGGCCAACTCCGGGGTGACCCGCGACACCCTGGTGCTGCGGATGAGCGAGGACGATTTCGACCTGGTGCTGGAGACCAACCTCAAGGGCGCCTTCCGCTGCGCCAAGCGGGCCAGCCGTTCCATGCTGCGTCGGCGCTGGGGCCGGATCATCTTCACCGGCTCGGTGGTCGGCCTGTACGGCTCGCCCGGGCAGGTGAACTATTCGGCGTCCAAGGCGGCGCTGGTCGGGGTGGCGCGCTCGCTGACCCGC
>JBDHZN010000172.1:0-7990 GCA_039811845.1 Micropruina sp. | reverse complement strand
ACACCACCGGATAGACCGGGTCCAGCGGCCGGTTCTGCCACTCGCCCATCCCGTCCAACACCTTGTCGGTGATCGTGGAGATCGTCGTCTTCGACACCTCGCTGCCATACACGTCGGCCAGCCGGCGCTGCCGCTTCGCCACGATCCTGGGCTCGAACGTGCCGGCACGATCCCGCGGCACATCCACCTGGACCGGGCCGGCCTTGGTCAGCACCATCTTCGCTCCGCGCCCTTCGCCCCAGTAATACGACCGAAGGTCTTGGTGAGAAGGGTCTTCAACCCGGAGGTCGGGTAGGTCTGAGCGAAGAATGCCTCCGCGTCCCCGTACACCGGGTAGTGCTCGGCGTCACGTACAACCTTGTCGAGCTGTGCTGCGAAGTGGTTGTCGGCGAGACCGCCCTGTAGCACGTCTTCTCGTGGCACACAGGCAGTGCGCAGCGGGATCAAACTCAAGTCGCTCATATGTCTTCTTTCTCAAACCAGCTGCAAGCGGTCGAGCTTGCACGATTCGCTACCTCGCGCGTCACTTGTCGCCCTCCGATGCAGCGTGGCCGTTTCGCACCCAGTCATCCACTTCGCCGGGATCAGATCCTTGGATTCCGGCGTACTCAGGTCCGTAGTCGTTGAACGTCCATCCGAAGGCGGCGGAGTAGAACGCGCGGGCGGCGGCGAGGTGGGACGCGGACAACTCGACGTAGTCGATGGCGTGATGATGGTGCGACATGACTGTGGCTCCTTAGTCGTGCGGGTCGGTGGGTCAGGTGGGATCATGGCTGATCCGGTCGTGGTGGAGCAGCCGGCGCACGTTGGATGCCATGCTGCCCCAGCCGTACGTGTGTTTTCTTGTATCTATCGGCCGCACGGAACGAGCGTTCTACCGGTCACCGCCGGCGCCCTCGTCCAGCTCCCGCCGATCAACTCGATGCTGGCGTTGATGACGCGCACATCGTCGGCGAGGTGGCCTCGGTCTTCCTTCATTCGAGCCATTCGGTAACGAGTCGATCATTGGCGTGGATGTGATATGCGGCGTACTCTCCCAACGTCACGAAGCGGTGCGGAACGAGTGCCGGAGCAACGAGAATCTGCCCGGCATGCACGGCCAGTTCGTCATGACCGACGATGAATCGCGCCGCGCCCGCAGACACGACGAAAGTCTCGTCGTACGGGTGACGATGCAGACGCAGACCCACGTCCGCACTGTCAATGCGTTCGAAGACCACCGACACGGACGAGCCGTGCAAGTAGCCCTCGAAGTTGCCCTCAGGCGGCGTCGCCAGCTCAATCGGCCGATCCATCAGCCAACGATCCAGTCGGATCGACTATGCAGTGGGGGCGAGCTCGGAAGGCGTCCGACCCGCCAGGCGACGGGCCTCATGGGTGAAGTGTGCCTGGTCTACATAGCCGGCGGTCGCGGCGACGTCGGTCAGCGACATGCCCGCCCGGGCCAGGTGAAGAGCGCGCTGGAAGCGGTGGATCTGCATGAGGGTCTTGGGGCCGTAGCCGAAGAGCGCGTTGCTGATCCTGCGCAGCGTGCGCTCCGAAAGATGGTGCGTCACCGCGGTCTCTCGCACACTGAGTCCGTTGCGAGCAGAGCGATCCAGCGATGCGGCGAGGCGCAGCGTGGAGCGATCCGGATCGGCTTTGGCCCACAGCTCGATGAAGACCTGTTCGAGAGCCGCGGGTGCATCGCGCTCGAAGGAGCAGACGAGCTCGCTCGGTAGAGCGACGAGCTCGGACAACTCGATGCGCTGGTCGGTTAGCTCGTGGACGGGGAGACCGAACAGTGCGTGCGCTACACCGGGAGCGAACTGCAGCCCGCAGGTCACTTCTCCGGGCCGGCTTCGGAAATGCATGGTCCGGGTGTCGGGGCCGGCTACGACGAGGCGATCCTGGAACCACATCAGGTCCATGAAGCCGTCGGGGGCGATGTGCAGCTCGGGCTCATCTGCCAGCACGCGCCACATCGTCGCGCCGGTCCGCGCGCCGGGCCGTGCCGCGTAGCTTGTCACGGTCGATTCATCTCCATCGGTGACCATGCTAGGCCCGGGGTGCATGTGCGGTTCAGGCTCCGCGGGCACCCTTTCGGCCGTCAGCGGTGAGGGTCGCGTCGGTCGTGTACGAGGATGCCGGGACGCGAGCCAGGTCACCGCTACAGCCACCTCCACGGAGCCACCGCCTCGGAGCAGAGCGAAGGAGTGGGGGGCCTTCCGAACTTGGTCACGACTCAGTGGGCGGACGGTGAAGCGGGTGCGCTAGCCGTTGAGGATCCGGGTGATTCCCTGGCGGTAGCTCGTGATCTGAAACTCGGGGAATCGTGTGGTGAACTTCGACGAGTCGAAGATGTTGTCCTCGCGGTAACGGGGCAGCAATTCCTCCGCCTCCTTGACCGCGGGGTTGATCAGTCCGCCGATCGTGAAGGCCCATCGCGGCACCGTGGTGTACGGAATCTTCCTTCCGGTGAGCTGCGAGGCGACGTCGATCATCTCCTGGTAGGTGAGGCGATCCGGGTCGCACGGCAGATGCCAGGTCTGTCCGTATGCGTCGGGCGTGTTCCCGATGTGCGCCATGGCTCGGCTGGCGTCCGGGGTCCAGATGAGGGTGCGTCGGGTGTGAGCGTTCAATGGCACCATCGGCCGCTTGCCCTGCCTGATCCGGTCGAAGACCGCCGAGTTGGTCAGGCTTTTGGTCTTGCCCGGGCCGTAGAACTCAGGTGCTCGGCAGATCACCGCATCGATCGTGCCCGCCTCCATCTGGGTCAGCAGCATTGTCGCTATCCGGGCGCGCACCGTGGCCTTGCGGCCAACCGGCTCGAACGCGGTCTGCTCGGTTTGGGGAGTCGAGGTCCGTGGATACATGTAGGTGTTGTCGAAGAACACCAATTTGCAGTCATGCTTCTGACAGGCGGCGATCGTGTTCGACATCATGGTCGGGAACTGCCGCTCCCAGAGCTCGGAATCCATCGGTAGGCCCACGGTGAGGTAGACGATGTCACTTCCCTCCACCGCGGCCGCGGTGGCGCCGGCGTCCATCAGGTCGGCCTTGATCAGCTGGTCGGTCTGCTCAATCCTGCGTGGGTTCCTGCTTACCAGGCGGATGTCGTGAGTGAAGTTGCGGTGCAACTCGCGGGTGAGTTCCTCGGCGATCTGGCCGTTGGCTCCGAGCACTGTCTGCATGCGATCCGTCCTTGAATCGGGGGTGGGGTGATCGTTCGTCGGTCAGAGCAGCGCGGCGACCTTGGTCGCCGTCTCCTTGGCCGAGCCTGGGTTCTGGCCGGTGACGAGCCTGCCGTCGACCACGGCGTTGGAGACGAATGGCAGCAGCGCCTTCGAATAGTGCGCACCGCGTTGCTGGATCCGCTCTTCGACGTTGTACGGGACGAGTTTGTCGACACCGGCGAGCACTTCCTCACGCCACGAGAAGCCGGTGAGGTTGCGTCCCGCGACGAGGTAGCTGCCGTCGGAGAGGGTGGTGTCGAGCAGGCCGCAGTAGCCGTGGCAGACCGCGCCGACGACACCGCCGCGTTCGAAGATCTCGCGGGTGATGCGCTGCAGGTCCGCGCTGCCGGGGAAGTCGAACATCACGGCGTGGCCACCGGTGAAATAGATCGCCTCGTAGTCGCCGGAATCGATCTGTTCCGCACTGGCGGTGTCGTCGAGGAGCGCCATGCGGGCGGGACTCTCGTGCCAGGACCGGGCGGATTTGTCGTAGCTGGGGAACTTCAACGACCGCGGCTCCAACGGCGACCGGCCACCGGCTGGGCTCACGATCGTCTGTTCGAAACCGTACTCCTCGAAGATGTCGTAAGCATGGGTGAGTTCTGAAAGCCATAGCCCGGTCGGGTGCGACGGGTCGACCTCGTAGTGGTCGACGTTGGTGACGACCAGCAGGATGCGGGTGCTCATGGGATTCCTTCCTGGTTCGGTGACGGGAATGCGAAGAGGGCGGCGAAGGTGGCGCGCACCCGCTCGTCGATAGCAACCTGGTCCGCGTTGGGCAGTTTGCCGTCCAGGTGCAGGAAGGCCAGTCCGTGGGCGAGCGACCAGCCGGCAGTGGCCAGGGCGACCGGATCGGCGTGTGGGAAGACCGCGGTCATCACGGCCGCGAGGTAGTCGTGCAGGACGCCCGCCGCACGGACGCGCTCATCGTCTTGGTCGTCGCAGGCGCGTCCGAACATGAGTCGGAACAGCGCCGGCCGGCGCAGCGCGAAACGCACATACCCGACGGCCAGCTCACCGACCTCGGCAGCGGACGCCGGCACCTGCTCGCCCGCGGTGAGTTCGCTCATCAGCTCGCGCAACCCGTGGACGGCCAGCGCGGACTCGAGCGCCTCGCGGTCGGCGAAATGCCGATACGGCGCGCCCGACGACACACCTGCACGGCGGGCAAGGGCACGCAGCGAGAACGGTTCACCGGCCTCGATCATCTCCAGGGCGACCAGCACAAGCGTGGCCCGCAGATCACCGTGGTGATAGCCGGGCCTGGCTGAGTCCGAAACCACCGCCGCACCCCTTCCACGAAGTAAGCACTGCTTACATTAGCAGGGCGGCCAAGCCCTCACGCTGGCCCGGCGGGCGTCCGTCACCGCACGATGGTGCGTCGGGTGGGGTCGACGCGGCGCGTCCAGCCGCGGGCGTCGAGCAATTCGAGCAACGGGATGGCCACCCGGCGGGTGGTGTCGAGGGCCTGTCTCGCCTCACTGGTGGTGAACGGCTGATCGAGGGCGGCCAATCGGCGCATGGCGAGCGCCGGCGCCTGCGGAAGCAGGATCACTCCCCCACTCAGCCGCAGCAGACGTCCGGCTCGTTCGGCCGCGGCCAGCTGCCGCGTACCCAGCCGCAGCGCCGCCAGTTCTTCGGCCTCGGGCGCGGCGAACGGGTGCTCGCGCAGCCGTCGCTCCAGTTGGGCCACGGCCGGCTCGGCGTCGCCCAGATCGGCGGCGCGGCCCGGTGGCCGCAGCGCACCACGATGCGATTCAAGCCCGGCAGTGCGCACCAGCAGCGGCAACAGCGCGGCGTCCGGCAACGGTGGGTCCAGAAGCTGCAACAGATCGACGGCGGCACCCTCGCTCAGGCCCGGCGCCAGCGGCTCGTCGCGCAGCTTCCGGGCGACCGCTTGCCGCAGTCGGCGCGTCCACTCCTGGAGCGCCGGACGGTGCAGCCACCAGAGTCCGTGCTGCTGCACCTCGTCGACACCCTCCGGCGGCAATTCCAGCCCGCGCAGACCGAGGCGGCGCAGTTGGTCCGGCCGCATCGCCCCGCGGCGCGCCACCTCCGCCCCCGGATCCCCGGTCGCCGGACGGGCTTCGAGTTGGGCCGTCCACCGCGCGCCGTCCCCACGACGTCGCAGGACGGGTGGATCGACGTCGAGCACCAGGGCGCCGGCGAACACCGAGCGACCGCCCGGGCTGCGCAGTACCAACCGGTCGCCGAACTGCAGCGGCAGGGCGTGGTCGAGGGTGAGCCGGGCGTGATCGTCCCCGAAGGGCCGCACCCGGGCAGTCACCGCGGCCGTGCCGATGTGCACGATCAGTTCGCGGGGGCCGTCGGCGAAGCTGTCCCCTCTCGTCCGCCGGACGTCGATCGTGTCGACGATCGGCCACGCTCCCGGCGTCACCAGGGCATCGCCACGGTGGACGGCGTCGGCGGCGATCTCGCGCAGATTGACCGCCGCCCGAGCGTGCGGTGTCACGGTCGTCATGGCGGCGTTGCGACTGTGCAGGCCGCGCACCCGAACCGGACGCCGTCCGTCCTGGCCGACCAGTTCCAGTCGGTCGTCGTGCCGCAGCGTGCCTGCGGTAAGCGAGCCGGTGACCACCGTTCCGGCTCCCTTGATGCTGAACGAGCGGTCCACCCACAGCCGCACCCGGGCCTCCGGATCGGGGGCGGGTGTGGTCGCCAGCACGTCGTCCAGACGCGCGAGGAACTCGTCCAGTCCGGCGCGTGGGTGCGTTTCAAGATCCCGGCGTTCGCCGGGATGACGAGGAGCGGCGGCATGACGAGAGGCGCCGGCATGACGAGGGGCGGCGGGATGTCGGGGATCGGGGCGGCCAGCTGCCGAGACCGCGACGATGGGGGCCTGGGCGAGTGATGTTCCCGCTAGTTGGGCGCGGATCTGCGTCTCGGTGTCGGCCAACTGCTGGGGCGTCGCCAGGTCGGTACGGGTGATCGCCACCAGGCCGTGTTCAATGCCGAGCGCCACGACGGCGTCCCGGTGGTCGCTGGACTGGGCCTGCCAGCCCTGGTCGGCGGCCACCACGAAGCAGACCACCGGAGCCGGGCCGACGCCGGCGAGCATGTTGCCGAGAAACCGTTCATGGCCGGGTACGTCGACGAAGGCGACTTCGCGTCCGGACGGCAGGGTCGTCCAGGCGAAGCCGAGATCGATGGTCAGGCCGCGCCGCTGCTCCTCGGCGAGCCGGTCGGGTTCCATGCCGGTGAGCGCTCGCACCAGGGTGGATTTGCCGTGATCGACGTGCCCGGCGGTCGCGACGACGTACATGTCAGCCGGCCGGGTTCTTCAGCGCGTCGAGGACGGCTGCGGCGAGCCGATCGTCGGCGTGCTCGGGCACACAGCGCAGGTCGATCAGGCAGCGGCCGCCGTGCACCCGCGCCACCACGGACGGCGTGCCGAGGCGCAGCCCCTCGGCGAGTTCTTCGGGCAGTTCCACGGCCCAGCCCGGCAGTGGGACGCCGGGCGCTCCCCCTCCCCCGACCCGGCCGTCGTGCGGGACGAGCTGACCGCCCACCTGGGCGGCGAGGCGGTCGGTACGCTCGCGCAGTTTCCCGGCGTCGGCGCGCAGGGCGGCACGCACCGGTGATTCGCCTCCGCGCATGGTGGCTTCCAGTGCGGCCAAAGTCAGCTTGTCGGTCCGGACCGCGCGAGCCAGCGGATGGCGGCCCAGGGTTTCGATCGCCTGGCGGCGTCCGAGCAGGATGCCGGCCTGGGGTCCGCCGAGCAGCTTGTCGCCGCTGGCGATCACCACGTCAGCACCTGCGCGCAAGGCGCTGGCGGCGTCCGGTTCGTCGGGTAGTAGCGGGTCGGGGACGAGCAGTCCGCTGCCGAGATCGACGATCAGCGGCAGGCCGTGCGCGTCGGCCAGTTCGCGCAACGTCGCGATGTCGACCTGAGCAGTGAAGCCCTCGACCCGGAAGTTGCTGGTGTGCACCTTCAACAGACAGCCGGTTCGCTCGCTGATCGCACGGGCGTAGTCGTCGGCATGGGTGCGGTTGGTGGTGCCGACCTCGCGCAGCCGGGCGCCGGTGGTCTGCATCAGGTCGGGCAGCCGGAAGCCGGCGCCGATCTCGATCAACTCGCCGCGGCTGACAGCGATCTCTTTCGTGCCGGCCAGCGCTGTGACGGCCAGCAGCAGGGCGGCCGCGCCGTTGTTGACGACCAGGGCGTCCTCGGCGGCCGGGCAAGCCTCGAGGAGTGCCTCGCGGGCGCCGACTCCGCGCTTGCTGCGCCGTCCGGTGTGCAGGTCGAGCTCGACGTCGACGTAGCCGGCGGCGGTTTGCACCGCCTCGCGGGCGGCGTCCGAGAGCGGGGCGCGGCCCAGGTTGGTGTGCACGATCACGCCGGTGGCGTTGAGAACCGGGGTCAGCGAGACGGTTCCGTGGCTAGCCAGGGCCCGCTCGACGGTGCTTGCGACCTCGTCGACGGGCAGCCGTCCGGCGCGGGCGGTGTCCTGGGTCTGCGTGACGATCGCGCGAATGGTGGCCTCGCTCAGGCGTCCGCGAGCCTGGGCCACGGCGGGCAGTGCCAACAGCACGTCGGTGCGGGGAATGCGCCGGCGCCGATCGTCGTCGCCCATGACCACCTCGCGCTCGTCGTCGTCGGCCCCTCACGGCAGGGCTGGAGGCACCGCGGCCCTGGCGGAGGCGGACGGGAATCGAACCCGCCAGACCGAGGTGCTCGGTCTCACCGGTTTTGAAGACCGGGGGGCCCACCAGGAACCCTCACGCCTCCGCCGGGAACCCTACACCGTCGCCCC
>JBDHZN010000171.1:0-7997 GCA_039811845.1 Micropruina sp. | reverse complement strand
CCTGCCGCGAGGAGCGCACGATTGAGCGAGATACTGCCGTGCGAACGCATCGGGACATCCGTGGTGCGCTTCAGCCGCTCGATCGCGGTCACCGCGTCCTCGTTCAGGACGGTGGAGTTCCGCCAGCCCAGCGGCTCTTTGAGCGTGCTGGAGAACACGATCTTGGGTAGCTCGTTCAGACGGTCGTAGTACGGCTCGTCAAAGGCCACCACGAACTCCCGGAACTCCCGGAAGGTGGTCGCGCCGAAGACGAGCACCTGGTTCTGCGCGAAAGTGCGCACCCGGTCGTCGATCAACTCGGGACCCTCTTTGCCCCAATACCCGGGCCATCCTCGGGCCGAGCCGTAGCCGTCCAGGCTGCAGAAGAAGTCGACGGTCAGTGTGCTGCTCATGGTGTTGCTCCTTTGCTCCGTGCCGCCGCGGTCGGGGCGGCCTTCTCCACTTCCACGAACGGGGTGGGTGTGATGCGACACTCCGCCGGAACCTTCTTCCGAGATCCGGCAGGGGCACGGCTTGAGGCGCGCAGCGGTCGTTACGGCGCGGGAAGCTCAACCTGTCGAAGCGGGTTTCCTTCGTCGATGAAGAGCCGACCCTGAGGCGTGAGCGCGGCGGCAATCCGTGCTCGTGCCTTCGCCCCGGCCTCTGGACCGAGTCGGGAGAATGGCGACATGAGCGGCTCCATCGATCTGGCCTACCCGTTCACGGGCCGTTGGCTGGTGCAGAACAGCCCGGCCAACCGGGTGCCCAGCCACGGCACCCGCGCCTTCGCGACCAGCTATGCCATCGACTTCGTGCCCGTCACCGACAGCGGCCGCAGCGCGCCCTTCACCCTGCGCTCCCTGGTGCGCCCGGAGCCGCCGGAGCGGTTCCCCGGCTTCGGACGCCCGATCCTGGCACCCCTGGACGGAACAGTCGTCGCCGCCTACGACGATGCCGCTGACCACCCCGCCTACCGCGGGCTGCCGTCCGTCGGCTATGCCCTGACCCAGCAGCGCCGGGCCGCGATGGGTTGGACGGCGCTGGCCGGCAACCACGTCCTCATTGAATGGGACGGCACGGTGGTGGCGCTTTGCCACCTGCAGCGCGGCAGCGTCCAGGTGCGGCCTGGCCAGCGGGTTGAGGTCGGTGACGTGATCGCCCGGTGCGGCAACTCCGGCAACAGCACCGAGCCGCACCTGCACCTCCAGGCGATCGACCGTCCCGGCATCGCGCACGCTCAGGCCGTGCCGCTCACCTTGCACGGATCGCTTCCCTCCAACGGTGAACTCGTTCCGTAACAGAACGGCAGCTGGCTGGCGCCGAGACGGCCGGCGTTCGCGCGGACACGGGCGAACCGCCGACCGTGAGGGGGAGTGGCACTTCGCCGAGATGGCGGGAGATACGGCGAATCTGCTCGATGAGCCGGGAGTGCGGCGTGTCCATGTCGTCGGGTGGAGCGATGACGGGCCGGACGCTTGAGCCCGCACGGGGGTCAGCTTGAGACGTCGTCCATGGAGAAGACGTAGTAGCTGTGACCGGGAGCGGTGACCTCGGCGACGCGTCCACCCGGGATCTCCTGGACCTTGCCGGCGGCCAGTTCGGGGTGTGCTGCGAGCCAGGGCAGGAGGTCGTCCACCAGATACATCGGGCCAGCACCGCCCCAGCCGGGCTCGTCGTCGAGCATGAGCTGCGTCTCGACCCCCGGCATCTGCAGGGCGATCGTGTGCTCGCCCTCGCGCCAGGCCTCGTCCCAACCCAGGTTCAGGTAGTGCTGTGCCGCGGCGGCCAGATCGGCGACGGGCTGAAAGTAGAACGTCAGAAGCATGAGGGGCCTCCGTAATCCGATTACGTCAATCTAAACGTCACTATAGTGACCGCATGCGCGCATGGCTACCCGTCCCGGGGACGACGACCGGTCGACTCATCGCCGCAGCGTTGACCCAGTTTGGTGCGCACGGGTTCGCCGGCGTCAATGTCGCCGACATCGCCCGGGAGGCCGGCGTGACGACGGGCGCGCTCTATCACCACTTCGGAAGCAAGACCGCACTGTGGGGCATAGTCCGGGCCGATGTGGAGCAGCGGGTACTCGATCGCATCGAGGGCGCAGCGGCCGTCGTCCCGGTGCGTTCGCTCGCCGAACTCGCGCCGGCGATTCTGGTGGGCTTCGACTATCTCGTCCGCACCGAGTATGCGCGGCTGCTCGCCGAGCCCGCGCACCCGGACGCCGCAATCGACGAGCCCGACGACGATCGAGTCGCCAACCTGATCGACAACCTGCTGCACGACACCGGTGCCACCGTCGGCCCGTACGCCGCGGCGGCGTGGCGAGCGGCGCTCCTCCGATCGACGCGCGGGTCTCACGAGTCCGCGACGGCCCGGGCCGGGCTCGAGCGCCTGCTGACCGGGCGGTGACCGGTCTTGTCAGTGAGCGGAGGTCACCGGGTTCTGCGTCTCTGCCCGGGCGTTGCCAGCCCGCGGAAGGACGTGTTCCAGGAGGGCTTGGGCGGCGTGGCTGGGCCGCTGTTGCCAGACCAGCCCGAACTGGGATCTGGCTCGGTCATCGCTGATCGGGATGGCCGTCACGGCGTCCCAGCCTTCCGCGGTGGTGGCGCTGACGACACCGATGCCGATGCCCCGGCTGGCGAGCATCTGCAGGTAGGCGGGGGACGACACCTCCCAGCGCGGCTCGACACGCCGCGCGTCCGCACGGGCGAGGACGCTGTCGAGTGCGGCGCGCGCACCGGTTCCGGGCGGGAGGGCGATCAGGTCGGCACGGGCCAGTTCGTGAGGGCGGATGCTCTTCCTCGCTCGCCACGGATGATCGTCGGCGACGACGGCCACGAGCGGGTCGTCGACGAGGATCACCGTCTGCACACCCTCGGGCGGCTCGCCGGACCAGGCTGCCACGGCCAGATCCGCCAACCCGTCTCGCACCTTGGCGATGAGTTGGTCGGAGTTCCCCTCGTGAAGGCGCAGGTCGATGCCGGGATGCTGGCCGTAGATGGCTCCGAGCGCGTCGAACAGCGGCGGCCAGATGAGCCCGGTGACCGTGGCGACACGCAGCGACCCGGTGACGAGTCCGCGGATGTCATTCGCAGCTCCCGTGACCTCCTCGACCGCGGCGATCGCCGCTCTGGCGTACGGGAGAAGTCGCTGTCCGGCGGGAGTGAGCGCGACCCGTCGGGCGGAGCGGTCGATGAGGGCGACGCCGAGTTCGCGTTCCAGCTTCTGCAACTGCGTGCTCACCCCGGACTGGCTGATCCGGACTGCCACGGCCGCAGCCGTAAACGTGCCCTCGTCCACCACGGCGACGAAGTAGCGAAGCTGATGCAGTTCCATAACCGACGAAGATAGTAGTGATCTCGATCTTCTGTTGGACAGATAACTGGGGGCGGCGCAGGCTGGAGATGTCAGGGACGGTGGAACTTTGTGGGCACCCACGGGTGATTCCCCGACCCGTGCTGAAGGAAGGAATCATGGATCACACCGAAGCCACCCGCGCTGCCGTCACCACCTACTTCGAGGCGTGGCGAGATCGCGACTTCGAACGCCTGCGCACGGTCTTGGCGCCCGACGTCCAGTTCGTCGGGGTGATGGGCACCGCGAATGGCGCCGACGAGTGTCTCGCCGGTCTGCGGGGGATGGCCGAGTCGATCATGACCGATCTCACCCTGCACGCCCGCGTCGTCGAAGGAGCGGACGCCATCAGCTGGTTCGACCTACACACCGCCACGACCGACCCGATCCCGACCGCGAACTGGAGCCGTGTCGAGGATGGACTCATCACCCGCATCCGGGTCACCTTCGACCCGCGTCCCCTATTCGCAGACGCCGGCGGCGAACGATCATAGGAACCGCGCGAGCAGTGGCCCAGACACATCGACGAACCGGTTTATTCGGCGTACAAGTCGCTCAGGATCGGCCCGAGGACGGCTGGGGTCGGGGAGGTGCCCGGTGAGCTCGATCGTTGCTCGGTGCGCGTTCGGGAGGTTGGCGGCCGTGGCATCGGCGGCGGCACCGAAGAAGTCCATGGGCTAACCGGTTCCCTTCGTCATCCCGGCGGACGCCGGGATCTCTGGGCGTGAGTGGCGTGCGACTGCAGATGTATAACGGACACTGTCACCGGGGCCAGGCACCGCCGCGCAGGAACGACCACAGATAGAGGCCGACCCCGCTGGTGATCGCGACGACCGCGATCGCCCAGGTCCACGGGGCGTCCAGATTGGAGAACAACGCGGTCAGGAACGCGACGAAGACCGGCCCCGTCCACGGCAGCAGGCCGCTCCAGCCGATCATCACCGGCAGGGCGCAGAAGACGACAGCGTACGACAGCGCAAACAGCAGCCGGTTGTACGTCATCGGATCGCGCAGCAGCCCGCGGGCGGTGAGCGCCCGCGCGGCACCGTCCGGACGCGTTGCCGCCAGCCAGCCCGATGCACCCACCCCGGAAACCGTTTCGCGGGGCACGGACGTCATCGCCGTCCACGCCCACACCGCGGCCGCAGTGAGGACGATCAGTCCGGCCATCGGCAGCCGTTGATCATGAGGAACACTGGTTCAGGTGGACCTGGTGAGGTGGGATCGTGTCGCTCTTCGATGATCTGGCGGAATGGAATCTGCACTGCTATTGCCCGGACGCCACGCGCACACCGCATTCGATCGTGCGGATGGACGACAACGGGAAGATCTTGAAGGCAGCTGTCGGCGGGATCACGAGGGCCGAGCTGACCTCGCGGGGGCTGTCCCCGGCCATGAGCCAGCTGCGACTACTGGAGGAGTACGGGCTGTTGTCTGTGCGCGGCGACCGGCTGACGACCACTTTTCCAGTGCTCGATGCGGGTCTCATCGCCGTGTTGCGGTCGACCGCCGTCACGCATGGCGGGCACATTGCCGCAGAGATCGTCGAGGAGGCCGCGGCAGTGTCCTCGCTGCTGGAGTCGGAGGGCATGCGGTCCAGTGCGTATGCGGTGCTATTCGGCTATTGCCTGGACGGACTTCTCTGGTACGAGCTGGCGCGGCGGGGCATCTTGCCCGACACCGCGCTGACCCTGGAGCGTCCCCGTTGGGCGGGGCTGTTCTGGGCGAGCTTTCCGGAGCAGCATCAGTTTCCTGGCACGAACACGGTCAGCGCAGGCGACCTCTCGTTGATCACGGTCTGGACCGAGCGGACGCTGGCCGAGCTGAACCGTCATGCGGCAGACCCATCGTTGGTCGCCCGGGCTCGCTCGTGGGCCGTCCCCTTGCTGACCGGCGAGGGACGGATCGACGAGCTGTGCGCCGCCATCGCCGGCCGGGTGGCGACCGAACTCGACGATCGCCTGGCGCCCGCGGCGTCCACCATCCCCGGTACGGATCGGGTCGGGGGAACCGTGATCCTCGCGCACGAGCTGATCTGGGCCGTCATCGGCGAACTCGTGGCGCGCGGAGTATGTGCCCTGCCCACAGCCCTGCGCGAATCCGGAGAGGCCGAACCCCTGAGTGAGGCTGCGATCGCCGAACTGCTCGTCTTCACCCGCGTCGCACGACCCTGAGTCGGGCAAAGAACCATTGACTGCTGACGGACACCTTCCGGAGCCACTGCCGCCCTGCAAAAGCGACAGTGGCTCTCCTTTGTGCCAGTCGTCAGGGAGAGGATCACACGTCAGGCCGGGACATCCCGCTCACCCATCCAGTCGGGCCACCTGCCGGCGGACGGCTGCAGCTTCGTGGCCGTCTCCGCTCATTTTCTCGCGGCCGCCGACATCGCCCGTCGGTCGCGTATGCGACGCGGTCCGCCTTCATGGACCACATGCGCTGGAGCAGTGCCTCGACGACGCGGTCGAAGTCCTCGCGGTTCGCCAACCAGTTGACCTGACGCACTGGGTCCATCAGATACACCTCATGATCCATGACGAGGCAACTTCACGGCGAATGCCGGCCGAGCGAAAAGCCCGGCGGCGAGGAGTGAGATGGCGACGACGAGCAGCGCCGCGGAGTCCGTGGTCATCGTGCCTCTCCCCAGGCTCCGGTGTTCGGATCCCAGGTGCCCGCCACGTTGCTCTCCAGAATCGGATCAGCGAAGGAGAAGCAGAGCTGAAGGAGGTCGCGAAATTGTTCCGGTGTCGACTGTTCGAGCCGTTGCTTCCTTCGCCAGACCTCCCACTTGCGTTGTGCGAGTGCGGGCATCTCTGAGAGCAACGGTCCGAGAGGCTCGAGGTTGACCTGGCGGTAGCGGGCAACGACATCGATCGCTTCTTTGAGGTCCGCCCCCTTAACGCTTCGAGAGCGTGCGATGGCGGCAATGTCGGTGAAGTCGCGCCAGCGTGTGTTCTGCTCGCCTCGCTCGATCGCTGTAACGATCTTTTCTGCGAGGACCATGTGGTCGGGATACCCCAGGAGCCGAAGTGTGCCGCCCAATAGGAGTGGCAGAACAGCCTCAGTCGGTGCAGGCCATATCGGGTCACCAAAGTTCACATCGAGATGCAGTGCAACCTGCGCTGTTGCCAACCGTGCGGTTATCTTGACTCGGACGCCGCTGTATTCTGCGTCGTCGCGGATCTGTTCACCGCTGACAGAGCCCGTGTCGAACTCGAGCCCATCGTCACCAGGGATGGTGACGATGCTCCGGACGCGCCGCTCCACCTCGGGGATGTCGTTTACGAAACCGCGCGCGGCGAAGTCAAGGTCTCGGGTCGGTCGACGTTCGGCGAACGCTGCCATGAGCACACCTCCCTTGAGTACGAAATCTGCCGCAGACTCCGACGCTGCGAGCCGTGCGAGGAAGCCCTCGAGCGCGTACAGCGTGATGTACTCGGCAGGGTCACGTTTCTGCTTTCGGGCGAGGTTGCGCAGATCGTTGTAAGCGCGCCCTCCTGGCGTATCTCTGGACGGTGTCGGAGGGCTCACAGAAGCACCTCCAGCGCCTGGCGGATCCGAGGGAGTGCCTTGGGGAACGATCCTGCGACTTTCAATAGTGCTGCTGGTGTGCTCCCTCGCTGGCGAAGCCATCGCCTCAGCGCCTCGTACGCGACATCGCTGCCTTCCAGATGCATGAGCCGGAAGCAGTCGATGATGGTCCGCTCCGCGGAGTAGATCGCGACCCTGGCTCCTTCTGCGACTTCGACGTGCTCGCGTCCAATCTGAAAGGTTCGCGGATCGAAGCTATGCCAACTCACGTTCGCAAGCCCAGCTGGATGATGTGCACCACGCGGCAACGCGATATCGGAGGCGAAAGGGATCGCGTCGCTCAGATCATGGTGCACAAGAGCACTCGTGAGACACAGCGTCGCGTCACTGTGAAGCCTCGTCGCGGCGGCAAGGGCCATGAAGGCAGGTGGGATTGAGTCAGGACGCACATATACACCGCGCCCCACGCGCTCGACCTCGTCCCGGTCGAGCAACGAGTAGACCTGATCCTTGCTCAGACCCGCTTCCCGCGCATCCTCGAGCGTGAAGGCAGGCGCAAGCTCACGTCCTGACACGACATCCTCCTAATTCTTTACACATCTAGGGTATCTGTAGGTAGTTAGAAGGGCAAGGATGTGTCGCCCCCAAGCGCGGGCGGACGATCGTCGCCAAGTTCCTGGTCGTCGCCCTGTTCTCCGCGCTCATCGGGCTCTTCGCCACCGGCGCCCGCCGTGATACTGAAGCACGCGGCGCTCGGTGAGCACGGGCTGGCACCGTCAGAGTTCAAGGCCGCGATGGTCTCGAGCCTCGGAGGCGTCGTGCTCAATTACACTCTCATCGGCTCTGATCGCTGCCGGACTCACGTTCCTCACCCGTAGTTTCATCGTCGCACTGATCGTGCTCATCCCCATGGTGCTCGGACTCACCATCGGGCTCGTGCAAGCCATTCCTGCGCTCAGGTACCTGCCCGATCTCGCCGGACTCCGTTGCTCGCCTGATACCCCGGAATGGGCCTTCTGGAACCTGTGACCGGAGGCCTGGTGATGGGCGCGTGGACGCTCGCAATCACCCTTGCGGCGGCAGCTGTGTTTCGCCATCGAGACACCAATGGCTGAGCACTGACCAGGTCGACC
>JBDHZN010000170.1:0-8037 GCA_039811845.1 Micropruina sp. | reverse complement strand
TGACGTGCACGTTCTTGAGGAAGCTGTTCACGTTGAGGCCGGACGAGTGGCAGGCGCAGCCGGCGGTCGGCAGCACGTGGGTGCTGCCGGCGCTGTAGTCGCCGAGCGAGACCGGCGACCACGGCCCGACGAAGATCGCCCCGGCGTTGCGGACGCGACCGGCGATCGTCCGGGCGTCCCGGGTGTGGATCTCGAGGTGCTCGGCGGCGTAGGCGTTGACCACGTCCAGGCCCTGGTTCAGGTCATCGACCAGGACCACGGCGGACTGCTCGCCGGCCAGCGCGGCACGGATCCGCTCGGCGTGGGTGGTCGCCGCGACCTGCGGTTCCAGTTCGGCACGGACGGCGTCCGCCAGCTCGACCGAGTCGGTGACCAGGACCGCTCCGGCGAGCGGGTCGTGCTCGGCCTGCGAGATCAGGTCGGCCGCGACGAACCGCGGGTCGGCGCTGTCGTCGGCGAGGATGGCGATCTCGGTCGGGCCGGCCTCGGAGTCGATGCCGACCTTGCCGCGCAGCAGTCGCTTGGCGGCCACCACGTAGATGTTGCCCGGCCCGGTGACCAGCTGGACGGGCTGGCACAGCCCGTCCACACCGTGGGCGAACATGGCGATCGCCTGCGCCCCGCCGACGGCGTACACCTCGTCCACGCCGAGCAGCGCACAGACGGCGAGGATCGTCGGGTGCGGCAGGCCGTCGAACTCGGCCTGCGGAGGGGATGCCACCGCGATCGAGGACACCCCAGCCACCTGGGCGGGCACCACGTTCATCAGCACCGAGGACGCCAGCGGGGCCAGCCCGCCCGGCACATAGAGTCCGACCCGCTCCACTGGAATCGCCCGGGCCTCGACGACCGCACCCGGCGCCGGCTCGGCGCGCCGGACCTCGGCCCGCGCCTCCAAGTCGGCGACGGCCCTGCGGCGGCGGATCGATTCGGTGAGTGCGCCGCGCAGTTCCGGGGTCAGCCCGGCCTCGGCGTCCGCGATCACCTGCGCCGGGACCCGCAGCTCGGACGGCTCACAACCGTCGAAGCGTACGGAGAACTCGCGCAGGGCGTCCGCGCCGCGTTCGGCCACCGCATCGCAGATCGGCCGCACCACCTCGACCGCATGCTCGACGTCCATCGGAGCCCGAGGAACGACGGTGCGGTAGTCGACGGCCTGCCCACGCAGGTCAAGGGTGCGGATCACCCGTCGATTCTAAGGGTTGGGCCACCCGCCGCTCGTCGAGACCACCCAGCCCGTCATCCCGGCGGACGCCGGGATCTCTGCGCGGCAGCCGTACGGAGATCCCGGGGCGAGCCCGGGATGACAAAAGCGGCGCGAGCAGCCGTGGATCGGTCCCGGACCCACCAACGGCCTGTGCAAGGCTTGTCGGCATGACCTACGAGAAGCCCGAAGTCGATTTCCCCGGCGAGGCCCCCGATGATTTGACCATCACCGACATCACCGTCGGCGACGGCGCTGAGGCCGCGGCGGGCAACACCGTCGTGGTGCACTACGTCGGCGTCGCCCATTCCAGCGGCGAGGAGTTCGACGCCTCCTACAACCGCGGCGAACCGCTCAGCTTCCGGCTCGGTGTCGGCCAAGTCATCGCCGGCTGGGACCGCGGCGTCCAGGGCATGAAGGTCGGCGGACGCCGTCAGCTGGTGATCCCAGCACACCTGGGTTACGGCGATCGTGGCGCCGCCGGCGTCATCGCACCCGGCGAGACCCTGATCTTCGTGGTGGACCTGCTGGCCGTCCGCTGATTCTCGAACTTTCAGGGACGGTTCTTTCGTTCACTGGGCACGGTTCTCTTGGTCACTTCCGGTGACCAAAGGAACCGTCCCCAGTGACCAACAGCCACCCACTACGGTGAACGGGTGGCCGGCAAACCTACGGGCGGGACGCCCGCGACCGATGCGCTCAGCGCGGCGGGCATCGCCTTCACCCTGCACAGCTACACCCACCACGACGACAGCCGGGACTTCGGCGCCGAGGCGGCACGCGAGCTGGGCATCGACGAGCTGCGGATCTTCAAGACGCTGGTCGTCGACATTGGCCTCGGACGCCCACCACTGGCGGTCGGCGTCGTCCCGGTTGCCGGCCAACTCGACCTGAAGGCGTTCGCCGCTGCGGTGGGCGCGAAGAAGGCGGCGATGGCAAAGCCCGCCGAGGCGTCCCGGAGTTCGGGCTACGTGGTGGGAGGCATTTCGCCGATCGGCCAGAAGACCCCGCTGCCGACCGTTCTGGACGAGACGGCGCAGCTGTTCGACACGATCTTCGTCTCAGCCGGCAAGCGCGGGCTACAGGTTGAGCTGGCCCCCGACGACCTACTGGCGATCACCGGAGCCCACTGGGCGGACATCGCCCGCTGACCACCAGGTCTCCACCAGATCGACCAGCGGATTCGGCCGCTCGACACGGCCACCGGCGGTGCCGACCGCTCGGCGCACCACGTCGCCGATCGTGCACTCGGCGAGCTCCCGTTCGATCGCAGCCGCCACCCGGCCTTCGATGCCGTCGAAAACGCCGATCAGGCCGGCACCGATCGGGCAGTCCGGGCTGGGACCGTGCAGGCCGAGCACGGCATGCTCACCCTGGACGATCGACCACACCTCATCGAGACCGATCTGGTCCGGCGGCCGGCGCAACTCCCAGCCGCCCCCACTGCCCGGCTTGGATCGGACCAGCCCCGCAACCCGCAGAGACCCCAGGACCCGACGCAGGTAGACGGGGCTCACCGCGGCCGAGCGCGCCACCTCGTCCGAGCTCACCGGACGGCCCTGGCCCGCCCCGGCGAGGTAGGCCAGGAAATGCACCGCCACCGCAAACTGGGTGTTCACCGGTCCCGCCATGTGGCCCATGGTGTCACAACCGCAACCGAATCGACTACGTTTCCATTCGTAACTACTTCAACTACAAATGGAGAGGAAGCGGAACGATGACCGTCTACGGGATCACCGGCGCATCCGGCCAACTAGGACGCCTCACCACCGAGGCCCTCGAACAACGGGTGAGCCCCGAGCAGCTGGTGCTCATCACCCGCTCGCCCGACAACCTTGCCGAGTACGCAGCGCGGGGCATCGAGGTGCGAGCCGGAGACTTCAACGACGCCGACTCGCTGCGTGCCGCCTTCGCCGGCATCGACCGGCTGCTGATCATCTCCACCGACCGGGTCGGCGACCGCCTCGAGGGTCACCGTCGCGCCATCGCCGCGGCCAATGACGCCGGTGTGTCACACCTGCTGTACACCTCCGTCCCCGAGCCGACACCCGAGAACCCGGCCGGCGTCGTCCCCGACCACGCGGCCACCGAGCAGGCCATCCGCGACAGCGGGCTCGGTTGGACGTTCCTGCGCAACGCGCTCTATGCGGACGGCCAACTGGGGACCATCGAGCAGGCCGCCGGGTCGGGACAGCTGGTCAGCAACGCCGGCGACGGCAGGAACGCCTACGTCACCCGGGCCGACTGCGCCCGGGCCGCCGCGGCCGCCCTGGTGCAGGGGCCCGGCAACGCGGCCTACGACATCACCGGGCCAGCCGCCCTCTCCACCGCCGATCTCGCCGCGCTCGCCGCCGGACTCCGCGGCAGCGCGGTCGAGGTGATCGACGTCAGCGACGAGGCGTTCGTGCAAGGCCTGGTCGAGCATGGGCTACCCGAACCGATTGCCGAACTGCTCGCATCGTTCGGCACCGCGACCCGACTGGGATTCCTGAGCACCGTGTCCACCGCTGTCGCCGACCTCACCGGGACACCGCCGGCACCGCTCTCCAGCCTCGTCGACGGAAGTCAGCCCAGGTAACGCACCAGCCGATCGATCCCCTCGGTGATCTCCTCGGACGTGCCGCAGAACGACAGCCGCATGAACCGGTGGCCGTCGGTCGGATCGAAGTCGATGCCGGGCGCGAGCGCCACCCCGGTCGCTGCGAGGACATCGGCGCACCAGGCCTGCGAGTCGTCGGTGAGGTGTCCGATTTCGCACCAGGCGTAGAAGGCGCCGTCGGGCGGCGCAAAGCTGGTGATGCCCAACTCCGGCAGCCGTTCCAGCAGGATGTCCCGATTGGCGGCGTAACGCCGGACGTGGGCGTCCAGCTCGGAGCGGGCGTCCGGGCCGAACGCGGCACAGCCGGCGGCCTGCGAAAGTGCGGGTGCGCAGATGGCGAGGTTGCCCTGCAGCAACTCCACCGGACGGCGCAGCGCCTCGGGCAGTAGCAGCCAGCCGATCCGCCACCCGGTCATCGACTGGTACTTGCTCAGCGAGCCGACCACGACGGCGTCCCGGCCGTACTCCCAGGCCGAATGCGTGGGGCGCCCGAAGCTGATGCCGTGATAGATCTCGTCGCTGATCAGCAGGACTTCGTTGTCGGCGCACCAGCGGGTCAGCTCGGCCAGTTCGTCGGCCCCGACGATCGTGCCGGTCGGGTTGGCGGGGCTGGCCAGCACCAGTCCGGCGGGCTTCGCGGGCAGCGAGGCGAGCATCTCGACACTCGGCTGATAACGGGTTTCGGGTCCGCAGGGCAGCTCCAGCAGCCGACAGCCGGCGGCCAGCACATCGTTGCGATAGGCCGGGTAGCCGGGACGGGTCACCGCCACCAGATCGCCCGGATCGAAGGCTGCCAGCAGGGTCAGCAGGAACCCGGCGGAGGACCCGGTGGTGACGACCACCGCGTCCGGATCGACACCGAAGCCATACTGCTCGCGGTAGTGGCCCGCGATCGCCCGCCGGAAGGCGAGGGTGCCGACAGCCTCGGTGTAGCCCAGGGTCTCAGCACCCAACGCGTGCTCGGCGGCCGCCCGCACCGGCGCGGGTGCCGGCGTGGACGGCTGTCCGACGCACAGCAGCACCACATCGTCGTGGCTGAGCCGCCGGGCGGCGACCGCTTTCAGCACCTCCATCACGTGGAAGGGCTCGACCCCGCCACGCACGGAGGCCGGACGCGGGCTCATGACCGGTGTGTCACACGACGGAACCAGGCCGCGACGCCGGCGATGACGGCTCCGAGACCGACTCCGGTGGCGGCACCCAGCACCCAGCCCGCACCGATGCCCACCCGCATGCCACGCTCAGCGACCGCCCGGCGCACGGTCGGCAGCGGATCCACCATTTCGGCGGGCGGGTCGGCGACGTCCTTGGCCAGCGGCGAACGGTAGACCGGCGGCGGTTCGTAGGTCGCCATCCAGGCGGCGATCATCAGGATCAGGGTGGCGAACAGGTTGAGGAACAGCATGGCGATGATGATCGGTCCGAATACGTTGGCTGCGGCGTTGCCCGAGAACATTCCGGTGATCGTGGTCGCCGCGACCTGCAGGACGGCCAGGCCGACCGACCCGGCGAGTGCGCCGGTCAGCCAGATCTTCCGCGGGATCGGCTGCTGGTAGGACACCCAGAACAGGAACGCGAAGAGCGCGAAACCGACCGCGATGTTCACCAGGATGGGCACCAGACGCAGCACCACCGTGGTCACCACGCTGGACGGGAGTTGCAGCCAGTCGATGATGGTGCCGGTCAGCACGGTGGCCACCGTGGACAGCGCGAACATGGCGAGGATCGTCCCGAACAGGGCCAGCAGGATTCCGAGGTTCTTGAGCGTTTCGACGACGATGTTCGACTTCTGCTCGGCCACATCGAGGGTCGGCCGCATCTGGGCCCGGATGGCGCTCTTCAGGTTGGCCACCCAGGACGCGCCTGACCAGGCGAAGATCACCAGCGACAGTCCGAAGATCACCGCCCAGCTGTTGAGCGCGTTCTCCATCACGTCGACGATCTTCTTGCCGAGATCGTCATTGGTCGGGAACTGCGCTTCGATCAACCCGCGGACGGTGGTCAGCAGGTCCGGTCGGAACACGGTCAGCACCATGCCCAGGACCGCGAAGGCGAAGGACAGCACGGGGACCAGCGAGAGCACCGAGAAGTAGGTGATGGCACCGGCGAACTGGTTGCCCAGGCGCGCGGTGAAGCGCTCCTGCGTGCGCCACAGGTGCGCGATCGCCGGCTTCTCCTTCAGCTTCTCGAGCCATTCCGGCATGGGCCGTCCTCTCGTCGAGCGGGTGCGTTCAGCCTAGCCGCGAGGCATCCGGACGCCACACACCGTTATGGGCGGGTCCACCGAACAGCCCGGCGCCGGGAGCGCCTGGCTACTCGTCGTAGCTGCTGACCGGCGGACAGGAGCAGACCAGATTGCGGTCGCCGAAGACACCGTCGATCCGGGCGCTGGCCGGCCAATACTTGTCGGTGGCACCGGTGCCGATACTGCCCAGCCGCAATCCGCCCGGGTAGGCGGCGAGGCTGCGCGGGTACGGATGCGTCCAATCGTCGGCGATCACCCGGGCCTGGGTGTGCGGCGCGTTGTGCAGCGGATTGTCGTCGGCAGGCCACTCCCCTGCCGCGACGGCGTCCGCCTCGGCACGGATGGCGATCATCGCGTCGCAGAACCGGTCCAGCTCGGCCTTCGATTCGGACTCGGTGGGTTCGATCATCAGCGTGCCGGCCACCGGGAAGCTCATCGTCGGGGCGTGGAACCCGTAGTCGATCAGCCGTTTGGCGACGTCGTCGACAGTCACCCCGGTGGCTTTGGTGAGCGGCCGCAAGTCGGCGATGCACTCGTGCGCGACCAGGCCGTCCGTTCCGGTGTAGAGGATCGGGTAGTGCCCGCCGATCCGCCTCGCGATGTAGTTGGCGGCCAGCACCGCGGACTGCCCGGACTCGCGCAGGCCGTCCGCGCCGAGCATCGCGATGAACGCGTAGCTGATCGGCAGCACGCCGGCCGAACCGAACGGTGCCGCGCTGATCGGGCCGTAGGAGGTTGCCGGACCGGCCTCGGCGAGCAGCGGATGCGACGGCAGGTAGGGCGCCAGGTGTTCCCGGACGCCGACCGGGCCCACCCCGGGACCACCACCACCGTGCGGGATGGCGAACGTCTTGTGCAGGTTGAGGTGACTCACATCGGAACCGAATTTGCCCGGCTTGGCCAACCCGAGCAGCGCGTTCAGGTTGGCGCCGTCGACGTAGACCTGGCCGCCCGCCTCATGCACCAGCGCGCACAGCTCGCCGATGGTGTCCTCGTAGACGCCATGGGTCGAGGGGTAGGTGACCATGATCGCGGCCAGCGTGTCGGCATGGCTTTCGATCTTGGCGCGCAAATCCGCCATGTCGACCGAGCCGTCGTCGGCGGTCTTGACCACCACCACCTTCATGCCGGCCATCACCGCCGAGGCCGCATTCGTGCCGTGCGCGGAGGCCGGGATCAGGCAGACGGTGCGCTGCTCGTCGCCGTTGGCGAGATGGTAGGAACGGATCGCCATCAGTCCGGCGAACTCACCCTGACTACCGGCGTTGGGCTGCACCGAGACCCGGTCGTAGCCGGTGATCTCAGCCAGCGCGTCGCACAGCCGGTCGATCATCGTCAGATACCCCTGGGCGTCGGACGCCGGCGCGAACGGGTGCAGGTTGGCGAACCCGGGCAGGCTGATCGCCTCCATCGAGGTGGTCGGGTTCAGCTTCATCGTGCACGAGCCGAGCGGGATCATCCCCCGATCGAGGGCGAAGTCGCGGTCGGAAAGCGAGCGCAGGTAGCGCAGCATCTCGGTCTCGCTGTGCCGGCTGTTGAACACCGGATGGCTCAGGTAGTCGACAGCGCGGTCGTGCCCGGCCAGGTCGCCGAGCCTGCTCTGCCCCGGCGCGGCGGCACCGAACGCGTCGGCGACCGTCGCGAGATCGGCCTCGGTGGCGTCCTCGCCGACGCTGATGCCCACCCGGTCGGCGTCGACCAAGCGCAGGTGGACGCCGCCCTCGGCCGCTGCGGCGACGATCTGCTCAGCCTTGCCGGGCACCCCGATCGTCAGCGTGTCGAAGAACGAGGTGGTGCTCAGCTGTCCGGCCTCCGACAGCCTCGCGGCGAGGCGTCGCGCCTTGTCATGGATGCCTTCGGCGATCGCCCGCAGGCCGTGCGGCCCGTGGTACACCGCGTACATGGACGCCGCGACGGCCAGCAGCACCTGCGCGGTGCAGATGTTGGACGTGGCCCGGTCGCGCCGGATGTGCTGCTCGCGGGTCTGCA
>JBDHZN010000169.1:0-8038 GCA_039811845.1 Micropruina sp. | reverse complement strand
CCCCAGGCCGCCTGGCTGGGCACCTTGCTGGTGATCGTGCCCCAGGTCTTGCCGAGCCGGTCGCACTGCACGCCCCAGCCTTCGGGGACGATCACCAGAACCGTGGCGGCACCGGGCAACACCTCGAGGTCGATCACCTCGCTGCTCGCGGTCGCCTCCAGGCAATCCAACCGGACGGTGTCCGCCAGCGCCTGGACCCGGAGGAACGGCGGCACCTCCCACGGTCCAGTGCGCTTGGCGCCGCTAAAGCCCGCGTTGAGGATCAGCGGATCGGCGAGCGAGAAGCCGGGCCGCGTCGTGGCCGGCGGGTTGGGCGTGCGCTGATAGAGCGGCGCCGGTGGGTAGGCCTCCACCTGTTGCAGCCGGACGGGCGCGGTTTCCGTAGGCGGTCGCAGATCGGCCAGCAGCGCGTCCAACTCGCCGTAGGTGCGTGCCGCGGCGGCCGCAGCGGTGCGTTCGGCGAGTTCGTCCGGCGTCAGCTTGCCGTCCTGGGCGGCGCGCTGCAGCTCGGCGACAGCGGCGTCCCGCTCGGCGTTGCCGGCCCGTAGGTGCGCATTGCTCTCGCTCATGCAGCGATCCTACGGGCCCACGGCCCCGGCGTCCGGCAGGGCCGTCCGTGGCTCAGTTGTGCTTGGTGAGCCCCCAGCGGTAGGCGTCGTAGAGCGCCTCCCAGCTGGCTTCGATCACGTTCGTGCCGACGCCGACCGTGGTCCAGGTGCGCTGGCCGTCGGTGGTGTCGATCAGCGTCCGGACGATGGCGTCGGTGCCGTGCCCCTGGTCGAGGATGCGCACCCGGTAGTCGGTCAGCTCGAAATCGTCGACATGCGGGTAGGCCTGCTTCAGCGCCGTCCGCAGGGCGTGGTCGAGGGCGTTCAGCGGACCATGTCCCTCCCCGACGTAGGCCAGGTTCTCGCCGCGCGCCCGCAGCTTCACGGTCGCCTCGGAGTCGCCCTCGGGCTTCACCTCGTGCTGGGTGAACACCCGCCAGGTCAGCACCTCGAAGAACTCGTCGGTCATGCCCAGCTCGCCGCGCAGCAGCAGTTCGAAGCTGGCGTCCGCGGACTCGTAGCTGTAGCCGTCCATCTCGCGCTGCTTGACGGTGTCCGTGATCCGGCCGGCGAGTTCACGATCCGAGAGGTCGTAGCCCAGCTCCTCGCCCTTGAGCTGGATGTTCGCCCGGCCGGCCATGTCCGAAACCAGCATGCGCATGTCGTTGCCGACCAGGGTCGGGTCGATGTGCTGGTAGAGGTTGGCGTCCACCTTGATCGCGGACGCGTGCAGCCCGGCCTTGTGTGCGAACGCCGAGATGCCGACGTAGGGCTGCTTGGTGTTCGGCGGCACGTTGGTGACGCCGGCGATGGCGTGGCTGAGCCGGGTCGCGTCGCGCAGCGCCGACTCCGGCACCAGCGACCAGCCGTACTTGAGCTGCAGGTTGGCGATCAGGGTGATGATGTTGGCATTCCCGGTGCGCTCGCCGTGGCCGTTGACGGTGCCCTGGACGTGCATCACACCGGCGTCCACCGCGGCCAGGGTGTTGGCCACCGCGCAGCCGGTGTCGTTGTGGCAGTGGACGCCCAGGTCGACCCCGATGGCGCTGGCCGCGGTCACCACGTCCCCCATCTGAGAGGGCAGCATGCCGCCGTTGGTGTCGCACAGCACGACCACCTCGGCGCCGGCTTCGGCCGCCACCCGGACGCATTCCAGCGCGTAGCTCGGGTTCAGCTGGTAGCCGTCGAAGAAGTGCTCACAGTCGACGAACACCCGGCGTCCGGCGTCGACCAGGTGGCTGACGGTGTCCCGGATCATCTCCAGGTTCTCTTCCAGGGTGGTGTGCAGCGCCCGGAAGACGTGCTCGGCGTGGCTCTTGGCCACGATGCAGATCACCGGCGTCCGGGCGTCGATCAGCGCCTGGACGAGCGGATCGGCGGCAGCGGTCGTGCCCACCCGGCGGGTGAATCCGAAGGCGACCAGTTCGGCGTGCTGCAAGGCCAGTTCACCATCGGCCGCGGCGGCGAAGAACGCCGTGTCGTTCGGGTTGGCGCCCGGCCAGCCGCCTTCGATGAAGTTGACGCCCAGTTCGTCGAGATACCCCGCGATCTTGAGCTTGTCGGCGACCGACAGGCTCAGCCCCTCCTGCTGCGCGCCGTCGCGCAGCGTGGTGTCGAAGACATGGAAGGTGTCCGGCGCGGCGGGAAAGCTCGACATTGTGCCCTCTAACGGTGAGTGGGAGGTCGCGCGGCGATACGCGATAACCAAGTGAGTGTGCCGCTCGGGGACTCGTCGCGGACAGTTGATCTCAGGCACTGAGACCCTGGTGCCCGCTCTTGGGACGCGGTGGCGTCACGGAGTAAGACATGCCCATGGCCATCACTATTGTCCGGGGCAAACCTGTCGCAACCGCCGGCGATCCTCCCGCCGTCGGCTCGCCGCTGCCGCCGCTCACCTTGACCCTGCCCGATCTCTCCGACGTGACGCTGGACGACTATGCCGGTCGGAACCTGGTCTTCAACATCTTCCCCAGCATCGACACCCGGGTGTGCGCGTTGACCGTGCGACGGTTCAACGAACTCGCGGCCGGACTGCCGGACACCACCGTGCTGTGCGTCTCGCACGACCTTCCCTTCGCGCTGGGTCGCTTCTGCGGCGCCGAGGGCATCGAGAACGTCGTGGTGGCGTCGGCGTTCCGGTCCAGCTTCGGCGAGGACTACGGCCTCACCCTGACCGACAGCGTGATGCGCGGCCTGCTCGCCCGGACGGTCATCGTCGCCGGCGCGGACGGCATCGTCCGGCACGTGCAGATCACCGAGAGCACCAGTGACGAGCCGGACTACGACGCCGCGGTTGCCGCCCTGTCCTGACCTTTCCTCCCTGCGTGCCGGATGCCGGTACGCAGGGACGGTTCTCTTGGTCACCGGGGACGGTTCTTCTGGTCACCACCGGACGTGCGGACGCCTCGGGATCCGAGGGCTGTGCCTGACTGACGGCCCGGCCCACCGGCACTACCCTGTCGGCCGTGCCCACTCCGCAGCATTCGCCGAGCACGCCGCTGGCCTCGGTGTTGATGCTGGGTGCCGGAGTTCTGTTCGGCACCACCGGGACCGCCCAGGCGCTGGGTCCGGACGGGATGGATCCACTCAGCGTGGGTGCCGTCCGGCAGGTCAGCGGCGGGCTGGTCCTGGCCCTGGTCGGCATCATCGCCTGGGCCCGTCGCGAGGGAACCCGCCGGCCTCGTCCGAGCGTCAAAGTCGGCTGGGTGCTGCTCGGCGGCGCCTCGATCATGACTTTCCAGGCCACCTTCTTCGCCGGCACCCGGGCCAACGGGGTCGCCGTCGGAACGGTGGTCGCGCTCGGCTCCAGCCCGCTGTTCGCCGGCCTGTTCGAGTGGCTGGCCGGACGTCCACCCAGCCGGCGCTGGCTGGTCGCCACCCTCGTCGCGGTCGCCGGCCTGGTGTTGCTGTCGGGTGCGCTCGGGTCGACGTCCGCCCCCGATCCGTTCGGCCTGGTGCTCTCGATCGTGGCCGGAGCGTCCTACGCCGCCTACGCCGTGGCTGCGGCCACCCTGCTGCGGCAGGGCACTCATGCGCTGATCGCCACCACCGCCATCCTCGGCACGAGCGGGGTGATCGCCGCCGCCATCCTGCCGTTCGTCGACACGGGCTGGCTGGCCGAGCCGCCCGGGCTGGCGATGGCGTTCTGGCTGGGACCGGTGACCGTGGTCGCCGCCTACCTGTTGATGGGAACGGCCCCTGCGCACCCTGTCCGCTTCGACCGCGGTCACCCTGGGACTGGCAGAGCCGATCACCGCGGCCACCCTGGGCGTCGTGGTGCTCGGCGAGAAGCTGACGGGAATGCAGTGGGCCGGCCTTGCTGCTGTGCTGGCCGGCGTACTGATCGCCGGGACCCGTGGCCGAACCCGGGTGGTGGAGCCTGATACTCCCGTGCAGCACTGAAATCCGCGGTCCAGATGCCTTCCGATCGGCTGACCCGCCGAGCCTGGCTCAACTGGCCCGCACCTCTCGGACGACCCTGACATCACTGGACAGGCTCAGTCCCTGGGCCGGCTCAATCGTTGGTCCGACTCAGACCACCCGGCGCAGCCAACCGTGGGTGTCCTCGGCACGCCCGTACTGCAGGTCGAGGATCGCTTCACGGATCTGCAGGGTCCGCTCCCCCGGCTCCGACCCCACCACGTGGTTGCCCTCCCGGGAGCGGAACTCCGCCACCGGGGTCAGCACCGCGGCCGTGCCGCAAGCGAAGGCTTCGACGATGTCGCTGGAGTCGACCCGATCGAAGATCTCGGCGAGCGTGATCGTCCGGGCCACCGGACGCAGCCCCAACTCGGACGCCACGGTCAGGATCGAGTCCCGGGTGACGCCCTCCAGAATCGTCCCGGTGAGCGCGGGCGTGATCAGCTCGCCGTCGGCGGTGATCACCATGATGTTCATGCCGCCGAGCTCTTCGGTGTTCACCCCGGTGCCTGCGTCGGCGAAGAGCACCTGCGAACAGCCGTGCCCGGCGCCCTCGTATTGGGCGATCAGCGACGAGGCGTAGTTGCCGCCGCACTTGGCCGCCCCGGTGCCGCCCTTGCCGGCCCGGCTGTACTCGTCGGTGACCCAGATGTTCACCGGCTTCACCCCGCCGGGGAAGTACGGTCCGACCGGGCTGGCGATCACCGAATAGGTGACCCGCTGCGCGGCCCGCACGCCCAGGAACGGTTCGTTGGCGAACATGAACGGGCGGATGTACAGGCTGGCCTCGCCGCCCGCGGCGTCCGGCGTCCAGGCGGCGTCAACCCGCACCAGCTGCTCGATCGAGGTGAGGAAGTCCTCCACCGGCAACTCGGGCAGCATCAGCCGCCGGGCCGAGGCCTGTAGCCGCCGGGCGTTCCGCTCGGGACGGAACAGCCAGATCGAGCCGTCGGCGTGCCGGTAGGCCTTGAGTCCTTCGAACACCTCCTGCGCGTAATGCAGCACCGCGCAGGACGGGTCGAGTTGGAACGGTGCATAGGGCACCACGCCGTCCTCGCCCCAGCCGCCGTCCTGCCGCCAGGTCGCCACCGCCATGTGGTCGGTGAAGTACACCCCGAAGCCGGGATCGGCGTGGATCTCGGCGATGCGCTCCGCGCTGGCGGGTGCGGCGTTGCGGGTCAGCGGAAAGGTCAGCGGCATGGGCAGGACAATACTCGTCACCGCCCGGCCGAACGCGTGGTTGCCGCAACGCCGGCCCGAACGCCTCGACGAGCGGACGGACTGCCCGGATCACCCCAAGCACTCCCCCGCGCGGGCAACCACGCGGCGAAACGTGCGTTCTGCGAGCGGCGTCTCGCGCAGGAGGCGCCCGCCGCGGAGAAACGAGCGATACCAGGCTTGCCGGGATAACCCATAACGCTCAGATCTCCGCGGATGGACGTCATGGCGCTGGACATCCTTGTCAAAACGCACGCTTCTCGGCGCCAACTGCTGACGTCGCCACAACACGTGGCTGTGTCCTCGAAAGAAGCCCCTGAGCAACCAAGGTTGACAAGACCATGTCGGTCAACCTAAGTTGCTCTCATGATTCCTGCCGAAGTGGCCCGGACTGCGGCCGACACGAGCGATCCGCTGACCGGCCTTCGCGCGGTCGCCTCGTTGCGGCGGCTCACCGACATGCTCGAACTGCAGCAGGTCGAACAGGCCCTCCGCACCGGGCACGGCTGGCCGGAGATCGCGACCGCCCTCGGGGTGACCCGGCAAGCGGTGCACAAGAAGTACGCACGCCGCGTCGCGGCGGATCTGCAAGGAAGGAAAAGCCGATGAGCATGCTGCTCGTTAGTCGATGGACCGGAGCCGCCCACCTCGAGGCCGCGCGCACCCGGACGAGCGAGATCGACGTCGACCACCTGTACCTCGGATTGCTGGCCGTCGGCGGTCAGGCAGCCCGGGTTCTGGGACGTCATGGAGTCTCGCTCGCCTCGGCCCGTCAGCGCGTCCGCGAATCGCTCACCGACGACCTGGGCACGCTCGGCCTGGATGCGTCCGACGACGTCCTGCCGCCTCCGAGAGCAGCCCGGGAACTCGAATTCGCCGAGTGGCGGGCCACTGGGCGCGCGCACGACCTGGTCAACGAGGTGAAACTACGGGAGGGCAGCTGTGCCGCGCTGGCAACGTTGATCGCGGAGCCCTCGGCGGTCGTCCGGCGGCTGCTGGTCGCGGACGGCGTCGACCCCGAAGCGTTGACGGCGGAGCTCACCGCCACACCCGACGAGCCGGACGCCATCGAACGGGCCGGGGCCGACCCTGCCCTGCTATCGTCCCCGGCTTGGGCCAAGCAGATCCGGCATTACCTGTCGTCACCGCCCAAGCAGGTGGCCGACGCCATCGCCGACCCGGCGCTGCTCGCCGCCTGGGCCTACGACGCCAGGAAGTCCGAGGCCGACGACAGCGGGGAGACAATCCGGCACACCGCGGGCCGCCGGACGATGACCGTGCGCGCGCATCACATCCGGCGCCGCGAGGGCGACGCCGACGTGGTCACCTGGATCCAGGAGATGGTGGACGGGCCGCACGCCGGTCAGCCGCTGCGCTACGACCGCTTCGCGATCCTGTCGGCACCGGGCGGAGCGGAACTCGTCCACACGGCGGGCCAGCGCAGCTTCGGCCTGCTCGGCCGCCTCGCCGCACCCCTGTCCGGTTGGTTCAGCGGAGTCGGCATGACCTACGGGGCTCAGCGGATCGGTATGGAGGTCGCCGACCGCCAAGCCGCTTGAGTCGTCGGGCGCTGGTGAGAGCGCAGTGGTCAGGCTCTTACCGGCACGCTGATCGAGCTTGTCGAGATCCCCGGGCCGCAACCGGGCCGATCAGAGGGTTTCGACAAGCTCAGCCGACGGACGACCGCGACGATTCTCTGCCGCGACAAACACCGGGACTGAGACGCGCGTCTCAGCCAGTGGGCGGACTTCTACAGTGACGCCATGCCGCAGAACATCGCCGTGATCCCGGGTGACGGGATCGGACCCGAGGTCGTCGCCGAAGGCCTGAAAGTACTGACCGCCGCCGTCGGCGCGGACGCCTTCGACTTCACCCATTACGACCTGGGTGCCGAGCGCTGGCAGCGCACCGGCGAGGTATTGCCCGATTCGGTGCTGGCCGAACTCGCCCAGGCGGACGCCCTGATCCTGGGTGCGGTCGGCGCCGCCCCCGGCTCGAAGGCGATCCCGTCCGGACTGCTGGAGCGCGGCCTGCTGCTGAAGCTCCGCTTCGCCTTCGACCACTATGTGAACCTGCGGCCGTCCAAGCTCTACCCCGGCATCACCACTCCACTGTCGGACGCCGTGGTCGCCCGCGGCCCGATCGACTTCGTCGTGGTCCGTGAGGGCACCGAGGGTCTGTACTGCGGGGTCGGCGGTTCGATGCAGACCGGTACCGAGTTCGAGGTGGCCAACGAGGTTTCGGTGAACACCGCCCGCGGTGTCGAGCGGGTCGTCCGGGACGCCTTCGAGCGGGCCATGCGGCGGCGCAAGAAGGTCACCCTGGTGCACAAGCACAACGTGCTGGTGAACGCCGGCGGGCTGTGGAACCGGATCTTCACTGCGGTCGCCGCCGAGTACCCCGAGGTGGCCACCGACTACCTGCACGTGGACGCCACGATGATCATGCTGGTGCAGGATCCGCAGCGCTTCGACGTGGTCGTCACCGACAACCTGTTCGGCGACATCGTCACCGACCTGGCGGCCGCGGTCACCGGCGGCATCGGGCTGGCAGCCTCGGCAAACATCAACCCCTCAGGCGCGTTCCCGTCCATGTTCGAGCCGGTGCACGGCTCGGCCCCGGACATCGCCGGCCAGGGCATCGCCGACCCGACCGCGACCATCTCGTCGATGGCGCTGCTGCTCGACCACCTGGGACGCCGCGACGACGCCGCCCGGATCGACGCCGCGGTGGACGCCGATATCGCCTCCCGCGGTGCTGCGAAGCGCTCCACCTCCGAGGTCGGCGACGCCATCGTCGCCCGGTTGAGCTGACGGGACCGTCTACCCGGTATAGCCCTCCCTAACTACTTC
>JBDHZN010000168.1:0-8068 GCA_039811845.1 Micropruina sp. | reverse complement strand
TGGCGGAGCGGCGCTCCCACCAGGTGATCAACGAGTAGGCGCCGGCTGCGATCAGGCAGAGCCAGGCGATGGTGGCGAACATGCCGGCGGTGTCGACGGCGTCCCGCTGCACGGTGAGCACCGTGCCCAGGCCGTTGCCGCCCATCACCATTTCGCCCACCACGGCACCGGTGACGCTCAGCGCGAAGCCGTTCTTGAAGCCGCCGAGCAGTGCGGGCAGGGCCATCGGGGCCTCGATGTAGCGCAGCAGGGCGACGCTGCCGGCGCCGTCGCTGCGGGCCGCGTCCACCACGTCGCGGGGAACCATCCGCAGGCCGACGACGGCCGCCACCAGGATCGGGAAGAACACGATCAGGGCGCACAGCACGATCACCGGGACGAGTCCGTAGCCGATCCACAGCACCAGCAGCGGGGCGAGCGCGATCGCCGGAATGGCCTGGGTGGCGCCCAGGAACGGCTGGACGGCGTCCGAGAACCACACCGAGCGGTGAATCGCCACGGCCAGCGGCAACGCGACGACCGAACCGAGCAGGCAGCCGCCGAGCGCCTCGCCGAAGGTGACCGCCAGGTAGGGCCACAGCGTGCCGCTGACGGCGTCCTCGAACAGCCGGATCAGGACGGCGCCCGGCCCCGGCAACATCATCGGGGACGCGGCGGCGGCGATCAGCGCCCAGAGTGCGAGCAGAACGACGCCGAGCAGCGCGGGCGCAAGCAGGCGCCGACGCTGGGGGCTCAGCTGGCTCATCGTCATCCTCCGGTCCGCGGGCGCGCGTCCGGGGTTCGGCGCAGAGAGTATGCGCCTACGACGGCAGCCGTCGTCGACGACTGCCGTTCGTGCTGCCTCCCATCCGGACTTTCACCGTCGGTCCCGGAATTCCACCGGATCAACCGCTGCAAGCAGCGGGTCGCGGACTGTCACCGCCGGTTCGGACTTACACCGACCCCGGAGCACGATCGCGGGTCAGTATATGCCGCTCTCGAGAGACGCACCTCTAAGGAAACGCTGATTCTCGTTGGTCGAGCTTGTCGAGACCCGTGTTGACAAGGGGTTTCGACAAGCTCAACCAGCGAAGGGCGCGTTGATCAGCGCACCTCTAACGACCAAGGATCGCTAGGGCGTCGATAGGCTGCGGGCATGCAGCGACCAGATCCCGTCCGTGCCGTCGTGTTCGACTTCGACGGGTTGTTGGCCGACACCGAGACGCCGTGGGGGGTGGCCGAGGCGGCCATGTTCACCACGCGGGGGCTGGTCTACGGCGACACCGAGAGGCACCTTTTCCTGGGGGCGGCCTGCGAGGACGCCGCCGCGATCATGGCGGAGCGGTTCGGTGAGCCCCACCCGGACGTGTTGGCCGAGTTCGTCGGCCGGGCCCGCGATGAGCTGACTGCCGGCGCTGAGCCGATGCCGGGAGCGGTCGATCTGCTGAGCCAGCTGCGGGTGCCCTACGCGATCGCCAGCAATACTCCGCGCGACCTGCTCGATCTGTCGATCGCCTCGTCCGGGTTGACCGACCTGGTGCCGTTGTCGGTCTCGGCGAGCGAAGTGGCTGCACCCAAGCCGGCGCCCGATGTCTATCTGCGCGCCTGTGAGCTGCTCGGTGTCGCGCCGTCCGAGGCGATCGCCTTCGAGGATTCCCGGACGGGCGCTGCCGCGGCCCGGGCCGCCGGCCTGTGGGTGGTGATGGTGCCGTCCGGACCTCATGCGCCGGACGATGCCCACCTGATCTTGGACGCGCTGAGCCACCCGGCTCTGGCCGACGTGCTGCCCTGAGCCTCGCTCCGGAGCCCGGCCACAGCGTCCGGCACGCGACCACACAGCGCTCGCACAGGTTGGACTCCTAGCTTTTCGACGCAGCAATCGCCGAGGAGCCCATACAGATGTCGACTGAATCACCGGCGGCGCCCACCAAGAAGCGCCGCCTCCGCATGTCCGGACGGAAATGGTTGTGGTTGTCCGTCGCCGTCGTGGTATTGATCGCCGGCGGTTTCGGCGCCTTCCTGCTGCTGCGTCCGGCCCGCAACACCCAGCCGCAGGCGTTCACCCGGACGGTCCAGGCCGCCGTCGGCACCCAGACGCAGACGGTCAGCGTGGACGGCACACTTGCCCCCCGCAAGCAGTCGGACGTCAACTTCGCCGTCTCGGGCACCGTCACCCACGTCTATGTGAAGGCCGGCGACAAGGTCAAGAAGAACCAGAAGCTGGCCCGGATCGACGACACCGAGCTGGTCAACCAGGTCGACCTGGCCGAGGCGAATCTGACCACCGCGCGCGCCAACTACTCCGAGGTCGTCGACAACGACGGCAGCTCGGCGGCGATCACCTCGGCGAACGCGCAGGTGGCCTCCGCCAAAGCCGCCCTGACCAGTGCCCAGCAGAACCTGGCGGCCGCCGTGCTGCGCTCCCCAATCGCCGGCACCGTGGCCTCGGTGTCCGCCGAAGAAGGCGACAGCGTCTCGGGCGCCGGAACCTCCGGCAGCGGCAGCTCCGGCAGCGGTTCCTCGGGAAGCGGCACGCCGGGCCGGTCATCGAGCCAGTCCGGGACGAGCAGCAGCACCTCGACCTCATCCAGCACGGCCCAGTTCAGCGTGATCTCCACCGCCACCTGGAAGCTCGAAGGCACCGTCGGCAGCGCCGACCTGGGCAGCCTGAAGCCCGGCCAGGCGGCGACCGTCACCCCTGCCGGCAGCACGGAGGCGATCAAGGGCAAGGTCGCCTCGGTCGGCATCGTGGCCACCTCGTCCAGCGATGGCGCGGCCACCTTCCCGGTGGTGATCAACCTCTCCGGCACCCATAAGGACCTGTTCTCGGGCACCACCGCGACCGGCGTGATCACCACCGGCAGCTATCCGGACGTGCTGACCGTGCCGACTGCGGCGATCCGCACCGAGAACGGCAAGAGCGTCGTGACCAAGGTGGACGGCACCGCCACCTCCACCGTCGAGGTCACCACCGGCCGGGTGTTCGGCACCGCGACCGAGATCACCAAGGGCCTGAGCGCCGGGGACAGCGTGCAGATCAGCTTCACCCGCCCGGGCGCCGCCAGCAGCACCGGTGCCGAGCAGAACCAGGGCCAGGGCGGCGGCTTCGGTGGCGGTGGATTCGGGGGCGGCTTCGGCGGCGGGCAGCCTCCGGGCGGCGGAACCGGCGGCGGCAACACAAGGCCGGGACGATGACCCCGATGCTGCGCATGGTCGACGTGCGCAAGACCTATTCGACCGGCGTCGTGCAGGTCGAGGCGTTGCGCGGCATCGATCTGGCCGTTGACGAGGGCGATTACCTGGCGATCATGGGGCCGTCCGGCTCGGGCAAATCCACCCTGATGCACATCATCGGCTGCCTGGACGTGCCCAGCTCGGGCAGCTACGAACTCGACGGCAACGACGTCGGGTCGATGACCGAGAAGCAGCTGGCGCAGGTGCGGAACCGGACCATCGGTTTCGTCTTCCAGCAGTTCAACCTGCTGCCCAGCCTGACCGCGTTGCGTAACGTCGAACTGCCGCTGATCTATGCCGGCATCGCCCCGGCCCAGCGTCGCGAACGGGCGATGGTGGCGCTGGAGCGGGTCGGCTTGGGCGACCGCGTCCATCACCGGCCGGGCGAACTCTCCGGCGGCCAGCAGCAGCGGGTGTCGGTCGCGCGCGCCCTAGTCACCGACCCTGCTCTGCTGCTCGCCGACGAGCCCACTGGCAACCTGGATTCCCACTCGACCGAGGAGATCCTGCAACTGTTCGCCGAACTCAACGCCGGCGGACGGACGATCGTGATGATCACCCACGAACTCGACGTCGCCCAGCACGCCCGACAGCGGGTGTTCATCCGCGACGGCCTGCTCAACTCGACCGACGCGTTGGCCAGCGCAACCACCGAGCCACTCCCCTTTCAGGGGTCGGGCGGCACGCTGATCGAGCCGCTCACCGCGCCTGATTCCGGTTGGACTGATTCCAGTGGGGAGGCCGGCCGGTGATGGAGTGGACCGAGACCGTCCGGACGGCGGTCGCCGCGCTCAACGCGCGTCGGACGCGATCGCTGCTGACCATGCTCGGCATCCTGATCGGCATCGCCGCGGTGATGCTGACCGTGGGTCTCGGACAAGGGGCGCAGCAGCAGATCACCTCCCAGATCAGCGCGCTCGGCTCGAACCTGATCATCGTCACCCCGGGCCAGTCGACCTCCACCGGCGGCTTCCGCGGCGGTGGCGGTTCGGTCTCCACGTTGACCACCGCCGATGCCGCCATGCTCGCCGACCCGACGGTGGCGCCCGACATCGCCGCCGTCGCACCGGTGTCGACGACGTCCGGATCGCTGCAGTCGGCGTCCACCACCTGGACCTCGACGGTGACCGGGACGGTGCCGGCCTGGCAGACCGTGCGCGCCCGCGAGGTGGACGCCGGACGCTTCTTCTCCACCGAGGAACTCGATCAGGCCCAACCGGTGGCGGTGATCGGCTCGACCACCGCCGAGGAACTGTTCCCGAACGGCTCACCGGTCGGTCAAACCGTGAGCGTGAACGGCCAGTCGTTCACCGTGATCGGAGTGTTGGCCTCGGCCGGGTCGTCGTTGACCAGCAACGAGGACGACACCGTGGTGGTGCCGCTGACCACCTTCGCCGCGCGGCTGTCGACCTCCGGCAGCGCCAACAGCGTGTCGTCGATCTACCTGTCCGGCAAAGACGGCGACAGCTTGTCCGCCGCCTACCAGCAGGTCAACACCGCGCTGCTCGCCGCGCATCAGACCACCGCCGACGACGCCGACTTCTCGGTCAGCACCCAGGCGTCACTGGTCGAAACCGCCACCTCGATCACCGGCGTGCTGACCCTGCTGCTGGGCGGCATCGCCGGCATCTCGCTGCTCGTCGGCGGCATCGGGGTGATGAACATCATGCTGGTCTCGGTCAGCGAACGCGTCCGCGAGATCGGACTACGCAAGGCACTCGGCGCGACCCCGGCGGTGATCCGGCAACAGTTCCTGGTCGAGGCCGGCATCCTCGGCGTGCTCGGCGGCCTGCTCGGTGTCGCTATCGGCATTCTCGGCGCCCTGGTGCTCACCCCGGCGCTGGGCATCGGCGTCGCCATCTCGGTGCCGGCCACCCTGATAGCCCTGGCCGTTTCGCTGGGCATCGGCCTGGTCGCCGGCGTCTACCCCGCCACCCGCGCCGCGAAACTGGCGCCGATCGACGCATTGAGGAGTGAATGATGGTGCGCAACAAGCGGCTCCGCGCGGTGATCATCGCCGGCTGCGCCCTGGCCGTGGTGGCCGCGGTCGGCGTCGGGGTGGCGTTCGCGTCGCCGTCCGGACGCGCCCGGTACGTGACGGCGTCCGTCGGCACCGGGGACGTCACCCAGACCTACACCACTTCAGGCACTGTGACGAGGACGAACACCTCCACGGCGGCCTTCGCCGTCGACGGCACGGTGCGCAGCGTCCAGGCCTCAGTCGGCAGCACGGTGACGGCCGGCGATGTCCTGGCCACGTTGAAGAAGGGCCCGTTGCAGCTCGCCGTGTTGCAGGCCGAGACGTCGGTGGCGGAGGCCAAGGCATCGCTCTATTCGGCGCAGCACCCGTCCAGCGCCAGTACCGATACGTCGGCGAACCGGACCGGGACGTCGGCCAGCAAGGCCCAGGGATCTGGATCGTCATCGGCGAAGAGCAAGGCGTCCACCGGGGTCACCATCGACCCGGCCGTGCTGCTCAAGATCACCCAGCGGGTGACCACTGCGGTCGGCAATGAGTCGAAGGTGTGCGCGCCGGTGTTCGGCGCCTCGCCGTCGCCGGAGCCGTCCGCGTCGCCGTCGCCCAGCGGGACGCCGTCCGCCCAGCCCAGTCCTTCGGCGTCCCCGTCGAATGAGCCGAGCGGGTCAGCGAGCCCAAGCGCGTCGGCGTCCGCGACACCGACGAGCACTGCCTCGAGCAGCCCGTCGGCGAGCGTCAAGAACCAGGCGGACGTCATCGAACGCAACAACCCGACCAATGCCCAACTGAAGGCGTGCGGGGCGGCACGGGCTGAGGTGCAGCTGGCCACGGTCGCGCTGCAGCAGACCGTGAAGCAACTGACCACCCAGCGCCCCGGCTCGGGCTCGTCGAATGGTTCAGGTGGGAGCGGCGGTTCGTCGTCCGGTTCGAGCAACACCAGCAGCACCCCGAAGGTCAGCGCAGCCCAGGTGGCGTCGGCGAAGGCGAAGCTGCTGCAGGCCGAACAGGATCTGCAATCGGCGCAGGACGACCTGGACCGCGCCGAGCTGGTCGCCCCGATCTCGGGCACGATCGGCAGTGTCGATCTCAAGGCCGGCGGCTCGGCCAGCAGCGGGTCGATCACCATCGTGGGTAGCGGGAACGCGCAGGTGCAGGTCGAATTGCCGCTGAAGACCCGCACCCTGATCGCGACCGGGCAGCAGGTGAGCGTCTCCCCCGCCGGGTCAGCCACCACACTGCACGGCACGGTGACGACCCTCAGTGCGATCGAGACCAGCGGCACCGCCGGCGACACCCCGACCTACACCGCGACGGTGACGGCGGCTGATTCGGATCAGCTGCTGGCCACCGGCGCCCGGGCATCGGTGAGCATTCCGGTCCGGACGGCCACCGGCGTGCTGCGGGTGCCCGCGTCCGCCCTCACCCCGACCGGGACCGGAACCGGCACCGTGCAGGTGGTCGATGGCGCACGGGCCGAGACTGCCCGCAGTGTCGACGTCACGACAGGTGCCGTGGGCACCGGCTGGGTTGAGATCACCAAGGGGCTGACCGCGGGCGAACTGGTCGTCCTCGCGGACAACACCGCCGCCTTGCCGACGAACAACAACGGACGCCGGACGACGACGACCACTCCCGCCTCGGCCTCGGCCAGCGCGGCTGCCCAGCCCTCCGCCGGATCCGGCGGCGCGGCGCCTTCGGCTGCACCATCGCCGTCCGCCAGCCGCTGAATGGCCGCACTGTAGGACGACTCGCCGGTGGTCACTCGCGCGGGTGACATTCCGGGATGGATGATTCCCGGCATTCTCCATATAATTTGACGCGTTGCGACAAGATCTGTTGCTACGGGGATTCCGGGGGGAATCAACAATCATGCGCAAAGCCATCGGGGCTGTTTCCATCGCTATCGGCTGCACTTTGGTGGCCCTGCCGCTGGGCGGGTTGAACTCGGCCGTTGCCGAAGCCGCACCTCAAGTCAACGCAGCCCAGGTCAACGCAGTCGCGTTGCCGATGGCGGCGAAGACCTCCGCAAAGAAGAAGCTGTACAAGAACTGCACCTCGCTGAACAAGAAGTACAAGCACGGCGTCGGCAAATCGGGCGCCAAGGACAAGACCAGTGGCAAGCGAGTGACGAACTTCAAGAAGTCCACCAAGATCTACAACGAGGCGATGAGCTACAACCGTGGCCTCGACCGCGACAAGGACGGCATCGCCTGCGAGAAGCGCTGACGCTTCTGCGCTCGATCCGCTCTGCTGAGCCAAAAGGAACCGTCCCCGGTACGCGGGGACGGTTCTTTTCGTTCCACTTTCGAACGCGCGAGCCTCCACTCAGGCCAGGTGGCGGACGACCTCGTCGACGCAGCGCGCCGCAGTCCGTGCCGTCCGGGCGTCGATGTCGAATCGGGGATTGAGCTCGGCCACCTCGAACAGCCCCAGCTTCCCGGACGCCGCGACTGTGCGCAGCACGGCCAGCACCACCGCAACCGGGACACCGAACGCGGCCGGAGCGCTCACCCCAGGGGCGACCGACGCCGGCAGCACATCCAGATCGAGGGTCAGATGCACCCGATCGACCTTCGCCAGCAGTGCCTGGGCTGCTGCGACGGCGGAACTGGCGTCGGTGTCGACATCGTCCAGAATCGTCACGCCGAGCCGGTCCGCGGTGTCCAGCAGGGTGCGGGTATTGCTCGGCCGGCTGAGCCCGATCACCGAATAGTGGAACCGACGCTGCTGCGCCGCCAAGTCGTCCGCGAGCTGCAGGAACGGCGTCCCGGACGTGGCATGCTCGGCCTTCCGCAGGTCGAGATGGGCGTCCAGGTTCAGCACGCCCCAGGTCTCATCGCGCCGTGACACCCAGCCCGAACCGCTGCCGTAGGCGAC
>JBDHZN010000167.1:0-8176 GCA_039811845.1 Micropruina sp. | reverse complement strand
TGGGATTCGGCATGGTGTGTACCTAAGGCGCGGTGAATCGACGAAATTTTCTGAGCGTGTGCTGACGGAACGCGCTACTAGCTAGTAGCAAGGCGGGCGTTCGCGGTCCAGAAACGGTCGTTATCGGCCAGACGTGGTGCGCCGGCGCTGATAAGGCGGCATGGTCATGCGACCAGAGAAGCGCAAGCGATATGGCCGCAAGGCGTCGCCGGGCCATTCGCAGACCTGGTGCGTTCGGTCGCGGAGCTGTGTGCGCGACTGGATCGCATCGCCGCTCCTTACTACCTGGCTCACCCGCCCACGAGTGAGGGCGGCCGCATCAGCGATGATCGCTTGGCTCAGGCCTTCGCCGTGCGCCAACTTCATCGCGTCGGCAAGGAGTGCTTCGACCTCTTCGGCCAGGCCCCGGAGGCCGTAGAGCATTTGTGCCAGTTCGTAGACGCTTGCGAGGGCATCTTGGCGGCGCGAATCTTCTCCCATCTCGCTAAGTATAGTCGACTATACGCAATGTGCCGAGGCTCAGAACCGGTCGTTTGCGGACCGCCCCCGCTAGCGAGAGCCCGACACGCCGAGGGCGGGCGGTCCGAAAACCCGTCCCGAAACCCTTTCGGCCCAGAACCCCCTCCCGGCGTTTGTGGGTCGCACCGACTACCGTCCAGCGCAAGGAGGTGTCCGCCATGACGAAGATCGGCTATGTCCGGAGCACTCAGGACCACTCGGACGACGAGGAGCTGCTCGACGACCTCGACGTCGACCAGGGCGACGTCGACGACCGCGCCATGTGGCGCGAGTGCGTCGACCAACTCCACGCCTGGGACACCCTCATCGTCGACGACGCCGACCGGCCGGACGCCACCGGCGAGGACGACCAGTGGCGCTGATCGGCTACGGCCGGGTGAGCACCCGTGACCAGTCGCCGGCCTCCCAGGAGGCCGAGCTGATCGAAGCCGGCTGCGAGCGGGTGTTCATCGATCACGGAGAATCCAGCCGCGTGCAGGATCGGCCCCAGTGGCTCGCCTGCCTCGACTACCTCCGGGCGGGTGACACGCTGGTGGTCAGGGCGCTCGACCGCATCGCCGGCACCGAGGTCATGGCGATCGAGATCCTGCATGACCTTGGACGTCGCGGCGTGAGCCTGCGTAGCCTCACCGAGCCCGTCTTCGGGGTCGACGTATCGACTCCGATGGGCCAGGCGATCATGTCGATCATGGCGGCGCTGGTCGAGCTGCGGGTCGCCGTCATCCGCGACAACACCCGTCGCGGCCTGGCGTACGCGAGGTCGCAGGGCCGGGTCGGTGGCCGGCCCACCGTCATGACCGTGGAATCCCTCGCGATCGCGCGACACTTGCGGGAGGACGGCAAGAGCCTCGCGTACATCGCCCGTGCGATTGGCGTGTCGAAGTCCACCGCCGGCCGAGCGCTCGCCGCGCTTGACGCTAATACCGCGTCGCCCGGGCGGGACCAGGGGACGGAGTCCGCATAACGGGGCGTGTCGCGCGTCATATCCGATATCGCTGACCCTAGGGTCAAGCCATGGCACAAACCGAGACGAGCGCCAGCTTCCTGATTCGGATGAGCCCGGAGCAGCGCCGCCAGCTCGCTGAGGACGCCGCCGCCCACAACATGACGATGAGGGCCTGGGCGATGTACAAGATCCTGGGCGTGGACGTCGGCCCGCAGAAGCCTGGCCGCAAGACGTCCCCTCAGGCGCCGCTGCCTCTCGACGACGGACGCGCGAGCGCCTAGCCGCCTCTAGCTAGCTACTAGATAGGATCTCTCTATGCAGACCGTCGCGACAACTACCTTCGGCCGGGGTCAATGCCCCCGCCGCTCGGTGGTCGTGTGACGTCCGCGGCCGAGGGCGCCCAGCCGGCGACGCAGTTCAACACCCGGCTCACGGCCCGGCACCGCGCGATGTTGCGCGAGCTCGCGGCCGGCCGGACCCTCCGCCTCGCGTTGGAGGAGGCCATTGACGCGCTGGCCGACGCACGCCACACCGAGCCACGCGCGGCACTCGACGTCGCAGCGGCGAAGGAGCCGACCGTCCAGTTCAACACCGGCTTGTCCCATTCCCATCGAGTGCTGCTCGATGACCTGGTGGCCAACCATCCGCTCGGCCGTCTGGCAACTCTGCGGATGGTCACCGAGGAGGCCATCGCGGCACTGTATGCCGCGCGATTCGGGGAGGGGTCCGGGATGACGTAGCCCCAGACAACGCGAAAGCGGCCCCTGCCAGGGCCGCTCACCGCGATTCAGTTCGTGTGTGAGAGCCGGGCTACCACCCCGCGACTCTCGATGTCGCCTCTTCCGAAGGCATTTGCATGCTACCACGCACTTCCGTGCGCCCAACAGACCCCGTACTGGGCGCCGTCGACGCCGCTCTGTTCACCGGGCCGATGCTGCTCATCGGCCCGGACAACGCCGCCGTCGGCATCGTCGACGGCCACGAGGCCGCCACGCTCGCGATCGCGCGCGGCCATGGCACGACGTGGGCGGCCCAGGTCCGGCCGGGCGTAGTCGCTCTTGACGTCGACCTCGACCACGCCGGCCTCGCCGCCCTGGTCCTCGACGACCTCCTCGGCTGGTGCCGCCGGCGCGGCCTGTGGCATGTCACACGGCCCAGTGGTGGCGGCCCGGGCCGCCACCACCTCGTGGTCATTCCCGGGCATCACGAGTCCGGCCTGCTCGACGCCATCGAGGCCTGGCGCTCCCAGCTCAAGGTTCCTCGCCAGGCGCTCGACGTCCGGGCCGCCATCCGGCCGCTGAGCGCCCCCCACCGCTCCGGCCGCCCCACGCCGGCGCCCTCCGTTTCCGACGGCGACCTGGCAGCGCTGGGCGCCGCTCTCCCGGCCTCTCCTAAGCGGGTTACCGTTGCACGTCCGGCCGCGCTCGTCGCTGGGCCGCTGAGGATCGTTCCTACAGAACGATCCCTGCCTTTCCAGCTCCCTCAGGCGCCGTTTAGAGCCGGCGACGGTAGTCGCTCGGCCGCCGAGTTTGTCCAGACGGTACGTCTGGCGAATTCCGGTGCTACTGCCGACCAGGCATGGGCGCTCATATCCGGGATCGTCGGCGGCAAGAGTGCACGCTGTGGCCGTTCGTGGTGGGACCGCTACGTGTGGTCCAGAGTGCGCGCTCCGGAGGCCGTTAGCGGCCTTGATCTGAGCGCTTTGGTGCTGCCTGTAATCGCGGTTTCGCGGCCTCTTTACGCGGCGCTAGACACACGGTCCAGGCACAGCCTAGAGACCGTTCTCATGGCCATCCTGGAGCGCCTCGACCGCAGCGCGCGCCGACCCGTACCGCTCAGTGAGCGTGACCTTGCTCTCGCCACCGGGCTCAGCCGGCCGACGATCCGCGCCGCCGGCGTCCGTGCCGTCGACCTGGGCATCCTGACCCGGACGCGGCATCCCCGGCAGGACGCCGCGTGGGTCTGGGCTCTGGGAGAGCGAGCGGGTGCTGCGTCACTTACTTACCCATCAATCCTCACACCCAGGCCGTCCCGCTGGCTCCACGGCTGCCCCGCCGGCTCCGCCACCACCCTGCTCGACCTCCACCTCGACACCTCCCGGGCCACGGCGCCCAGCAGCCGCCAGGCCGCCTTCCGGACCGCCCAGCTCGACGCCCTCCACGCGCACCACGTCCTCGGCGACGCCGGCCCGGTCCCCCTCTCCACCCGCGACGGCTGGCACGCCCAGCTCGCGCAGGTCACCGCCGAACGCGATCAGTTCTACGCCGGCCTCCGGGACGCCCGTGCCACCCGGCAGGCGCCCTACCACCACCGCATCCTCGCCCGCCGCCAGCGCCAGCTCGCCTGGTGGCACGGCCTGAGTCGCACCGAGCAGGACGCCCGCCGAGCAGAGTGCCGCGACCGCCTGGCACAGCTCGATCCACACGCTCGCCACGCCCACATAGCCCGTCTACGAGACCAGCGACAGCTGGTGCAGAGACTCAGCCGAGAGCACCCACCGGAAGCCGCTCAGACCGCTCTGCCTATTCCCATGGTTGTACCTAACCCTGTATCCTCACAAGTACAACTCACCCCGGTCTGACAAGCGGACTCCCTGTGCTCTCACTTTGACCACCCACCCTCCGCTTCGCTTAATGAGGATGGGTGGTCAAAGTGAGAGCACAGGGAGACAGACACAAGTGGGGTGAGTAAAAGATGGATACAGGGTTAGGTACAAAAGAAGCGCATGAGTTGAGTGGGTGATTGAGTTGAGTGGGCGTCGAGCGTTGGGTTACGCGAGCGAGCCGAGTGGTCGTGCAGATTCGTGCCGCGGTGCAGTTCAGCGACGCGAATCGGTGCGCGAGCGGCGGCGTGCAGCGGTGCGGTCTGCGGGCGCCCGGACGCCCTCGGCGTCTACTGCGGCGAGCGAGTTCCTCCGCGACCTGGGGCTCTTCGGCGTCGCGCTGCTGCGGCTGGTGTTCCACCTACTCGGCAAGCTCTTCACCGGAGTTCTGGTGGTCGCCGGGCTGCTGCTGTACCTCGCCGGGATCTGACTCGTGGCCGTCATTACGCCGCGCGATCTTCGGCTGGTCGAGTGGGTCGCACGATTCCCTTTCGTCACCAGTCGCCAGGCGTCCCGCTGGCTCTCCGCTGTCGCCGGTGGTAGCGATGCGATGCGCGTCCTAAACCGTCGAACTGCGGTGATGATCGAGGCCGGCCTCCTGGTCGACGGGCACCTGCTTAGCGAACACGGCCGCGTGTTCTGGGTGACCCATGATGGGCTTCGAGCCGTCGGCCTGACAGGTCAGGTTCATCAGCCCCGAGTTGGCCAGGCACGTCACGACAAGCTCGTGACGGACTTAGCTCTTGATCTGATGATCACCAAGGCGTCGCATCAGCTCGTGACCGAGCGTGAGATGCGGCGGGAAGACACCCCTAACCAGCTACGCTCGAACGCGCCGGTCTGGGTGACGGTTCACACCACCGCGAAATCGCGCCGCGTGTATCCCGATCTCCTCACGGTAGCGCCATCAGGGAGTCGAGTAGTGCACGAAGTAGAGCTAGCCAGTAAGGCCCACTCGCGCCTGGTCTCCCTGATGCTCTCCCACCTCGATAACGACGCTGTCGGAGGCGTCCGGTACTATGCCGCTAACGACGCTCGCGCAGGCGTCGAAAAGGCCGCCGAAGTGGCGCGTCAAGCAGCCGCTCAGAGAGGCAACAGGAAGGTGCTCACCGTGCTAGGACTACCGGGGTAAGCAGATGCGCCGCCAAGGTACACACCCCCGACCTTGGCCAGGGCAAGGACTGGAAGTAGTTCATTCCTGGTCACTCGATCATCACCGGCCGTCGGGCCGCGTCAACTCGTCGCGCTGCGCCCTTCCGGTCCTCCCACCTCAAGCACGCCCCTACGGGCCGCTGCGCTGCGTGCTTGTGGTGGTCCGGTCCACGGGTACACGAGTGGACCCAGCCCTTCCTGCCGGAGGTTGGCAGTTATCCCGGAATGCCACCAGTGAAGGACGTCCCCAATGACGAGCGTGCACCGCCCCTACCGCACCCCTGACGAGCTGCGCTCGAATAGTCAGGTCTCCGACACCGAGGCGATCGTCCGGCTGGCCCAAGGGCTGTTCGTCGTCACCCAACCACTCATGGCGACCGCGAGCCTCCTCGCCCGCGTCGTGCTGATCAGACAGCGGGTGCTCCGGCCGCGGTGGTACCTGCTGGGCTCAGCCCTGGTGCTGATCGCCGTGCTGTTCAGCGGGACCGTGCGGCCCTACCTGAGGCCCTATCTCGACCTCGCCGAAGCCGTGCACGCATCGAAGAGCCTCGCCGGCTGGTGGCCCGCGATTCAATCCGTGGCGTCGACCAGCTGGGCTGCTTGGGTGATCGGCTGCTTGCCGCTCGCGCTGGCCGCCGGCCTGTTCATCGGAGCCGTGGGAGCGGCCCAACGCGCGCGACGCCTCCCGGTGTGGCGAGACGAGAAGGCGCTGGACACGCCGAAGGACCGCCGACAGATGCAGCGTCAGATCGCACGCGTGAGGCCGGCCGCCCAGCCCGCTGAGACTCCGCTGACAGACGTCCAGATCCACCTGGGACTCGACGAGACCACTCGACGACCGTTCGCCGTGACCGTCGGTGAGTTGATGTACCACTTCTACCTCGACGGGCCCACAGGTTTTGGTAAGACCACCACTCTCGTTCGACTGATCGCCGGCCTGGTCACCGGACCGGCGATGGCTCATCGGCGCGTCCCGATCGTCCTGGTCAACATGAAACCCGACACCAGCATCACCCGTTCGCTACGGGCCATCGCGGAGGCCGGCGGTCGCCGGTTCTGGCATGTGACCCACGACGGAGCCCACGGAAGCGACCGCTACAACCCGCTCCGAGCAGGAACCGCTCACGAGATCTCCAGCGCCGTGATGGAAGCCGAGGCCCAGGCCGAGGCCGGCGGCTTCACCGAACCGCACCACCGAGCAGCCGGCCAGAGATACCTGCAACTCGTGACCCAGGTACTTACCGAACTCAACAGACGTGACCCCGAGCGGTGGCCACGGGACTACCCCACCTTGGCAAAGACGATGCAGCGGAGCGTGCTGGAGATCGAGTGCCCTCGACTCGGCGCCGAGCTGGCCGGCCGATGGGAGGCATACAAAGCGGAACTAAAGGCCGAGCGGCGACTGGAAGAGTCGCTGAGTGGCCTGCGGCAACGAGTGGCGCGCGCCGCGGAGTCGGCCGCCGGCGACGTGCTCCGCGAGACGAGAGCGGGCCTGGACCTCGAAGAAGCGATCGAGGCCGGCGACGTGGTGCTCTTCGATCTCGACGCAGCCGCGGACACCACCGCCGCGCAGCTGGTGGGCAATCTCGCCTTGGAAGACCTCATCCGAACCATGGCCCGCCTGGGCCGGCGTCACTGGAACCTTGACCCCAACGGAGACCCAGAGCGGTTCGCCCTCCTGGCCGTCGACGAGTTCTCGGCGCTGGGCGGCACCATCCTTGCCGACCTGTTCCAACGCGTGCGGTCCCAAGGTGGTGCTGTCGGGCTGTCGACACAGGAGGCCGGATCGCTCGACCTCGCCGGCCAAGGTTTCCGCGAGACCGTGGTCACCAACACGAACGTGATTCTGCTGCACCGCCAGACCGTCAACGCCGAGATCTTCGCCGGCTACTTGGGTACCGAAAGCTATCTGATCGAGACGCGCCAGCTGTTCGAGGAGCGGAGTGTCGTCGATGGCCACCAGGTCTACGCCTCCGGCCAGGGCAACGTGCGCCAGGGTGAGAGGTTCGTTCTGCACCCCAACGTGCTCCGGAAGCTCACCATCGGCGAGCTGGTCGTCCGCGTCGGATCACGACGCGGCGTCCGGCCCGCACTGGTAGCCGTTCGGCGCTGGCAGCCGGACGACGCGACCCCGCCGCCGACGTCGGTCTCACGTCGCCTCACGAGCCGGTGGCGGCCGCTCAGCGCCTTGCCGATGGCCACGTCGGACGTAGGCAATGACCAGACAGACCACGCGGACCAGACGGACCAGCATGCCGAACCCGATCTGGTCGACGGCCGAGGCGATGCAGCCAGCGAGCCCAACGTCGAGCTGGACCTGGACCAGGCCGACGCCGACTCAACCGACGAGCCCGAGGTCGACGGATGGCTGCTGTGGGGCGAAGACGACACCGACCTCGCAGAAGCTAGCCCTGGCAACGAGCCGCCTGTACGCTGACACTAGCTAGCACCTAGCTAGATCGAGGAAGGACCACCCCCCATGGAAGTCACTTTGAGAGGAAACCTCGGCGCCGACCCCGAGGTCGTCACATTGCCCTCCGGCACCATCGCCGGCCGGATGCGCGTCGCGGTCACCCAGGGCCAGGCCGAGCGTGAGCGGAAGTCACCCACCGTCTGGCTTGATGTGCGGGCGTTCGGCGATCTCGCGCAGCGGTGTGCCGAGGTGCTGCGGTCCGGAGATCCCGTCCTGGTCAACGGGTACATGCGCGCCGAGGAGTGGACAGCCGACGATGGCGGCACCCGCCGGCGGACCTACGTCTACGCCACAGGAGCAGGGCCCGACCTGAGCAGATGCACCGTGGCGAGCGTGACTCGACCCAAGCGGCTCGCCACCGCCGAGCACACCGACTCCGCCGAGACGCCGCCTGCCGATCCCTTCGACGAGGAATGAACCGCTAGATGAAGCTGCCAACCATGCCGCGGACCGTGCGGCTGATCCTGAATCTCCCCGAGCCCGA